>SECS01000374.1 GCA_004211435.1 Novosphingobium sp. | reverse complement strand
TGTCAAACCCGACCGTTCCGCCATGCAGACTGTTGGTCGTGTCGTTCAGCGGCAGCTGGTAGGTGCGTCCATCCAGGTCGAAGCGGCCGCCGGCGATGCGGTTGGCGTAGCGCCCGACCGTCACCCCGAAGTAGTTGGGCCGGCTCTCGAAGTCGGCCGCGTTGTCGTAGCCCAGCACCACATCGGCCGGACGCCCCTGCCGGTCCGGTCCGATCAGCGACTGCAGCGTCGCTCCATAGGTCAGGACGCGCGCCGAGACGCCGTGACTGTTGCTCAGCACGACGGCCTCGACCGCCCGCCCGTCGGCCAGTGTTCCGGCCGCCTCGCGTCGCGCGTCGGCAGCCTGCGCGCCTGTGGACGCCAGTGCGACGGCGGCGAAAACGCCGGCCGCCAGACCCGAGAACCGACTTGCGGTCATGACCCCTCCCTCGAAGGTTCAGCGCGTTGACGCGCGATTGGCGTCGTTATACTCCGACAAATAGAGCCGCGCCAAGCGGTCGGGAGGAAACGATGCCTGCACCCACAGGACCTTCGACCGCGATCGCATCCGGCGGCTCGATACCCTATCGCCCGGCGCTGACGCTGCTGGCTTCGCTGTTCTTCATGTGGGGCTTCATCACCGTCATCAACGGCGCGCTGCTGCCGCACCTGCGCAGCGTGTTCGTACTGGATTACACCCGCACCACGCTGATCGAGTCGGTCTGGTTCATCGCCTATTTCGTGGCGTCGATCCCATCGGCCAAGCTAATCGAGCGGATCGGCTACAAGCGCTCCATGGTCGTCGGCCTGCTGGCCATGGCCGTCGGCGCCCTGGCGATGGTCCCGGCGGCGCGGCTGGCGTCCTATGAACTGGTGCTGATCGCGCTGTTCGTGATCGCCAGCGGCATCACCCTGCTGCAGGTCGCGGCCAACCCCTACGTCGCTGTCATCGGACCGCCGGCGACCAGCTCCTCGCGCCTCAACCTGGTGCAGGCCTTCAACTCGCTGGGCACCACCCTGGCGCCGCTGTTCGCCGGCTATCTGATCCTCAGCCGGTCCAAGGGCGGCGTCGCCGACGGCGAGGTCGTGCTGACCGCCGCCGAGCGCTACGCCGACGCCCAGACGGTCATCCTGCCCTACATCATCGTCGCGGCGGTGCT
>SECS01000373.1 GCA_004211435.1 Novosphingobium sp. | reverse complement strand
ACCGTGCCCTTGGCCGCAGCATGGACCGGCGCACCGATCGGGCCCTTGAAATCGAGCCCGGCGTGGAACGCGCCCTCGCCGGTGAAGGGGTCGGCGCGATAGCCGAAGCCCGAGGACACATAGTCCATGTCGGCCGGCTCGACCTGCGGGATGCCCGCGAGGCCGCGCTCGAGCAGGTTCATCCGGGCCAGGCTCATACCCATGCGCTGGAAGCGCGGGTCGATCGCGCCATTGGCCGAGGTTGCGAGGTGAAGCAGCGGACCGCCCTGGGCGCTGCGATCGTCGAGCTGCGCGATCATCTGTTCGGGATTGAGTCCGAGCGAACGGATCGCCTGGGCGGCGCGGCCCGAGCGACGATCGGCGAGGCGGGTGAGTTGTTCGACGAAGGCGAGCTGACGCGCCTCGATCCGCGCGAGACCGGCGGCTTCGGGCAGGGCGGCGCTGACCTTGTTGACCGTGCGCCCGGCTTCGCCGCGGCTATCGGAGACGGTCTCGCCGGCCTGCACGTCGCCGGGCAGAGCCCCCATCTCTGACTCGACCATCTTCTGGATGAAGTCCTGACGGCGATCGAGATCGGCCGCTACAGCCTTGAGATCGTTGCGATATTCGGTGACGCGGCTCTCGGCCGTGGTCACCTTGGCTTCGCGGTCGAGCAAGGCGACGCGGTCGCGCGTGGACAGCAGTTGCGAGATCGCCACGGTGGCCATCGTGACCACCCAGGCTAGCAGCAAGGCCGCGACGATTCCCGCCGCTGCCATCTGCAGCTTCGATGAAATCTTGATGAAGCGGACCTGTCCCTGCGAACGCATGAAGAATTCGCGTTCCGGGAAGTGTGTCCGCAAGCGGTCCATTACGCCGCCAGCGCGCGTAGCTTTCAAAACGACCCCGTGATTAATCTTTTCCCACCGGCGCGGCGGCTAGCAGTTTGCAAAGTCCGGCGCGAATCCGGGCACTCAATTCACGCCGAAGTGAGGCTCGTTGTCGACGAACGGAGTGATCGCGCGGAAACCATTCATCATGAATCGATCCGAACCGGAGGAATCGATTCGAATTCGCGCGCGTTGCCGAAGTAAAAGCGCGTGGATGACAAGCTTGGGGCGCGATGCTAGCGCCCGGCCATGGCAACGCAGACTCTCGACCCGGCAACCGCGC
>SECS01000050.1 GCA_004211435.1 Novosphingobium sp. | reverse complement strand
CGAAGACCGGCCGCCTGGGCGACCGGTCTTCGTGGGGTCACCAGGCCAGGATCTTGCTCTTGAAGCCCCGGCAGCTCCAGCCGCTCGGGAATTTGCGCGTGCAGACCTTGCCTTCGACCCATACGACCTGCCCGGGGAAGTCCGCCGTGACGCAGACCTTCGCCTTGACGATGGCGACCGATGCCGAGGCGCAGATGCTGGAGTTGGCGGCAGTCAGGGTGCCGCTGCCGATGCGGACGCCCGTAAGCTTGATGTCGACATCGACGCGATCGGCCGCGACCTTGGTCGCGCAGACTTCGAGCGGGCCGATGCCCCAGCAGCTGAGCGCGCGTTCCTCGAACGCCGGTTCGTCAAAGAATGCCTCTACATCGGCGTCCTGCTCTTCCTGATTGAAAGTAATGGCCATGATTATCCCCCTTCGCGGTTGGTGTCCGGGGATCAGATCATGATGGTCGGGAAGCCTCAAGTTGACGAAATCTCCGAAATCGCCGTGCGACATCTTCCTGATCTGGATGGATATATTGGTCGGGTGCGGGCGGGCCGTTGCGTCTATCCATCGCATGTCGAGCAAGTTGACAGCCATGTCTGGGGCCGCGATGTCTGGTGCGCGCGCAATCGGGCGCGCGCCGAGGCGCTGGCGATGTTGCGATATCTCGTTGCCCTATGGTGTTTGGCGATGTCGTCGATGGCCGCGGCGCAGCAGCCCGCATCGACGCTCGATCAACGCGTGACCGACATCGTCTCGGTGCTGCTAGCGCGTGAGGCGCCCGAGCGGGTCTTCGCCCCGCCGTTCCTGATCGCGGTGCCTCCTGCCCAACTCGCAGACCTGGTCCGTCGGCTTGAGGCTGCCAACGGCGCGCTGCGGTCGGCCGAGGGGCTGGTGCCGGTCACGCCGACGAGCGGCCGGTTTACGCTTCGCTTCGAAAAGGCCACGGCCGTGGCCAGCTTCTCGATCGAGCCGCGTGCGCCGGGACGTGTCACCGGGCTCCGGATCGGCTCGGCCGTGCCTCTCGCGGACGATGCCAGGACGATCGCCGCCGACTTCGCCGCGCTGCCGGGGCGCAGCGGCTTCGCTCTCGTTCGGCTCGGTCAGGCCAGTCCGATCGCGGCGGCGCATGCAGACAGCCAGTTCGCGATAGGCTCGGTGTTCAAGCTCTGGGTGCTCGACGCCCTGGCCGCGGACGTGGCCGCGGGCCGCCATCGCTGGGACGAGGTCGTCCGCCTCGGCCCGCGCAGCCTGCCGAGCGGCGTCACGCAAGACTGGCCCGCCGACGCGCCCGTCACGGTCGAGACCTTGGCGACCTTGATGATCTCTATGAGCGACAACACCGCGACCGATGTGCTGATCGGGCTCGTCGGGCGCGAGCGCGTGGCCGCGCGGGTGCGCGCCACGGGCCATTCCGATCCCGCGCGGATGCTGCCCTTGCTGACGACGGCGGAGAGCTTCGCGCTCAAACTGTCGCCCTCGTCGACCCGCGAAGCCTATGCGCGGGCCGACGAGGCCGGCCAGGCGCGCATTCTCGCCGGGCTCGATACGGAGAAAATCCTCGCCGATGCCGACCTCACCGCGCTCGACGGAGCGCCGACGGCGATCGAGACCATCGAATGGTTCGCTTCGCCCGCCGACGTCGCGCGCGTGCTAGACGGCCTGCGCCAGAGCCGCGATCCGCGCGTGCTGGCGATCCTCGGCGTCGCTCCGACCATGGCCCGCGACCTGCGCGAGCGCTTCGCCTATGTCGGCTACAAGGGCGGTTCGGAAGTCGGGGTTATCTCGCTGGCCTGGCTGATGCGGCGCAAGTCGGGCGGATGGATGGCGGTCACCGCAAGCTGGAACGATCCCGCGGCAGCGGTCGATCCGCAGCGGTTCGCCGGCCTTGCCGAACGCCTCCTGCGCCTCGCGGCTTCAGACTAGCGAGATCGTCCGGACGTGCAGCGCGCAGGCAGCGAGCGAGGCCAGCGTGCGCAGGTGGTTCCAGCGCGTCCATTGGCCAAGGTAGCGACGCCATAGCGCGCTCCCCTCGCCGCTCGCGGGATCGACCTTCGCCAGCGCATCGTTGAGCGGCACGTTGCGGGCCATCGTCACGCCGAACATGCCCACGACGTAGATCGCGCCGCCGGCCAGCATGGGTAGGGCGTGAGGCGTTTCGCGATCGACGATGCCGATCACGGCGAGTACCGCGGCGACCAATGTCGATCCGAGGAACAGCGGCAGGAAGGCCGAGCGCACGATGGTCAGATTGATCGCGTTCATCGCGGCGATCCCCGCCGTCGGTTCGACCCCGCCGAGCGCGCGCATGATGAAGCTGGAGAAAGCGAAATAGAGCCCCGCCATCAAACCGCTGGCCAGCGCCGAGACCCAGACCAGGACCGTTACGATCGTTTCGTACATAGCGCTTTCCCAACCCGCGGAGCGCCTACCCTATCGCGCAAGACCGCCGGCAAACAGTCCATTGAACAGCCCAAATGCTGGGCCGGATTTGCCTTATTTTTGCCACATAGTAACCTAGCTAAACACTTTATCGTTCGTAATGAACGCTTCGTCGTTGAGTAAAGTCTATCATATCGGTAGAAAGTGAGTCGCGATCACCCCGATCGCTTTTCTTGGGAGAGGCGTTCATGCGTTCCCTGAATCCCCCACATCTCGTGCTTGCATCAGCCGTCCTGCTTCTCGTGGCAGGCTGTTCGAAACACCCATCGGAAGAGGCCGCGAGCGAAGCGACCGAGGCGACGGAGAACGTCGCTGCGGTCGATAGCAGCGTCGCGTCCGAAGCCCGGCGCGACGAGGCGCGGATACCCGACATAGGCCAGGCGGTCGCGCCGGGAGTAGCCTTCACCTACCGCTATGCCTTCACCTTGCCGGTCAAGGCGATCGCCGGTGTCCAGCAGCAGCATGCTGCGGCCTGCGAGCGGCTCGGCGCCAAGCGCTGCCAGGTGGTCGGCATGAGTTACGACCAGCCCGAGGAAGGCAAAGTCTCTGCCCATCTCGACCTGATGCTGGCGCCCGAGATCGCTCACGGCTTCGGCAGCGAGGCGATCGCCGCAGTCGAGAAGGCCGATGGCAGCATCGGCCGGGCCTCGGTCGCCGGCGACGATGCCGGCGGCGCCATCGCGCAGTCGCAGCGCCGCAGCGGCGCGTTCGAAGCCCAGCTAGGGCGGATCGAGGCGCGGTTGAAGGCGCCCGGTACCTCGAAGCAGGAAAGACGCCAACTCGCCCAGCGCGCCGAAGAGCTGCGCAGCCAGCTCGGCGAGGAGCAGCGCGGCCGTCAGGACAGCGAGGCCTCGCTCGCCACGACGCCGATGAGCCTGACCTATGCCAGCGAAGGCCTGTTCTCCGCTACCAGCGATCCCTTCGGCAAGGCGGCGGTCAGCTCGTTCGGCAGTCTGCAGGGCTTCCTGGCCTTCCTGCTCACGGCCGCGGGGCTGCTGCTGCCCTGGTTGCTGCTGGGGGCGTTGGTGGTGCTGCTGTTCCGCTTCCGGGCTATGAAGCAGCGGCTCGCCGAGGCGACCGGCGGTGCGGCCGATCCGACGCCGCCGCAGTAATCCTTGCGATTGCGCGATAGGCGTCGCTCCCCGCGTCGGCCCCACTCGGCCGGCGCGGGGATTGCTTTTTGGGGACCTCGCAGGACCTGCCGATCGCGACAATCGCGCTTGACCTTGCTGCGCCGCACAACCTAACCCGCCTCAGCAACCGAAATTCCACAGGACACCGAAATGCAGCGTTTCGAAGGCACCAGCTCCTATGTCGCCACCGACGACCTCAAGGTCGCGGTCAATGCCGCGGTGACGCTGCGCCGACCGCTGCTGGTCAAGGGCGAGCCGGGCACGGGCAAGACCGTGCTGGCGATCGAGATCGCCAAGGCCGCGAATGCGCCGCTGATCGAGTGGAACGTCAAGTCGACGACGAAGGCGCAGCAGGGGCTCTACGAATACGACGCGGTCGCCCGCCTGCGCGATGGCCAGCTCGGCGACGAGCGCGTCCACGACATCGCGAACTACATCAAGAAGGGCAAGCTCTGGGACGCCTTCACCTCGCCCCAGCTGCCCGTCCTGCTGATCGACGAGATCGACAAGGCCGACATCGAGTTTCCGAACGATCTGCTCCAGGAGCTCGATCGCATGAGCTTCGACGTCTACGAGACGGGCGAGCGCGTGGCTGCCAAGGAGCGCCCGATCGTGGTCATCACCTCGAACAACGAGAAGGAACTGCCCGACGCCTTCCTGCGCCGCTGCTTCTTCCACTACATCAAGTTCCCCGATCGCGACGTGATGCAGTCGATCATCGACGTGCACTTCCCCGGTATCCAGAAGACGCTCGTCGCCAAGGCGATGGACGTGTTCTACGAAGTGCGCGACGTCCCCGGCCTCAAGAAGAAGCCCTCGACCAGCGAGCTGCTCGACTGGCTCAAGCTGCTGCTCAACGAGGACATGCCGCTCGACGTGCTGCAGAACCGCGATCCGACCAAGGCGATCCCGCCGCTCCACGGCGCGCTGCTCAAGAACGAGCAGGACATCATGCTGTTCGAGCGCCTCGCCTTCATGGCGCGCCGCCAGGGCAACTGAGGCCGTGCGGCGCCTGCTGCTCTGCGCTGCGGCGTTCCTGGGGATCGGCGCCTCGCCGTCGGACATCCCCGCCGAATGGGGGCGGCCGACGCGGCCGTTCCATGTCGTCGGGCCGATCTACTACGTCGGCACCGAAGGCATCGCCGCCTATCTCGTCCAGACCCGCGCGGGTCTGGTGCTGATCGACGGCGGGATCGAGGAGGCCGTGCCGCTGGTCGAGCGTTCGATCGCCGAGCTCGGATTCCGGCTCAAGGACGTGAAGCTGATGCTGGCGACCCACGCGCATTACGATCACGTTGCAGCCATCGCTGGGCTCAAGCGCGATACGGGCGCGGCCTTCGCTTCGAGCCCCGGCGACCGTCGCGCCTACGAGACCGGCACGCCGCCGAGCCAGACCAACTACGGCGTGATCCGCTTCCCCGCGGTGAAGGTCGATCGCGTGCTGGCCGACGGCCGGCCGGTGACCTTGGGTGGGGTCAGCCTGACGCCGGTGTTTACCTATGGTCACACGCCGGGCTGCACGAGCTGGTCGCTGCGCGTGACCGAAGTCGACAGGCCGCTCGACGTGCTGGTGCTCTGCTCGATCACCGTCGCGGGCAACAAGCTCGTCGGCAACAAAGGCTATCCGGGCATCGTCGGCGACTATCGCCGGACTTTCGCCAAATTGCGCAGCGTCCGTGCCGACGTCGTCCTGCCCGGTCATTCGGATACGACCGACGTGATCGGCCGCGCCCGCCGCCGCGATGCCGGCGAAGCCAATGCCTTCGTCGAGCCCGCGCTGCTGCCGCGCCTGGTTAGCGAGGCCGAGACGGCCTTCGATGCCGCGCTCAAGAAGGAGCAAGGGCAGTGAGCTACACCGGCCATTGCTCCTGCGGGGCGGTGAGTGTGACGCTGGAGGGCGAGCCTTTCGGCGTCGGCCAATGCTGGTGTCGCCAGTGCCAGCGCATCGCTGCCGGCAATGCCTCGAACAACGCTATCTTCCAGGCCAGCCAGGTGACGACCACGGGTGATCTCGCGGTCCACACCTATCCGGCCGAGAGCGGCAACGCTTCGATCCAGTCGTTCTGCGCGGCCTGCGGCACGCCGGTGTTCGGCGGCAGCTCGGCCATGCCGCATGTCGTCGCGGTCAAGCTCGGCGTGATCGAACAGCCGCACGACCTGCGGCCGGGCATGGTCATGTGGACCAGCGAGGCGCCGGCCTGGGCGGTGATCGACCTCGCCCTGCCCCAGTTCCCCAAGTCCCCGCCGATACCGGGGGCCGAGGCAGTGTCATGAGCTATAGCGGACGCTGTTCCTGTGGAGCGGTCACCCTCACCATTGCCGGCGCGCCGATCACCGCGCGCCAGTGCTGGTGCCGCCAGTGCCAGCAGATCGCCGCGGGCGGACCGACGCACAACGCGATGTTCGCTACCCAGGATGTGACGATCCACGGCGATCTCTCGGGGCATGAATATGTCGCGGCCAGCGGCAACACGATCACCCAGTCGTTCTGCACCGCCTGCGGCACGCCCGTCATGGGACAAAGCTCGGCGCGCCCGCAGTTCCGCGTGATCCGTCTCGGCACGCTCGACACGCCGCACGACGTCAAGCCGCTGATGGCGATCTGGACCGAGGACGCGCCTGCCTGGGCCGTGATCGACCCGGCGCTCGAACAGTTCCCGCGGCAACCGCCGCCGCCCTCCATTCCCGAGCCGAGCTGAGCCCATGTTCTTCAACTTCATCGACGAGTTGCGCGCCGCCGGCATCAAGGCGAGCTTCAAGGAGCACCTGACCCTGCTCGAAGCGCTGCAGAAGGACGTGATCGAGCAGACGCCCGAGGCGTTCTACTACCTGAGCCGCGCCACTTTCGTGAAGGACGAAGGCCTGCTCGACCGTTTCGACCAGGTCTTCGCCAAGGTCTTCAAGGGCGTGATGACCGACTATGGCCAGCAGCCGGTCGAGATTCCCGAGGACTGGCTCAAGCAGGTCGCCGAACGCTATTTCTCCGAGGAGGAGATGGAAGCGATCAAGGCGCTGGGTGACTGGGACGAGATCATGGAGACGCTGAAGAAGCGGATCGAGGAACAGGAAAAGCGTCACTCGGGCGGCAACAAGTGGGTCGGCACCAACGGGACATCGCCGTTCGGCCACGCCGGCTACAATCCCGAGGGCGTGCGCATCGGCGGCGAAGGCAAGCATGGCCGCGCGATCAAGGTCTGGGAAAAGCGGGACTTCAAGAACCTCGACAACACGGTCGAGCTGGGCACGCGCAACATCAAGGTCGCGCTGCGCCGGCTGCGCCGCTTCGCGCGCGAGGGTTCGGCCGAGGAGCTCGATCTCGACGCGACGATCGAAGGCACGGCCAAGCAGGGCTGGCTCGACATCCGCATGCGGCCCGAGCGGCACAATGCCGTCAAGGTGCTGCTGTTCCTCGACGTCGGCGGCTCGATGGACCCGCATATCAAGCTCGTCGAGGAGCTGTTCAGCGCGGCCAACACCGAGTTCAAGAACCTCGAGTTCTTCTACTTCCACAATTGCCTCTACGAGAGCGTGTGGAAGGACAACCGCCGCCGCTACTCCGAGCGTACGCCGACCTGGGACGTGCTCCACAAGTACGGCCACGACTACAAGGTGATCTTCGTCGGCGACGCGGCGATGAGCCCCTACGAGATCAGCCATCCCGGCGGTTCGGTCGAGCATTTCAACGAGGAGGCCGGTGCGACCTGGCTCCAGCGCGTGATGCATATCTATCCCGCGACCGTGTGGCTCAACCCCGTGCCCGAGCGGCAGTGGGAATACTCGACCTCGACCAAGCTGATCCGCCAGGTCATGGGCGATTCGATGTATCCGCTGACGCTCGACGGGCTCGACGACGCCATGCGCGAACTGACGCGCAAGAAGCATTGAGCACGGGCGCGCCGTCGATGCGGCGCGCCGTCGCGGCCGCGACCGTGGGCAATGCGCTCGAGTTCTACGACTTCGTCGCCTTCGCCTTCTTCGCGGTGCAGATCGGCCGGGCCTTCTTCCCCTCGGGCGATCCCTTCGTCAGCCTGATGGGCTCGCTGGCGACCTTCGGCGCGGGCTTCGTCAGCCGACCGATTGGCGCCTGGGTGCTCGGCGGCTATGCCGATCGGCACGGGCGCAAGCCGGCGATGCTGGTCTCGATGCTGCTGATGGGCTTCGGTATAGCCCTGCTCGCGCTGACCCCGGCCTACTCGGCGATCGGCCTGGCTGCGCCGGTGCTGGCCGTGGTCGCGCGGCTGATCCAGGGTTTCGCGCTCGGCGGCGAGATCGGCTCGGCGACGACCTATCTGGTCGAGGCCGCGGAGGAGCACCGGCGCGGGCTCGTCATCAGCCTTCAGGGCGCGAGCCAGGCGGTCGCCGCGCTGACCGCGGCGCTGGTCGGGCTCGGCCTGAGTCTGGTGCTGAGCGAGACCGCGCTCGCCGTCTATGGCTGGCGGATCGCGCTGTTGCTGGGCACGGTGATCGTGCCTTTCGCGCTGATCGTCCGTCGCGCGCTGCCCGAGACGCTGCAGCAGGTGCCCATTGCCCCGTCCGAGGCTCCCGCGTCCTATAGGCGCACGGTGCTCTGCGGCCTGGCGATGATCGGCGCGGGCACGACCGGGACCTACATCTTCACCTACATGGCGACTTTCGGCCAGAACACGCTGCACTTTCCCGCCAGCGTCGCACTGACCGCGCAGGCGCTGATCGGCGCGATGCAGGTCGTCGCGACCCTGCTCGGCGGTTGGCTGAGCGACCGGCTCGGCCGGCGGCCGATGATGATCTGGCCGGGGCTCGCCTTCGTCTGCGCGGTGGTGCCGTGCTTCGCCTGGATCGATGCGACGCGCGATGCCGGCGTGTTCATCGTGGCGATGGTCCTGCTCGCGTCGTTGAGCTTCCTCACCCAGGCATCGATCTATGCGACGATCAGCGAGGGCCTACCCGCGCGGGTCCGAGCGCGTGGCTTCGCGCTGGTCTATGCGCTGCCCGTCTCGCTGATCGGCGGGGCGACGCAGCTGATCGTCACCTGGCTGATCGCCGCCACGGGAACGCCGATGGCATTGGCCTGGTACCTGACCGGCGCCGCCGTGATCGGGCTCGTCGCGATGGTGCTCGTACCCGAGACCGCCCCCGTGCGCCGGCGCTTGCCGCGGCGATAGATTTGCTTGCGTTGCGCGGTTCGTCGGCGGTGCCCATCTCGCGAAGCATGACCACACCCCTGCCCGTTCTCTTCCTCGGCCACGGCTCGCCGATGACCGCGATCACCGATGGCCCCGAGCGGCGTGCCTGGCAGGCCTTGGGCCGTGTTCTACCGCGCCCGCGCGCGATCCTGGCCGTCACCGCGCACTGGGAGACGCAGGGCCGCACCCATGTCACCGCCGAGGCGCAGCCGCGCACGATCCACGATTTCGGCGGCTTCCCGCAGGCGCTCTACGACGTGCGCTATCCGGCGCCGGGCTCGCCCGAACTTGTCGCGCGGATTGTCGAACTGCTCGGCGCCGACCGCGTCGCGCCCGACACCAGCTGGGGTTTCGACCACGGCGCCTGGGGCGTGGTCCAGCCGATGTTCCCCGCAGCCGACATTCCGATGGTGGCGATGAGCCTCGACCGCAGCCTGTCCCCGGCCGAGCACCTCGCGGTTGGCCGCAAGCTCGCGTCGCTGCGCGACGAGGGCGTGCTGATCGTCGCCAGCGGCAACGTGATCCACAATCTCGCGCTCTGGCGCCAGGCTGCAGGGACCCAGCCCGACTGGGCGGTCGAGTTCCACAATCGCACCAATGCCGCGATCCTCGCCGGTGACAATGCCGCGCTGACCGACTTCGCGCCCGACGACCGTAACGCCGCTCGCGCGATCAACAGCGGCGAGCATTACCTGCCTTTGCTCTACGCGCTCGGCGCCAGGCGCGAAGGTGACGGCGCGGCACTGTTCAACGACACGCTCGACGGCGCACTGTCGATGACCTCGCTGCTGGTCGGCGACACGTCGTTGTTAGCAGGATAAGCTTGCCGCTGGCGGAGCGCCGCGCGGGCGGGTAAGCCCGCGCGCATGGACGTCCAGCTGCTCATCATCTGCCTGCTCACCGCGGGCATCAACCTGATCGGCACCCTCGCCTATGCCGCGCGCATCGCCGGCGTGCGGACGCGGCGCATCGCGATGAGCTTCGCGCTGTTCAACATCCTCGTGCTCGTCTCGCGCACCTCGAACTCGTTCCTCGGCCCCTTCCTCGCCAAGCGGATCGAGACGCGGCTGTCCGACGGCGGCGGCGACGCGCTGCTGTGGGATTTCCGCCTGATCCTGTTCTCGGCGACGATCGCCGTGGCCATCGGGATCATGCTGGTGCCCACCGGCCAGCGCATGTTCGCGCGCGCGATCGGCTACTTCCAGAACCACCGGTCGACCGGCAAGATGATCCTGCGCAGCGCCTCGCCCGCGGGCCTGCGCGCGATCCGCCAGGCGATCCGCGTACCGACGACGGCGCAATTGCGCGAACTCGCCAAGCCGCGCGGCGTGGGCTGGGGCGTGCTGGTCGCGAACTGCATGGCCCAGGCGCTGATCACCGTCGGCGTGCTCGCCTCGCTCTATGCCGGCTATCTCAACCCCGAATTCCGCGTCACCGCCTCGCAGCTCTCGGCGGTGATCAACGGCTTCGCGACGATCCTGCTGTTCGCGCTGATTGATCCGCAGCTTTCGGTGATGACCGACGACGTCGTCGAAGGCCGCGTCAGCGAGCCGCTGTTCCGCCGCACGATCGTGTGGATCTCGTTCAGCCGCCTCGCCGGTACGCTGTTGGCGCAGGTGTTCTTCGTACCCTCGGCCCAGGCGATCGCCTGGATCGCCTATCACGTTTGATCGCGACGCTCAGTACAGCAGCAGCGGTCGGATCTCTTCGGCCCACCGCGCCTCGTCCGCCCCGGCGAGCGCATCGAGATCGCCCGGCAGCGCTGCGCCGTCGTCCACCCACTCGCGCAGAGCCGGGCCGCCGTTGATCACGTCGATCGCCAGGCGGTCGAACTCGTACTCGTAGGGAAAGTCACGCCAGATCGGATAGTCGCGCTGGAGGTTGCGGATCGCCTTGAAGGCCAGCGCCTGGAGCCGCCAGGGGCGGAAGGCATGGTGATCGTAGAAGCCGAGTTCGGCATGGATCATAAGTCCGTTGCACAAGGCCTTAGCGTGCTTGTGGAAAGTCGGTTCGAACCAGCACTCGCGGATCGCCGCGCCGGCGAGCCAGTCGGGCGCGAACCGCTGCATCTCGGCGAGCACCGCCTTGGCGTCGACATCGGACGCGCCGAACAGGATCTCGAGCGGGCGCGTCGTGCCGCGGCCTTCGCTCAGGGTCGTGCCCTCGAGCATGACCGTCCCCGCATAGGCGCGCGCCATGTTGAGATTGGCGGCGTTGGGGCTCGGGTTGATCCAGAGCCGATCTGCAGGCCAGCCGAAGCCTGGTGCGACTTCGGGCTGCCAGCCTTCCATCGCGATCACGCGGTAGTCGACGTCGAGCTTGAAGTGATCGACGAACCACTGGCCCATCTCGCCCAGCGTCAGGCCATGGCGCATCGGCATAGGCCCGGCGCCGACGAAGCTTTCCTGGCCCGGCAGCAGGATCGTGCCCTCGATCGGCCGGCCCGCCGGATTGGGTCGGTCGAGCACCCAGACCGCCTTGCCCGTGCCCGCCGCGGCTTCGAGCAGGTAGAGCAGGGTCGTGACGAAGGTGTAGATGCGGCAGCCGAGATCCTGCAGGTCGAACAGGAAGACGTCGGCCGTCTCCATCATCGCCGCGCTCGGGCGGCGGACCTCGCCGTAGAGGCTGAACACCGGGATGCCGTAGACCGGATCGGTCTCGTCGCCGGTCTCGACCATGTTGTCCTGCTTGTCGCCCTTGAGCCCGTGCTGCGGGCCGAAGGCGGCGGCGAGTGCGATGTCCGGGCAGGCCGCCAGCGCGTCGAGCGAGTGGACCAGTCCCTCGGTCAGCGAGGCGGGGTGGGCGATCAGCGCCACGCGCTTGCCGGCGAGGGGCCTGCGCAGTTCCGAGTCCGCCAGCAGGCGATCGATACCGAATTTCATGCCACCTCGGGTGCCGGAAGCGGCAGCGCGAAGCAAGCGGGGTTGTGGAAGTCCGGCTTGCCCGGCGCGTGAGCTATCGCCCAATAGGACCTGGTTCCATCCTTCTCTTCGATCACCGCCGACAGCCCGGCCAACTCACTACCCTGAAGCACCGAAGCGTCGAGCAGCGCGGTCAGCACGAAAAGATGCTGTCCGCCCTCGCTGCTGACTTCTGGCGGCGGTATATCTTCGTCTGCCATGCCATCGCGGTAACCGGTAAAGCGATAGGCGGCCCAGCGTTCCGACGGCGAGAAGTTGAACTCGCGATAGCCCGCGCCGTCACGGTCCTTGAGAAACAGCTCGCCGCAAGTCGTCTGCCAGAGCGCTTCGCCACGGCCCTTGCCTGCGAAAGCGGGCACGGCGATGGCGTCGACGCCCTTGATCACCCAGCGTAGCACGAAGAGGCCCTGGCGCGTCTCGAGCCAGCGCACGTCGACGCCGTGGATGCCGCGTGGCAGGGAATCGGGGTGGGGGACCAGGGAAACCGTCTTATGGGACAACATGCGCACGCTATTCCGTCTGCCCTAACCTGAGTGCGCGCTTTCCCTCGCTTTCGCCGAAATCGAGATTCGCGCTCAATCGCTTCGGATTAACGCGATTTCCTTCGCGCGAGACCATCCCTTGACCCGCTTTTCCGCAGATTTGGCCTCTTCGCAGGTCAATAGACGATCATCCACGCTCTTGAGTGCAGCAACCACCGCGTTTCCAAGCGCGTGTCGCCGTGCTAGGCGCGCGCTTCCGAAAACGAGGCCATCATGACGCAATACCAGTCCGACCTGCTCCGCCTGCTCGACGAGCGCGGCTACATCCACCAGCAGACCGATGCCGCGGGCCTCGACGCGCTGGCGGCCAAGCAGATCGTACCAGGCTATATCGGCTTCGATGCGACGGCACCGTCGCTGCATATCGGCAGCCTCGTGCAGATCATGATGTTGCGGCGTCTGCAGCAGACGGGGCACAAGCCGATCGTGCTGATGGGCGGCGGTACCACGCGGATCGGCGATCCGACGGGACGCGACGAGAGCCGCAAGATGCTGAGCGACGAGACGATCGAAAGCAACATCGCTTCGATCTTCTCGATCTTCTCGCGCCTGTTGACCTTCGGCGACGGCCCGACCGACGCGGTGATGGTCAACAACCACGATTGGCTGGGCAAGCTCGGCTACATCGAGCTGCTCCAGGAAGTCGGCACGCATTTCACGGTCAACCGCATGTTGACCTTCGATTCGGTGAAGCTGCGGCTCGAGCGCGAGCAGCCGATGACCTTCCTCGAATTCAACTACATGATCCTCCAGGGCTACGATTTCCGCCACCTTGCGAAGACCGCGGGTGCGCGGTTGCAGATGGGCGGTTCGGACCAGTGGGGCAACATCGTCAACGGCGTCGAACTTGGGCGTCGCATGGACCAGGCCGAGCTGTTCGGCCTTACCACGCCGCTGCTGACGACCGCCGACGGCGCCAAGATGGGCAAGACCGCCGCGGGTGCGGTCTGGCTCAACGAGGATTCTCTGCCGGCCTGGGACTTCTGGCAATACTGGCGCAATTGCGACGATCGCGACGTCGGCAAGTTCCTGCGCCTGTTCACCGATCTGCCGATCGACGAAGTCGTCCGGCTCGAATCGCTGCAGGGCAACGAGATCAACGCGGCCAAGGTCGTGCTCGCCAACGAGATCACCCGGCTCTGCCGCGGCGAGGATGCGGCCAAAACCGCCGAAGCGACGGCCTCGGCGACCTTCGCCGGCGGCGGCATCGGCGAAAATCTCCCTGAATTCAGCGTTCCGGCCGAAGGTCTGACCATTCTGGATGCGTTGGTCGGTATCGGGTTTGCGGCGAGCCGTGGCGAGGCCAAGCGCCTGGTCGCGGGTGGCGGTGCCCGGCTCGATGGCACGGCGATTTCTGATGAAAATCACGTGATTCCAGGGAATTGTGGTGAAGTTCGGCTGTCGTCCGGCAAGAAAAAGCACGGCGTGTTGCGCTCGGCATAGCGGCAAAAGGCGGCAAGTTTCTGCCGGCACGGTTTTGCCGGTTTACCCAATCTTTGCCTTTCCCCTGCATAGAGGCCCTCGGTCACTTAAAGGGATTTGTACGAGATGGGCGCAGGAGCTCAGCTTTCCGTCACCGACATGCGCCGCGCCATGCGGCATCCGGTCGAACAGCCGGTCATCGGTGAACATCGCCAACTCGGCGACGTGCATCTGCACATCGCCAACATTTCGGCGCATGGTTTCATGGCGACGGGCCAGAGCCCGCTGACGCGCGGGGATCGCGTGGTCATCCGTCTGCCCGTCATCGGTCGCATCGAGGCCCATCTGATCTGGCTGACCGAAGAGCGTGCGGGCTATCAGTTCGAGCGGATCATCCGTCTCGACGATTTCACCAAGCTGATCGACGCGCTGCAGCCGAATCCGCGTCTGCGCGCCGCGCGCTGAGGATATCGCGAGGCGCCGGTCCGACCGGCGTTTCGCAAGCATTGCTTCTAGCGTTGATGAGTTCTTCTTATTGGCAAGACCCCCCGCCCGCTGCCATGCGGGCGCGGTGACCGCACCCACCTCCCCGCTACAGATCCGCGACTATCGCTTCTTCTGGCTGACGCGCTTCGCTTCCGTGCTCGCGACCTCGTCGATGGTCGTCGTCATCGGCTACCAGCTCTACGATCTCGCGCGTGGCGCCTATGGCATGACGATTGCCGAGGCGGCTTTCCTACTCGGCGCGCTGGGCCTGGCGCAATTCGTCCCGCTTGCCCTGCTCACGCCCATCGCGGGTGTCGCTGCCGATCGTTTCGATCGTCGCTATGTCGGCGGAATCGCAATCGGCATCGACCTGGTCATCGCCGTGCTGCTCGCACTCACCAGCGCCTTCGACCTGCTGAGCCTGCCGTTGCTCTTCGTCATGGCCGCGATGCACGGATCGGCACGCGTCTTCGTCGGCCCGGCGATCAGCTCGATCGCGCCGAACATCGTCCCGCCCGAGCTGATTCCGCGCGCAATCGCATTCAATTCGATTGCCATGCAGTCTGGCTCGATCGTCGGCCCGGCGATGGGCGGCTTCCTCTTCGCCTCGCATCCTGCCGCGCCCTATTGCGTGTCGGCGGTGCTCCTCGCCTGCGCCTGCCTGTTGCTGTCGATGATCCGTCGCCTGCCGCCCGCCGCAAGCAACCGCGGGGTCAATCCGTTTCGCCAGATCCTCGACGGTTTCCGCTTCGTCTGGAACGAGCGCTTCCTGCTCGGCTGCGTCACGCTCGACCTCTTCGCCGTGCTGCTCGGCGGCGCCACGGCGCTGCTGCCGGTCTTCGCGCGCGACATTCTCCAGGTCGGGCCCGAGGGCCTCGGCCAGATGCGCGCTGCGCCTGCCGCGGGCGCCGCGCTGGTGGCTCTGTGGCTGTCGTGGAAGCCGCTGTCACACAATGTCGGCGCCAAGATGCTCTGGGCCGTGGCCGCCTATGGCGCGGCGACCGTGGCATTCGGTCTGTCGCGCTGGTTCCCGCTGTCGCTGCTGTGCCTCGCCGCTTACGGCGCGGCCGACATGGTCTCGGTCTTCGTGCGTTCGAGCCTGGTGCAGCTCAACACGCCCGATGATGTGCGCGGTCGCGTTTCGGCGATCTCGGGCCTCGCCATCTCGGCCTCGAACGAACTCGGCGAAATGCAGTCGGGCCTGGCCGCGGCGCTGCTCGGCGCAACGGGAGCGGTTGTCTTCGGTGGAGTCGGTGCGATAGTGATCACGATCGCATGGGCCTTCCTCTTTCCCGAGCTGGCCCGGGCGCGCACATTCGCTCCCCACTATCGCCAAAGGGACCCCGCACCATGAAGGCAGACTCCATCCTCGCCACAATCGGCAACACCCCGCACGTGCGGCTTTCGCGCCTGTTCCCCGACCACGAGGTCTGGGTGAAGGCCGAACGCGCCAATCCCGGCGGTTCGATCAAGGACCGCATCGGCCTCGCGATGATCGAGGCGGCGGAAAAGGACGGCCACCTCAAGCCCGGCGGCACGATCGTCGAGCCGACTTCGGGCAATACCGGCATCGGTCTCGCGATGGCGGCGGCGGTCAAGGGCTACAAGCTGATCCTCGTCATGCCCGAATCGATGTCGGTCGAGCGCCGGCGGCTGATGCTCGCCTATGGTGCGAGCTTCGACCTGACCCCGCGCGAAAAGGGCATGAAGGGCTCGATCGAGCGCGCCAAGGAAATCGTCGATCAGACCCCCGGCGCCTGGATGCCCCAGCAGTTCGACAATCCCGCGAACATCGAGGTCCATGTCCGCACGACGGCTCAGGAAATTCTCGCCGATTTCGCGGACAGCCCGATCGACGTTCTGATCACAGGCGTCGGCACCGGCGGTCACCTGACGGCCTGCGCCGAAGTGCTCAAGGCCAAGTGGTCCGATCTCAAGGCCTATGCGGTCGAGCCGACGCTCTCGCCCGTGATCTCGGGCGGCCAGCCCGGCCCGCACCCGATCCAGGGTATCGGTGCGGGCTTCATCCCGTCGAACCTGCACACCCAGTCGATCGACGGCGCGATCCAGGTCGATCCGGCCGAAGCCAAGGAAATGGCGCGCCGCTGCGCACGCGAGGAAGGCATGCTCGTCGGCATCAGCTCGGGCGCGACCCTGCAGGCGATCAAGCAGAAGCTCGAGGAACTGCCCAAGGGCAGCCGCGTGCTCGGCTTCAACTACGATACCGGCGAGCGCTATCTCTCAGTGCCGGATTTCCTTCCTGAATAAGGGCTTGGCGGCATGACTTCGCTCGAACGCGTAGACTATACCCATGGCGAAACCGCGCTGACCGGATGGTTGGCGCGGCCCGCCGGTGCCGCGCGCGCGGCGATCGTCCTCTTTCCCACGATCGCCAATGTCACGCCCGCCGCCGAACGCCGCGCGGGGATGCTGGCGGACCTTGGCTACCTCGTGCTGATCGCCGACTTCTACGGGGTGACCGAGGGCGACTGGCAGGCGCTCGCCAAGGACCTGCGTGCTGATACCGATCACTATCGCGCGCGTCTCGCCACGGCGGTGGCGACCTTGCGTTCGCGGCCCGAAGCGGCGGGATTGTCGCTCGGCGCGATCGGCTATTGCATGGGCGGCCAAGCCGCGCTCGAAATGGCGCGCGACGGTCAGGACCTGCGCGTGGTCGCGAGCTTCCACGGCCTGCTCGCCACCGGCCGCCGCGCCGAACCCGGCGCCATCAAGCCGCGGCTACTGATCTGCCACGGCGATGCCGATCCGATGGTCCCGCGTTCGCAGGTCCTGGAATTCTGGGAAGAGATGGATGCGGTCGGTGCCGATTGGCACTTCCATGCCTATAGCGGCGTCCGGCACGGTTTTACCGATCCGGGAAGCGACGCCCGCGGCATTCCGGCGATCGCCTATGACGCGAGCGCCGATCGCCAGTCCTGGGCGGCGATGACTGCGCTATTCGAGGAGGTGTTCGCGGACTGATCCCTGGAGCGATGGATCAGCCCGCGAGGTTGTCCACGCGCTGATCAGCGCGTGGGTGTGGACGAGTCCGGCTTGCCGTCGCTGTTGGTGTCGTAGCGATCGGGCTTGCCGTCGGCATTGGTATCCCAAGCGTCCGGCGTTCCGTTGGAATCACGATCCCAGGCGTCGGGCTTGCCGTCGGCATTGGTGTCGAGCGTCGCCGCCGGTTGCGACGTCGCGCTATGGGTGTGGTCGGGTCCGACCGCGGCGCTGGCGGGTTCAACCGCTTGGGCGACGCCGACGGTCAGCGGCAGAGCGAGCGCCATGGCGAAAGGCTTGGTGAACGATGGCATCGGATGTTCCCTTCTATCCCCGCGCCACGCTTGTCGCGCAGCCCGATCGCCTTGCCACGTGGCATGCGACGGTGCGTGGGACAGACAGGGCGCGTCGGAAACCGGGCTCGGCTCGCCCCGACGCGTACCCGCTTCATCGGCGGTGCGGCGAATCGGAAGCTAGGGAAGCCTGGTCCGCACGGCCTGCGCGAGTTCGAAGTAACCTTGGCGGCTCATGTGGAAGCCGTCATCGAACAGCCAGTCGACCTTGGTGACGGCGTTGACGTCGATGCATTCCACGCGGTCGATGGCTCGCGACTGATCGACGAGGAACTGGTTGTAGATTTCGCGCAGGGCCTTTTCGTTGGGATTGGCTTCGAGTTTACGCGTGTTTTCCAGCAGCACGATCACCGGGCAGCCTGGCTGCGTCAGCTCTGCCAAACGCACGAGCGACAGCCGTACCAGCTCCTGCCGCTGTTCGTGGCTGAACTCGAGAAAGCCGAAGTTGCGCACGAACCAGAGCCCCCGATCGGAGGCGAGAATCTGGGTCACGGCATCCTCGTCGAACCGCACGGTCAGTCCGTCGCGGCCGCGGAAGTAGTTGATCTCCATCATGCGATAGAGCGAGACGACGACCGCGTCGGCCTGGGCCAGGGCATCGCGCAGTTCGATCAGATCCTCGAAATCGAAGGCCGGGATCTCGCCGCGCAGCGGGCTCGCAGCGACCGCTTCGCTGTCGTCAAGCAAGATGAACGGATCGTCGAGGCGCTTGATGATGCCGCGGTGAGTACGGTTTGTGAACTCGCTCGATCGCCCACCGCAATAGGTCGAGAGCTGGAGCATGTCGCAACCACCGATCAGCACCAGCTGACGATCGTGCAACCGATCGACCACCTCCGCGCCGGTGCCGAAATGGATCCAGTCGATGCGCGGGTGATCGGCCAGGCCATTGGCGACAGGTTGGGCCACGTCGATCGCCGGTTTCTTCAGATATTCATAGACATATTGCTCGATTCCCATGTTCATTATGCGACATGAGAACACGAAATGTTCGAGCCTGTATTCGCGCAGGGTCGCGAGGGTCATGAAGAAGCCGACGACGCCATAGTCGCCGTATTTGTCCCAGGCGCGGACCACGCCGGCCTTGAAGCCGAACAGGCTCAACTCCTCGACGAAGCGGGCCTTCGCCGCCGCGTCGAGGAGGCGGCGCTTGGTGAAGTTGAGCTGGTTCGAGCGGTTGATCAGCTCGACGATACGATCGATGTGGTTCTCGACCGCATAGTCGATCTCGATGCGGATCTCGCTCTGCCGCAGGAAGTCCGCATCGCTCGCGGCATGGTTCTGGCGGCGATCGAAGCGCTCGGCGAGCTGGCGGTATTGCGCGAGGCGGCTGAGCTCGGGATCGGGCTTGCCCTGAAGTTGCGGGTCATCGAGCACGGCGCGCAGCTCGTCAGGGCTGGCCAGGCATTGCAGCCCCGGGCAGGTATAGGCGGCCTCGGCGCGCACCGAAGGATTGTCATCGAGGAAAACGACGTTTTCGGGGCGCAGTTGCAGCGCTTCGATCACCTCGGCGATCGCGCGACCCTTGCTCGCGAAACTGACGCTGGGTAGGACAAAATAGTCCCACATTTCCAGTGTCTTGAGCTGGACTTCTACAGCATGGCGCTCGTTCTTCGAGCAGATCGACGACACGATTCCGCGCGCTGCGAGCAGGCGCACGAGATCGGTGTTTCCGGCGATGGGCACGATCGTCTCTTCGGAGAGCGTGCCCTGCCAGAACGTGTCGTCGAGATCCCAGACGACGAGCTTGACCTCGCTCGCAATCATCACCGGCGCAACGTCGGGCTCACGCGGTCTCGAAGGCCTCGGCCGGCAAGGCCATCAGCGCTTCGGCGCCGGCCTCGATCTTGCGGCGCAGGGCACCGGCATCGGGCGTGTAGCGCTCCGCGAAGTAGCGCGCGGTGGTGAGCTTGGCCTCGTAAAAGGCGGTGTCCGACGCGCCGGAAGCCAGGGCCTCACTCGCGGCCTTGGCCATGCGCAGCCACATCAGGCCGAGCGCGACCACGCCGGTCAGGTGCATGTAGGGCGTCGCGCCGGCGCCGGCGTTGTTCGGATTGGCCATGGCGTTCTGCAGGAACCACATCGTTGCCGCCTTGAGCTCGCCATTGGCCTTCTCGATCCGCGTGGCCACGTCGACCAGCGTCTCGTTGCCCTTGGCGGCAGCGCATTCGGCATCGACCAGCGCGAAGAAGGCCTGGATCGCGCGGCCGCCCTTGAGCGCGAGCTTGCGGCCGACGAGATCCATCGCCTGGACGCCGTTGGCGCCTTCGTAGATCATCGCGATGCGGGCATCGCGGACGAACTGCTCCATGCCGTTCTCGACGATATAGCCGTGGCCGCCCCAGATCTGCTGCATGTCGACCGCCGTGGCGAAGCCGCGATCGGTGCCATAGCCCTTGATCACCGGGGTCAGCAGCCCGACGAGGTCGTCGGCCGCGTCGCGCTCGCTCTCCTCGGACGCCTGGTGGGCGACATCGACGAGCAGGCCGCACCACAGTGCCAGCGCGCGCATGCCTTCGGTGAAGGCCTTGGCTTCCATCAGCATGCGCCGCACGTCGGGGTGGACGATCAGCGGGTCGGCGCTCTGCTGCGGCTCGGCGGGGCCGGTCAGAGCGCGTCCTTGGCGGCGGTCGCGCGCATAGGCGGCGCCGTTCTGATAGGCGGCTTCGGCCTGGGCCAGGCCCTGGATGCCGACGCCGAGCCGGGCCGCGTTCATCATGATGAACATCGCGGCGAGGCCCTTGTTCTCCTCGCCGACGAGCCAGCCCGTGGCGCCGTCGTAGTTCATCACGCAAGTCGCGTTGCCGTGGATCCCCATCTTGTGCTCGATCGCGCCGCAAGACACCGCGTTGCGCGCGCCGAGCGACCCGTCGTCACCGACGAGGAACTTGGGCACGACGAACAGCGAGATGCCCTTGGTTCCCGCGGGGGCATCGGGCAGCCGCGCGAGCACGAGATGGATGATGTTGTCGGTCAGGTCGTGCTCGCCCGCCGAGATGAAGATCTTGGTGCCGGTGACGGCGAAGCTGCCATCGGCCTGCGGCTCGGCCTTGGTGCGAATCAGGCCCAGGTCGGTGCCGCACTGCGGTTCGGTCAGGTTCATCGTGCCGAGCCATTCGTTCGACACCATCCTGGGCAGGTACTTCGCCTGAAGCTCGGGCGAGCCCTTGGCCAGCAGCGCCGAGACCGCGCCGTTGGTCAGCCCCGGATACATCGCGAAGGCCTGGTTGGCGGCCGACATGTATTCCTCGATCACGAAGCCCAGAACGTGGGGCATGCCCTGCCCGCCGAACTCTTCGGGTGCCGAGAGCGTGCCCCAGCCCGCCTCGCGGAACGCGGCATGAGCGGCCTTGAAGCCCTGCGGCGTCGTCACCGATCCATCGGCGGCGCGCGTGCAACCCTCGGCGTCGCCGCTGGCGTTGAGCGGCGCGATCACTTCGGCGGCGAACCTGCCCGCTTCCTCGATCACCGCGTCGACGATGTCGGGCGAGGCATTGGCGAAACCGGGAAGATGGCCATAGCCTTCGAGCTTGAGCACGTCGTTGATGATGAACCGGGTGTCGCGCGTCGGCGCCTTGTAGCTCGGCATTCTGGGCCTCTCCTCAGCCTGCGATCGGGGCGAGTTCTTCGCCTTCGAGTTTGCGATAGAAACAGCTCGTGGCGCCGGTGTGGCAGGCCGGGCCCTCGGGCTTGACCAGCATCACCAGCGCATCCTGGTCGCAGTCGACACGGGTTTCCTGCACGCGCAGGAAGTGCCCCGACGTCTCGCCCTTGAGCCAGAGCTTGCCGCGCGAGCGCGAGTGGAAGTGCGCGAGCCCGGTTTCGCGGGTCTTGGCCAGCGCCTCTTCATCCATATAGGCGACCATCAGGATCTCGCGCGTGATCGAATCGACCGCGATCGCGATCAGCAGGCCCTGGGCATCGAAGCGCGGCAGGAAGGCAGTGCCCTTCTCTCTGTCGAGGGCGGAAACGGTTGTCATATTGGTGATGATCCTAGGCCAAAGCAGCGCTCGCGCAAACTTGTTGCACGATAACCACAGATGGAGACCAAAATCCATCAACCAAGGTCGAAGGGCTTTCATTTCCGAGCGGTTCCGAGGAAAAAGCTCAGGCAGGCCGCAAGGGCTGCAAACCGGAATACGCGGTGCGGAACAAGAAGCGCCATGGTTCGGGGATAGGCTAACGCCCGCGCAAGCATGGGCGAGCCGAATGAGGGATCGGTCGAGACAGCCATAGGGGGTGGCGGTCGAACTGCGAAAGCAGCGTCCACTAGTTTCGTCACGAGGACGCCCGGAGCTTCGGCTCCGGGCGTTTTCGTTTGTGTGCTCAGCCCGCAGGCAGCGCCTCGTCCATTACTCGCGCAAAGCAGGCGATCACCACGCGTTCCGCACCGGCGCGCTTGAGCGCCGAGACGCAGGCTTCGCTCGTCGCGCCGCTGGTGAGTACGTCGTCGACGAGCACGACTTTCTGGCCGGTTAGCGCCGCTCTGCGCTTGGGGGTGACCGCGATCGCCCCGGCGAGCGCGCGGCCGCGGGCCTTGGCGCCGAGGCCGCCGAGCGTGGGCGTCGCCTTGCGCCGTTCGAGCATGTCCACCATCAGCCTCGCGCCACGGGCCTTGGCGATCTCGCCGGCGAGCAGCGCGGCCTGGTTGAAGCCGCGTCGCCACAGCCGCCAACGGTGCAGCGGCACGGGCACGACCAGCCAGTCGGGCTCGACCGTGGCGAGCTTGGCCGTCATCAGCCGCGCCATCATCGGCGCGAGCGCGATGCGCTGGCCGTGCTTGAAGGCGAGGACGAGTCGCCGCGAGGCCGCGTTGTAGAGCGTGCCCGCGGCGACGCCGTCGTGCTTCGGCGGCTGCGCGAGGCACGGCGCGCAGACCGCGCCGGCGGCGACGGCATCGCCGAGAGGGCGCTGGCAGAGGCTGCAGGCGGGCTCGCCCGGTATCACCAGTTCGCCCCAGCAGGCGGCGCAGAGGCCGGTCTGTGCGCCGATCCCTTCGCCGCAGAGCGGGCAGCGCGACGGGAAGACCAGATCGATCACCGGGGCCAGGATCTGGCCAAGAGACGGGGCGAACTGCATGGCGTCACAGACTAGCCAAGCCGGCGTCACCGCGCCATGGGGGGCCTCATGGCCTCCCCGCCCCGGATCTTCGCCCCCGCCCGCCGCGAC
>SECS01000183.1 GCA_004211435.1 Novosphingobium sp. | reverse complement strand
TCTGCAAGGCCATGCGCTGCGAGATGACCGAGCCGCAATCGCCGCCCTGCGAGACGTAGCGATCGTAACCGAGCCGCCGCATCAGCGTGCCCCAGGCGCGGCCGATACGGTCGGAGCCCCAGCCCTTGCCCGCCGGCTTGCCCGAGAAACCGAAGCCCGGAATCGAAGGCACGACGAGATGGAAGGCATCTTCGGCGCGGCCGCCGTGCGCCACGGGATCGGTCAGCGGACCAATGACCTTGAGGAACTCGAGAATCGAACCCGGCCAGCCGTGCGTCATGATCATCGGCATGGCGTTTTCGTGCCGCGAACGGACGTGGATGAAATGAATGTCCAGCCCGTCGATCTCGGTCAGGAACATCGGCAGAGCGTTGAGCTTGGCCTCGAGCTTGCGCCAGTCGTAGGCGCCCGCCCAATGCCGCATCAGCGGCTGGAGCCGATCGGTCTGAACGCCCTGGCTGTCGTCGTCGACGGTCTCGCGCTCGGGCCAGCGTACCGCGGCGACACGGCGCTTCATGTCGTCAATCTCGAAAGGGGGAACGGCAACTTTGAAAGGCCGGATCGGCGGCATGGCGACCTGGGCGCGGACCGCGGCGGGGATTATGCCGGCCGCGCCGGCCAGAGCCGCGGCGGCCACGAACTGGCGGCGTGACGTGGTGAGGCTATCGTCCAAAGTCCATCTCCTGAGGCCGCGACGGCGGCGTGCCAGGTAAATAGGCCTGCGGATGAGCCAGGGCTCGTTATGCCATGTGATGGCGTGTGAGCCGCCGGCCACGCGGAACTAACGCAACCACACCATGCCTAACGCGTGTTCCGCCATTCGCTCTCCTATGTCTCCTTTGCGCGGAAACGCTTCACCGGCGCTCGGGAAAGGAAGTTCACATGTTCAACAAACGCCGATCGCTGGGTTTCTCCGCGATCGCCCTGTTCGCCGGCGTCGCGACGACCGCGATCTGCCTGGCCAGCCCCGGCGCGCCCGTCGGTATCGACGGCACCGCCATCGCCGACACGCCGCCAGATCCGATCCCGCTCCTGCTCGCAGGCCGGACCTGGCTTAACGGGCGGCCGACGCCGGAAACGCTGCGCGGCAAGGTGGTGCTCGTCAATTTCTGGACCTACTCGTGCATCAACTCGCTGCGACCGCTGCCCTACCTGCGCGCCTGGCAGGCGAAGTACCGCGACCGCCTCGTGGTGATCGGCGTCCATACGCCCGAGTTCGGTTTCGAGAAGGACCCGGCCAAGGTGCGCCGGGCCTTGACCGATCTCGGCATCGACTATCCCGTCGTGCTCGACAGCGACTATGCGCTCTGGCGGCAGTTCGGCAATCAGGGCTGGCCGGGGTTTTACGTGATCGACCCGCAGGGCCGGGTGCGCGGCTATCGCGTCGGCGAAGGCGACTATGCGGCGATCCAGCGGCTGCTCGACGCGCCGCCGGGGGATATCCCGACGGTCGACGGTCAGGGCATCGAGAAAGCGCCCGACTGGGTCGACCTCGCCTCGCCCGAGACCTACGTCGGCTTTGACAAGGCGATCCACTTTCGCTCACCCGGAGGCCTTCGTCAGCGGCGCTCCTTTGCCTACAGCCCCGCGCCCGACCTGCCACTCAACCATTGGGACCTCTCCGGCCGGTGGACAGTAGGCGGCGAATTCGCGACGCCCGACGAGCGGTCGGCGCGGATCCGCATACGCTTCCACGCCCGCGATCTCCATCTCGTCCTCGGCACTCCGCAGGATGGCCGCGCCGCGCGGTTTCGCGTGCTGATCGACGGCAAGGCACCGGGCGCAAACCACCGCACCGACGTCGATCCCGACGGTTGGGGAGAGGTGCGTCAGGACCGGCTCTACCAGCTCGTGCGCCAGACCGGAGCCATCGCCGACAGGACGGTAACGATCGAGTTCGAACAGCCGGGAGCGCGGGTCTATGTGTTCACCTTCGGTTGATTGCAGACGGGTACTTGACCATTCGTTCCAGAACCCCCACCTAGCCTCCATGGCAAGACCCAAGGAATTCGATCGCGACCAGGCACTCGACGCGGCAATTGCGGTTTTCCGCGAGCACGGTTTCGCGGGATCCTCCGCGGCGATGCTGACCGATGCCATGAGGATCGGGCGACAGAGCCTCTACGACACCTTCGGAGACAAGTGGCGGCTCTATGCGACGGCGGTTCAGCGTTATGCGCGGGCGGAAACGCAAGCGCATCTCGATGCGCTGCGCAGCGGGGAGACGCCGTATGACGGGCTTCGCCTGATGCTCGAACGCGTCGCAAGCGAGGCCCATACCGCCTGCCTCGGCGTGAACTCGATCTGCGAGTTCGGCAAGGCGAATACAGAGCTCACCGAAATCCGTGCAGCGGCCGGCCGGGTGCTCCACGCCGGTTTCGTCGCAGCCTTACGCGCAGCGCAGGCGGACGGCGACATAGCGGCCGACGTCTCGCCAGAGGAGGCCTCCGCCTTCCTCAACGCCAGCATTGCCGGCATCCGCATCGCCGCCCGTGACGGCGCCGACGAAGCCCAGCTCCGATCGCTCGCCCGCATCACGCTGCGCGCATTCGCCTGATATTTTTTTGCCCCATAATTGAATGATCATTCAAGAAAGGAAGTCATGATGAATACGGATACGAACAAGGTCGCCCTGGTCTTCGGCGGTTCGCGAGGGATAGGCGCCGCCGCGGTCGCGCGCCTCGCGCGGGACGGACATCGCGTCGCCTTCAGCTATCTCGCGCGTGTCGACAAGGCAGCCGAACTGGTCGACGCCGTGGCGGCGGAGGGTGGCGAGGCCTTTGCGATCCAGGCCGACAGCGCAGATCCGCAACAGATTCTCAGGGCGGTCGGCGAAACGGTTGCGCGGTTCGGCAGGATCGACGTTCTGGTCGTCAATGCCGGCATCTTCCAGCTGGGTGCGGTCGACGCCGTTCCGCTCGAACAATTGGACCGGATGATCGACGTCAACGTGCGCGGCGTCTTCCTCGCCATCCAGGCCACCGTCCCCCATCTGAACGACGGCGGCCGGATCATAACGGTCGGCAGCAACGTCGCGATCCGCACCGGCATGCCGGGTTCGAGCGTCTACCAGTTCACCAAGGCATCGCTCGGTGCCATGGTCAAAGGCATCGCGCTCGACCTCGCGCCGCGCGCGATCACCGTCAACAACGTGCAGCCCGGTCCCACGGATACGGACATCAATGCGGGAAGCCTCGAGGTGCTGGCGACCATGGTTCCGCTGGGACGCGTCGCCACGCCGCAAGAGATCGCGGGACTTATCGCGTACCTTGCCCGCGACGAATCCGGCTTCATGACCGGCGCCAGCCTCACCATCGACGGAGGTTTCACGCTCTGACCGCTATGCGCCGAGGATCAAAGCCCCAGGGCATCCATCCTCGGCGCTTCGTAGGCGCCGTCCTCCCCCGGATACCGCAGCCGGCCTTCATATCGACCGTCGGCCTTGGCCAGAGCCCAGACGAGGCTTTGCCCCGCAGGAAGCCCATCGGGCTCGCGTGCGAGCAGCGGCGACGCGAGCGCCTTGTCCGCATCGACGAGGCGCCAGCCGCGCTCTTCGAACATCGCCAGCATGTCATCCAGGAACAGCCCCGTCGTGAGCCTGTGGTGGAGCAGGATCGTGTGATCGATCGAATGACCGAACAGCGACTGCGCGAGACCGTCGTAGAACGTCGCTCGCTCCCAGACATGGCCGAGATAGAAGCGCCGATAGGGCTCCATCGACTGACGCGGATCGGCCAGCAGTCGGGCTTTCAGGCGGTTGTCGACGTACCAGTCCGACGTATCGATGGTCACCGGCGCGTTGCGATAGCCATGCCGCTTCAGCAGCGCGCGCATGGTGTCGCGTCCCGCGGCGGTCTTGCCTTCGGCGAGGTAGGGAAAGCGGAACAGCCGGCGGAAGCCCGCGTAGCCGGAGAGCAATGGCTCGCACTTCAGGACGTCGGCCATGAAGCCGGCGGGATCCTCACCGCCGAAATAGCGGTGGGAGAAGCTATGGTTGCCGAGGATATGTCCACCGTCCGACCAGCGCGCCAGAACAGCAGGGTCGAGACTATCACCGACATACTTTCCGGCCACGAAGCCGGCCGCCTTCACCCGGTGTCGCGCCAGGGCCGCGCGGATCGCGGCATCGCGCTCTTCGCCGCTCATCAGCGGCGTGTCGGTCAGATCGAAATCGTCGATGGTGACGGCGATCCCGGGAGACCGCGCTGTGCGCCCCTGGGCGCCGGATGCCCATCCGGCAGCGAGACCCGACATCGCGAGACCAGCGAGCACGGACCGACGGTCAGGAGCGTGCCGCATCATGCGTCCATGTCGCGTCAGCCGGGATCGCGCACGATGCAGCGGAAGCCGACGTGGCCCGTCGTCGTGTCGACCGGCTGGGCGTAGCGCGCCGCGGGGCGATAGCGCTGACAGTAGTTCTCGGCGCAGAGGTGCGAACCACCCTTGAGCACCTTGCGCGGCATCTTCGCGAGGTCCTGCTTGACGATCGAGCCACCGCGCGTGCCCCCGCGCGGATTGGCGGGGACGCAGCATGAGCCCTTGGCCTTCCGCTCGAGCTTCGGCTGACCATACCAGTCGGCGGTCCATTCCCAGACATTGGCGATCATGTCGTAGAGACCGTAGCCGTTGGCCGGATAGGTTCGCACCGGCGAGGTGCGCAGCCAGCCGTCGGTCAACTGGTTGGCAAAGGGGAACAGCCCCTGCCAGTAGTTCGCGAGCATCACGCCTTCGGGCGCCAGTTCGCTGCCCCAGGCATAGTCGGCGCCGTCGACTCCGCCGCGCGCGGCGAATTCCCATTCGGCCTCGGTCGGCAGGACCTTGCCCGCCCAGGCGGCATAGGCCTCGGCGTCGGCGTGGGCGACATGGACTACTGGATGATCCTCAAGTCCCGCGATCGAACTGCCGGGTCCGGTCGGCGCGCGCCAGCTCGCACCGAAGCGGAAGTGCCACCAGCTCGGCACGCCGGTGTCGACAGGGCGGTCGGTCATCTCGAAAACGGCCGAGCCCGGCTGCGCGAGCGCAGGATCCATGCCCGGATAGTCCTTGGGATCGGGCGCGGTCTCGGCCAGCGTCACGTGCCCCGTCGCCGCGACGAACGCCGCGAACTGGCCATTGGTGACGGGCGTCTCGTCGATCCAGAACGGATCGACGCGCACGCGCCGCACCGGCGCCTCCTCGGGATAGAAACGGTCCGAGCCCATGGCGAATGCGCCGCCGGGCAGGTGGATCATGCCTTGGGCCATCGGCTTAGCGGTCCTTTCCGAGCCAGCCGCGCGGATTGCCCGCCACGGCCTTGCGCATCGTGTCGAGCGCGCCTTGCAGTTCCCGCCGCTCGGCCGGATGCCTGGTCGTCACATCGTGGGATTCGTTGTCGGCCGCCAGATTGTAGAGCCCGCCCTGCCCACCGGTAGCGCGCTGGCGGGCGATCAGATCGTCGTCGCTCACCGGATCGCGCAGCTTGAAGCCGGCATCGCGCACCGCCTCGATCCGGCCCGCCCAGGACGCCGTGTAATAGAGATGGTCATGCGGCGACTTCGCGCCGGTCAGGATCGGCGCAATGTCCTTGCCGTCGATCACCCGGTCCTTTGGGAGCGGAATGCCGAGCGC
>SECS01000372.1 GCA_004211435.1 Novosphingobium sp. | reverse complement strand
CGGCGAAGTCACCGAAGTCAATCAGGCGATCGTCGACGACCCGTCGCTGGTCAATTCCGATCCGCAGGCTGCCGGCTGGTTCTTCAAGCTGAAGCTCAAGAATGCGGCCGACGCCGACGCGCTGATGGACGAAGCTGCCTATAAGGAACTGATCGGATGAGCGACTCGACCGACTTCCACTTCACCGACTACGATCCTTACGACTTTGCCAACCGTCGCCATATCGGTCCCTCCCCGACGGAGATGACCGATATGCTTGCCGTGATCGGCTACAAGTCGCTCGACGCGCTGATCGATGCCACGGTTCCCGCCTCCATCCGTCAGCAGAACCCGCTGACCTGGGGTGCGGCGCTGACCGAACGCGAAGCGCTCGACAAGCTGCGCGAGACGGCCAACAAGAACCAGGTGCTGACCACGCTGATCGGACAGGGCTATTACGGCACCGTGACGCCGCCTGTGATCCAGCGCAACATTCTGGAGAACCCAGCCTGGTACACGGCATACACGCCCTACCAGCCGGAAATCTCCCAAGGCCGCCTCGAAGCGCTCCTGAACTTCCAGACGATGATCTGCGACCTGACCGGCCTCGACGTCGCCAATGCTTCGCTGCTCGATGAAGCGACGGCGGCTGCCGAAGCCATGGCGCTTTGCCAGCGTCAGGCGAAATCGAAGGCAACCGCCTTCTTCGTCGACCACGCCTGTCATCCGCAGACGATTGCGCTGATCGAGACACGTGCAGCCCCGCTCGGCTGGAGCGTGATCGTCGGTGATCCGATGACCGATCTCGACCCGGTCGACGTGTTCGGCGCGATCTTCCAGTATCCCGGCACGAACGGCGAAGTGCGTGACTTCTCGGGCCTTATCTCCCGCCTGCACCAGACCGGTGCGGTCGCTGCTATGGCGGCCGATCTTCTGGCGCTGACGCTTCTGAAATCGCCCGGCGAAATGGGTGCGGATATCGCGATCGGCTCGTCGCAGCGGTTTGGCGTGCCTGTCGGTTACGGCGGCCCGCACGCGGCCTACATGTCGGTCAAGGATGCGCACAAGCGCGCCATGCCCGGCCGCCTCGTCGGCGTCTCCGTCGATGCCCGCGGCAATCGTGCCTACCGCCTGTCGCTGCAGACCCGCGAACAGCATATCCGCCGCGAGAAGGC
>SECS01000371.1 GCA_004211435.1 Novosphingobium sp. | reverse complement strand
TCCAACCATTATCTCTGGTGCTCAATCTATTTGTGCTGGTACTACAGCTAAGTTATCTGTTACACCGGTAACAGGAACTACTGTGAGTTATTTCGATAGCCCGATTAGTGCAACTGTTTTAAATCCTGACGGTGGTGATTTTACAACCCCAGCGCTTTCATCCAATACAACTTATTACCTTCAGGTTAATAAATTGATCAACGGTGTTTTGTGTTCAAATCCAACAAGAACTCCGATTACCATAACTGTAAATCCTGCTATTGTATTTAATGGCAGTACATTAACAAATGCAAGTATCTCGTTCCCATACAATCAACAATTACCATTAGCCACAGGTGGTACACCGGGCTTCACTTATGCATTAGCATCGGGAAGCACTTTGCCGGCAGGTTTATCCTTATCTAGTTCAGGATTAATCACGGGCACACCAACTGCCGCAGGAGATCCAACATTTTCAGTAGTTGCTACAGACACTAAAAATTGTTCGGCAACGGCAACATTTAATTTCGCAGTAACGCCAGCATTGGCTTTGGCAGGGGCTGTGTTACCTGATGGTATAACCGGGACATTATATCCAACACGAACCATCCCTGCTGCAACTGGCGGTACAGGGCCATTAACTTATTCTGCTGTAAGTCTTCCTCCTGGATTAACTTTCAATCCGACAACCAGAGAAATTACGGGTACACCTACTCAACCTGGGAATTATATTATCCCGGTAACAGTTACTGATGCTAATGGATATTCCATCACTTCAAATTATACTTTAAAAGTAACCGATCCATTATCATTACCCGCAGCAAGCCTGGCAAACGGAACAAATGGATTAGTTTATCCTACCCAAACTATTCCTTCCGCAATTGGAGGTACAATGCCATATAGCTATGCAGCAACAGGTTTACCAACGGGATTAACATTTAATCCAGCAACAAGAGAAATCTCTGGAACCCCAACACAATCTGGTACTTTCCCAATTCCAGTTACAGTAACTGATTCTACAGGAAAAACAGCTACTACAACTTATTCTATTACAGTTATCGATCCGTTAACGCTGCCACCAGCGACATTGGCAGATGGCAATGAAAACGTAAATTATCCTGTTCAAACTATTCCTGCTGCAATTGGCGGCGTTGGTCCATATACTTATACGGCAACCAAT
>SECS01000049.1 GCA_004211435.1 Novosphingobium sp. | reverse complement strand
TACCTCGAAGGCTGCACCGCGCCGATGCGCGACGAGAACCAGCTCCACGCCGCCGTGGTCGAACTGGTCGCGCTCGACGATGCCGAGATCAAGTATTCGACCGTGCAGAACTGGTATCCCGGCAATGCCGAAGGGCTGGGCGGCATCTACAACTTCGTCACCAAGCGCGCGCTCTGCCAGGGCAAGCGCTCGAAGGTTTCGTGGACCCAGGTCGAGACCGGCTCGGCGATCACCTGGAAGTACCCCTCCTGCGTGCTCAACGGCGAGGATTCGGTCGGCGAGTTCTACTCGGTCGCGGTGACCAACAATTACCAGCAGGCCGATACCGGCACCAAGATGATCCACAACGGCAAGGGCAGCCGCTCGACGATCGTCTCGAAGGGCATTTCGGCGGGCAAGAGCAACAACACCTACCGCGGTCTCGTCCGCGTCGGCGCCCAGGCCGAGGGCGTGCGCAACTTCACCCAGTGCGACAGCCTGCTGCTCGGCGGCGACTGCGGCGCGCACACCGTGCCCTATATCGAGGTGCGCAATCCCACCGCGCAGATCGAGCACGAGGCGACCACCAGCAAGATTTCGGACGACCAGCTGTTCTATGCGATGCAGCGCGGGCTCGACCAGGAATCGGCGGTGGCGCTGATCGTCAACGGCTTCGCCAAGGAAGTGCTCCAGCAGCTGCCGATGGAATTCGCGGTCGAGGCGCAGAAGCTGCTCGGCATTTCTCTTGAAGGATCGGTCGGTTGACCAGAAAGACTCTCTCCGTCCTCCCGCCCGAAGAGCGCGCCGAGGCGCCGCAGCTCCAGAAGAAAGGGCGCGGCTGGAATATTGCCGAATCGCGGCTCGATACCTTGCATGAGACCGCGCGCGAGATGCGCCGCGCGCCGACCGAGGCGCAGAGCCTGCTGGGCGAGGCGCTGGTCGCGGCCGAGCTCGGCAAGTTTCGCTTCCGGCGGCAGGTGGTGATCGGCTCGGCGATCGTCGACTTCGCTTCGCAGTCGCTCAAGATCGTCGTCGAGATCGACGAGCCCGACGCCAATGCCGAGCTCGACCGGCGACGCGACGCCAGCCTCGAGCATGTCGGCATCAAGGTGCTGCGCTTTCCCGCGGCCGAGGTGCTGGCCGATGTCGAGGCCGTCACCGCCAAGATCGTCGCCGAGATGAAGGCGCGCTATGCGGAGCAGCGCGCAAGGCCGCGCGGCAACGGCCGCGGTGGCTACAAGGGCGATCGCGACAGGGACAGCCGCCGATGAGCGCGGCTAGCTGGATCGCGCTCGCGGTCGCCGTCGCTTTTCCGATCATTCAGGGCGCCCGCAGGCGGCGCCGTAAGGACACCGATGCTCAAGATCGATAACCTCCAGGCCAACGTCACCGCGTCCGGGACCGATAAGCCCATCCTCAAGGGGCTCTCGCTGCAGATCAATGCAGGCGAAATCCACGCGATCATGGGGCCGAACGGCGCGGGCAAGTCGACGCTCGGCTATACGCTCGGCGGCCGGCCCGGTTATGAAGTGACCGGTGGTTCGGTCGATTTCGACGGTAAGGACCTGTTCGAACTCGAGCCCTACCAGCGCGCGGCCGCGGGTCTGTTCCTCGGCTTTCAGTATCCGGTCGAGATCCCCGGCGTGTCCTTCGTCCAGTTCCTGCGCGAGGCGGCCAATGCCCAGCGCGCGAGCCGCGGCGAGCCGGCGCTTTCGGGCGGCGAGTTCCTCAAGCTGGCCAAGGAGCAGGCGGGGCTGCTGCGCATGGACATGGACATGCTCAAGCGGCCGGTGAACGTCGGCTTCTCGGGCGGCGAGAAGAAGCGCGCCGAGATGGTCCAGATGGGCATCCTCGACCCCAAGCTGGCGATCCTCGACGAGACCGATTCGGGGCTCGACATCGATGCGCTGCGCATCGTCGGCGAAGGCATCAACGCGATCATGCGCAAGCCGAGCAAGGCCGTGCTGCTGATCACGCACTACCAGCGGCTGCTCGACTACGTGAAGCCCGATTTCGTCCATGTCCTCGCCGGCGGCCGCATCGTCAAGACCGGCGGGCCCGAGCTGGCGCTCGAGCTCGAGGAACAGGGCTACGAGGCGGTGGCGTGAGCGAAGTCGCCGAACTTCCCACGCGTAAGAACGAGGCGTTTCGCTATTCGGATCTCGATGCCCTGGCCGGCGTCTGGCCCGTCGCGCGCGAAGAAATTCTCGTGCCGAGCGGGCAAAGCACATCGCTGAGCGTGGTCGAAGAGGGTGAGGGCGCGGTGGCGCGACACCTGCTGATCGAGATCGAGGCCGGCGCCCGGTTCGACCTGCGCATTCTCAACGCCGGCAACGTCTTCGGCCGCGTCGCGGTCGACGTGCGGCTGGGCGAGGGCGCGGACTTCACCCTGGGCGCGGCGCAGCTCGGTTCGGGCGCGCAGACCTTGGAGATCGTCACCGAGGTCAGCCATGCGGAGCCGAACGCCACCAGCAGCCAGATCGTCCGCTCGGTTCTCGGCGAACGGGCGACGGGCACCTACCTCGGCAAGGTCGCGGTCGCGCGCGGGGCCGATGGCACCGATGCCAGCCAGTCGGTCCGCGCCATGTTGCTCGACCGCATGGCGACGGCCAATGCCAAGCCCGAGCTCGAGATCTACGCCGACGACGTCAAGTGCGCGCACGGCTGCGCGGTGGGTGAGCTCGACGCGATGGGCCTGTTCTACCTGCAGTCGCGCGGCCTCACCCCGCCGCAGGCCAAGCGGCTGATGCTGCAGGCTTTCATTGCCGAGGCCTTCACCGGTGCGCCCGAAGAGGAGCGCCTGCAGGCGCTCGCGCTCGCGCGGCTGGAGGCGATCGTATGAGCCTGCGTTCGGTGCGCGACGACTTTCCCGGTCTGCTGACCGCCGAGGGCAAGCCCTGGCACTATCTCGACACCGCCGCGACCGCGCAGAAGCCGCAGGCGGTGATCGACGCGACCGTGCGCGCGATGGGCGCCGACTATGCGACGGTCCACCGCGGCGTCTATGCGCGCTCGGCCGACATGACGCTGGCCTATGAAGCGGCGCGACGCACGATCGCGGGCTTCGTCGGCGCGCCCGAGCACGAGCTGGTCTTCACCCGCGGCGCGACCGAGGCGATCAACCTCGTCGCCCACGCCTGGGGCAACACCCACCTCAAGGCCGGCGACCGCGTGCTGCTCTCGACGCTCGAGCATCACGCCAACATCATTCCCTGGCAGCTGCTGCGCGAACGTGTCGGCATAGAGATCGACGTCTGTCCGCTGACCAGCGACGGCCTGATCGATCTCGTCGCGGCCGAGCGGATCCTGACGCCAGCGCACAAGCTCGTCTCCTTGGCACACGTCTCGAACGTGCTCGGCTCGATGCTCCACGTGGAACACGCCGTGGCTCTTGCACGGGCCGTCGGCGCGAAGGTGCTGATCGACGGCTGTCAGGCCGTGCCGCGCCTGCCGATCGACGTGGCGGCGCTCGGCGCCGATTTCTACGTGTTCTCGGCGCACAAGATCTATGGCCCGACGGGCATCGGCGCGCTCTGGGCGCGAGCCGAAATCCTCGAATCGATGCCCCCCTGGCATGGCGGCGGTGCGATGATCGATCGTGTGACTTTCGAGAAGACGACCTATGCACCGCCTCCGGCGCGCTTCGAGGCCGGCACCCCCGCAATCATCGAGGCGATCGGTTTCGCCGCGGCGGTCGACTATGTGAAGGCGCTCGGCGTCGAAAAGATCGCCGCGCACGAGATGGCGCTGACCGCCCAGGCGCGCGATGAACTGCGCCGGCTCAATTCGGTGACCGTGTTCGGACCCGAGGAATCGGCGGGCATCGTCTCTTTCGCGCTCGATGGGGTGCATCCGCACGACCTCGGCACCATATTGGACGAGGAAGGCGTGGCGATCCGCGCCGGGCATCATTGCGCGCAACCGCTGATGGACTGGCTCGGCGTGCCGGCGACGGCGCGCGCCTCCTTCGGCGTCTACAGCGACGAAAGCGACATTGCCGCGCTGTTGCGCGGCATCGAGAGGACCAAGAGGATCTTCGGATGAGTGAGGAAGAGACCAAGTTCAGCGTGGAAGAGGTCGAGGCCGTCTCGCCGCCGCCGCGGGCGCGCGTCGAGGACATCGAGGCTCCGGCCGAGAAGCTGGAGCGCAAGCGCGACTATCTCGAGGGCTTCCTCGCGGCCAAGCCCGAAGGCATTGCTGCCGGCGAGCCTGGCGGATCGATCTATGATGGCGTGATCGAGGCGCTCAAGGAGATCTACGATCCCGAGATCCCGGTGAACATCTATGAGCTCGGCCTGATCTACGGCGTCGAGGTGTCGGACGAAGGCTCGGTCGCGATCACCATGACCCTGACCACACCGCATTGCCCGGTCGCCGAATCGATGCCCGGCGAGGTCGAGATGCGCGTCAGCGCGGTGCCCGGCGTGCGCGATGCCGAGGTCAATCTCGTCTGGGATCCGCCGTGGGACATGGCCAAGATGAGCGACGAAGCGAAGCTCGAACTGGGGATGTTGTGATGACCGAGGTCAAGACCCGCCAGCGCCCTGCCGCCGTCATCCTGACGCCTTCGGCCGAAGCGCGGATCGCCAAGCTGATGGACCAGGCGCCTGCCGATGCGATCGGTGTCAAGCTCTCGACCCCGCGCCGCGGTTGTTCGGGGCTCGCCTATTCGGTCGACTACGTGACCGAGGCGCAAGGCTTCGACGAGCGGATCGAGACGCCGGGCGGGCTGTTCTTCATCGACAGCGCCTCGGTGCTCTATCTGATCGGTTCGACGATGGACTGGGTCGAGGACGACTTCACCGCCGGCTTCACCTTCCAGAACCCGAACGCCAAGGGCGCCTGCGGCTGCGGCGAGAGCTTCACCGTCTAGCACGGCGGAACCGTTTTACGGACCGGGGCGTTCCCGGTCCATGCTCGACCACACCGGCATCGTCGTCACCGATCTCGCCAAGGCGCGCCGCTTCTACGATGCGATCGCCGTGCCGCTCGGGCTTGCCACCAAAACCAATGGCCCCGACTCGTTCCTCTTCGGCAAGAGCGCCGAAGAGCCGATACCCTATCTGTGGATCGGCACCCTGATCCCGTCGTACTGGGTCGAGGGCTCGCGCCCCGGCATCAACCAGATGCACGTCGCCTTCCGCGCGCCCGACGAAGAGGCGGTCCGCGCCTTCCACGCCGCGGCGCTGGCGGCGGGTGGGCGCGACAACGGTCCGCCCGGGCCGCGCGACGGAGTTCCGGACTACTACGGCGCCTTCGTGCTCGATCCCGACGGCAACAACATCGAAGCGGCCTTCCGCAAAGGCTAGCGGCGTTCCTCGACGAGGAAGTCGATCAGCGCCGTCTCGAAAGCGTCGAGTTCGCCGGTGACAGCGCCCGCGGCCGCTGCGGGCGAGAAGCCCGGCAGCAGGCCGCGCTGCCCCAGATGCCCGAAGAAGCGGCCAAGGCCGTCATCGGGTCGCGTCATGAAATCTTCGAGGTCCGCGGCGCGATCGAGCGACAGCGGGTCGTAGCGCGTGAAGGGCGCCAGATAGTTGCCGACGCCCTGGATGAACAGCCGCTGCCATTCGCCGCCAGCGGTTCCGGCCTGCTTGAGGCGGAACAGCAACTCGGCCTCGGCACGGCTTATGCCGGTCGCACGATCGCTGGCGGGGGCGAACAGCAGCCGGCGCAGCAGCCGGGCTTCGGGATCGGCGATCCCGTCGGCCAGCACGCTGCGTTCGACCGTGGCGATGCCGTGGCTGCGCAGCCGGCTGGGCACGTTGGTCAGGCGCTCGAACAGCTTGGCCAGGAGCTCGAGCGCGGCGATCGATGCGGGCAGGGCTTCGCGATCGATGCGGGCCAGCAACCAGTCGGCCTTGGCCTCGTCGATCTCGCCGAACGGCTCGGCGCCATTGAGCAGGAAGTCGTGAACCGCCTCGACGAAGAACGTCGTCCACTCCGGGTTCGGGACGGAGACCCGGCCATCGACGGCCAGGATCGCCTCGGCCTCGTCGGCGTCGATCTTGCCGTCTGCCCAGCAGGCGCGGCGCAGGATCAGGATCTCGTCGGAAGCGATCGTACCATCGGTGGCAACTTGCGCGGCAAGATCGCGGAACTGCGTACTCATGGGTGCCAAACTCCCGAATTCGGCGCGTACCTAGCCGGAGCCGTCTTAAATCCGCGTTACCCCGGGGCGCTCATGGTTTCCGCAGCGCTTGGATGCAGGCTGCGCGATCGACGTCGCGGCCGTCGCTGCGCCGCGCATCGACATAAGTCGCCTGCGGTTCGGCGCCGCCAGCGCGCGGATAGAGATAGACGTCGAGAATACAGGCTGTGCCGCTGAACTGCAGCTTGCGCGCGTCGCCTTCCCACACGTCGAGCCGTGGCGTGCCGAACTGTCGGTTGAGCGTGGCGACGGTCGAGCCGATCACACCTTCGAGCCCGGGAAGCTGTTGGACCTGCGCGACGGGTGGCGGTCGCTTGACCGGTGTCCGCACCGGCTGGCGCGGCTTGCCTTCGCGCAGGGTGGGGGACTTGCGCGGGTCCGTGGTACCCGTGCGCGGCTTGCTGCCCGTCGAGCTGCAGGCGGAAACCACGGCGGCGAGCGCCAGGACGAGGGGAATCGCACGCAAGCTTGGCATCGCCGAGCGGCATCGCCGGGACGGCGGTTGCTGTCAACGCCGGAGGTAGCGATGCGGGGGGCGATGGGGCACCTCGGCGCTTGCCGCCCGCCCTGCCGACCGCTAGGCGCGCCCGATAGTCTTCCCAGCACAGGATCTGCCATGACCCAGCCCTCGATCGACGTGATCGCCATCGGCAATGCCATCGTCGATGTCATGGCTCCCAGTTCGGACGAGCTCATTGCCCAGCTCGGCCTGCAGCGCGGCGGCATGACCCTGGTCGACACCGACCGCGCGCGCGAACTCTACGATGCCATGGGTCCCGCACGCGAGATCTCTGGCGGATCGGCGGCGAATACCCTGGCGGGGCTCGCCGCGCTCGGCGCCAAGTGCGCCTTCATCGGCCAGGTCGCCGACGACCAGCTCGGCGAGGTCTTCGCGCACGACGTCCGCGCCGGCGGTATCGCTTTCGCCACGCCTTCGCGCGAGGGTGAGCCGCCGACGGCGCGCTGCCTGATCTTCGTTTCGCCCGACGGTCAGCGGACGATGAACACCTATCTCGGCGCCTCGCAGTTCCTGCCCGCCGAGGCGCTCGACGAAAAGGTCATCGCCGATGCGGCGGTGCTCTATCTCGAAGGTTATCTGTGGGATCCCGAGGAACCGCGCGCGGCCATGCGCAAGGCGATCGCCGCGGCGCGCGGGGCCGGCCGCAAGGTCGCCTTCACCCTGTCCGACGCCTTCGTCATCTCGCGTCACGGTGACGACTTCCGCAAGCTGATCGAAGCGGGCGAGATCGACATCCTCTTCGCCAACGAGGGCGAACTGGCGGCGCTGACCGGTATCGAGGACTATCGCCAGGGCATGGCCTCGCTGGCGGCCAAGGTGCCCGTGCTGGTCGTGACCTGCGGCGCCGAGGGTGCCGTCGCCCAGGCCGGTGACGACTTCGCGCGAGTCTCGGCCGAGCCGATCGACAAGGTGGTCGACACCACGGGCGCGGGCGATCTCTTCGCCGCGGGCTTCCTGTTCGGCCATGTCCGCGGGCGATCGCTGGCGGAAAGCCTCAAGCTCGGGGCGATCTGCGCGGCCGAGATCATCTCGCACTACGGCGCGCGGCCCGAAGCCGATCTCAAGGCGTTGACCGCGACGGTTTGAGCATCGGTTCCTCCCCGGAACGGGGAGGAACTACGCTTCGCTCGCTGGCGCGGCCTCTCTGGGCTTGCGGCGCAGGTTGCGCAGCGGTGTCTTGCGCCAGAGCACGACGAGTAGCGCGGCGAGCAGGACCCAGGGCAGCAGCGCCCCCAGCGCGACGAGGATTATGCTCACCATCGTGATGAAGCTCGACTGGCTCGTCGCCCAGGCATCGCCGATCGGGCTGTCGCCCCAGCTGAAGCCGCGCTTGCCGGCATAGTTGAACGTCATCGGCGTATTGGCCAGCATTTCGGCGCCTTCGTCGCGTCTGGTCTGTTCGACGTTCTGCTGCTGGCGCAGCTGTTCGGCCCGGCGCTGCAATTCCTCGCGCTCCGAAGCGGTTTTCACGCCTTCTGCCAGGCGCTTGTCGACGCCGCCCAGCTCGTCCTCGATCCGCTTGCTGCGCTGTTGTGACTGGTCGATCACGCTGCCCACGTCGTTGCCTTCGATCGCGGCATCGACCAACCGCCCCTTCGCCTGTTCGACCGCGGCAATGCCTTCCTTGCCGAAATTCCGCGCCAGCGCGGGATCGAGCTTGAACAGCAACTGGCCGCGGACCTCGTCTTCATCGACCAGCGTATAGCGCATGCCGGCGATGCGGCAGTGCTGCGGACCGAGCTTCTCGCAGGCCGCGGCGTGCCGTTCCTGCACGGCCGAGATCGCGGTGTCGGGCAGCACGAAGGCATAGCGATAGTCGAAGGCCACGCCCGGCGCTGCGGTCAGGTTGATGGCAGGGGCGCCGACGCTTTCCTTAAGGTCGATCGACGTGACTTTCTGCGGCTCTCGGGCTTCGCTGGCCGTCTCTTCGCGATGGCCTTTCGAACAGCCTGCGAGCAGCAGCAACAGGCCGAGCGTGAAAGTCGCACTGATCCGGCGCATGGCAATTCCCCCCGTCGCCGTCGTTCGGCAAGCGAACTCTATCTCGGAGTCCGGGTTTGGCAACGCCTTGCCGGACGCGGTTAACTGCCGCGGCGGAGTGTGACGCTCAGCCTTCGCGTACGATCTCGCGCGCGACTTCGTTCTTGCCGATGTCGCGGCGGCAGAAGCCTTCGGGGAAAACGATGGTATCGACCGCGGCATAGGCAGCGGTCTGGGCTGCGCGCACGGTTTCGCCGCGCGCGGTCACGTTGAGCACGCGGCCGCCGTTCGCGGTCAGCACGCCGTCGATGCCCAGCGCGGTGCCCGCGTGGAACACCTTTGCGCCGTTCAGCTCGGCCGAAGGAATGCCGTCGATGCGGCCGCCCTTCTTCGGTGTGCCCGGATAGCCCTCGGCCGCCATGACCACGGTCAGCGCGGTGTCGCGGGAGAACGCGGGCTGCTGACAGGCCGACAGCCGGTTCTCGGCGCAAGCGAGCAGGATCTCGGCGACATCGCTTTCGAGCCGCATCATCAGCACCTGGCATTCGGGGTCGCCGAAGCGCGCGTTGTACTCGATCAGCTTCGGGCCTTCGGCGGTCAGCATCAGCCCTGCATAGAGCACACCCGAATAGGGCATGCCCGCGTCGGCCATCGCGCGCACGGTCGGCGCGACGATCTTCGACAGGACTTCGCCTTCGAGCAAAGGAGTCAGCACGCGCGCGGGACTATAGGCGCCCATGCCGCCGGTGTTGGGGCCGGTGTCGCCGTCGCCGACGCGCTTGTGATCCTGCGCCGAGCCGAAGGGCATGATGGTCGAACCGTCGGTCAGAGCGAAGAAGCTCGCTTCCTCGCCTTCGAGGAATTCCTCGATCACCGCCTCGGCACCGGCTTCTCCGAAGCGGCCGGAGAAGATCTCGCGCACGGCTTCCTCGGCCTCGGCCAGGGTCATGGCGACGGTGACGCCCTTGCCCGCGGCGAGGCCGTCGGCCTTGATTACGACCGGGGCGCCGAAACGCGCGAGCGCGGCCAGACCGGCCGCTTCGCTGGTGACGCGCTCGTAGCCCGCGGTGGGGATCTCGGCGCGGGCGCAGAGGTCCTTGGTGAAGCCCTTGCTGCCTTCGAGCTGGGCGGCGAGGCGGCTGGGCCCGAATACGGCGAAACCGGCGGCGCGCAGCGAATCGGCGAGGCCGTCGACCAGCGGCGCCTCGGGACCGATCACCACCAGCCCGACGCGATGGGCCTCGCAAAAGGCTACGGTCGCGGCATGATCGGTGGCGTCGAGCGCGACCAGCTCGGCATGCTCGGCAATGCCGGGGTTGCCCGGCGCGGCGAAGAGCCTATCGCAAAGCGGCGATTGCGCGAGCTTCCATGCCAGCGCATGTTCGCGCCCGCCCGAGCCCAGCAGCAGGATGTTCATTGCCCGTGCCTTCTCATTATGACGACGATGCCGCCGACGTTCCGGGGGGGCTGGTAGCGAAGGACAGGCCGGGGGACAACGCTGCCGCGCTGTCGGTGAGCGAGATTTCGGGCCGCCTGAAGCGCACGGTCGAGGAACGCTTCGGCTTCGTGCGCGTGCGCGGCGAGCTTTCGGGGGTGAAGCGCGCGGCCTCGGGCCATCTCTATCTCTGCCTCAAGGACGAATCGGCGCGGCTCGACGGGGTCATGTGGCGCGGCAATGCCGGCAACCTCGGCTTCCGCGTCGAGGACGGCATCGAGGTCATCGCCTCGGGCAAGCTGACGACCTATCCGGGGCGCTCGAACTACCAGATCGTCATCGACCGCATGGAAGTGGCGGGCGAAGGGGCGCTGCTGGCGCTGCTCGCCAAGACCAAGGCGCGGTTGGAGGCCGAAGGGCTGTTCGATCCCGCGCGCAAGCGGCCGATTCCCTTCCTGCCCTCGGTGATCGGGGTCGTGACTTCGCCCACCGGCGCGGTGATCCGCGACATCCTCCACCGCTTGGCCGATCGCTTCGGCACCCATGTCCTGGTCTGGCCGGTGCTGGTCCAGGGGCAGGGCGCGGCCGAGCAGGTGGCGGCGGCGGTCGAGGGCTTCTCGCGGCTCGCGCCCGATGGACGCGTGCCGCGGCCCGATCTCGTCATCGTCGCGCGCGGCGGCGGCTCGATCGAGGATCTCTGGGCCTTCAACGAGGAGGTCGTGGTCCGCGCGATCGCCGGTTCGTCGATCCCGGTGATCTCGGCCGTGGGCCACGAGACCGACACCACGCTCGCCGACTTCGCTGCCGATCTGCGCGCACCGACCCCGACCGCGGCGGCCGAACATGCCGTGCCGGTGCGCGGCGAACTGCTCAACCAGGTGGCCGAACTCGCGCTGCGCAAGCGCCGCGCCGTGGCGCGCCCGGTCGCGCTGGGTCGCGAACGCCTCGAGGCGCGCGTCCAGCGCCTGCCCAAGGGCGACGCCGTGCTCGCGCCGTTCGTCCAGCGGCTCGACGATCTCGGCGAGCGGCTGCGGCGCGGGCTGGGCGAGCGCATCGTCGTCGCGCGCCAGCAGCTGCAGAACGATCGCGCGCGGCTGTCGGCGCCGCTGCTCGCCGCCCGGCTCGATCAGGCGCGGCACCGCCTCGTGGCGCAGCGGCTCGCGCCCGCGCTCGTGACGGCGCGGATCGCCTCGCAGCGCGACCGGCTCGAGGGGCTGGGCCGGCTGATGACATCGCTCAATCCCGACAACATTCTCGAACGCGGCTACGTCCGCGTGACCGCCGGCGACGGACGCACGCTGGTGAGCAAGGCGGCAGCAGCGAAGGAGGTGTCGCTCTCGCTGCACTTCCGCGACGGGGAGCTGGCGGTGGCGCCGCTCGACGGCAGTGCCGCAACGCGGCCTGCGCGCGCCGCGCCAAAGGACAAGCCGTCGCCGCCCGAACAGGGCAAATTGCTTTGATCGGAGGGGGGCGCTAGAATGACGGACATGCTGATGTCCTCGAACGATCGTCCCGCCACGCTGCACTATGGTCCCAACGGCTTTCGCGTGGTGACCACCGGCAGCCACGTGGTCTGCGCAGTTTCTGGCGAGAAGATCCCGCTCGATGCGCTTCGCTACTGGAGCGCCGCGCTGCAGGAGGCTTATGCCAGTCCCGAACTGGCGACGCGGAGGCTGCTGGAGCGCGCGTAATGCGGCCGCTTGCCGCCATTGGCCTGGGCCTTGCCGGCGCGGCGCTGCTGCTTGCGGCGGGCGCGGGGGTGAACCGGCTGCGAGCCAATGCCGGCAATACCGCGCGGCTGGCGCCCGGCGACATTGCGCTCGCGGGGGAACTGACCCAGGGCGGCTGGGCACGCGGCACGGCGCCCGCGGGCACCGTCGAGCTGACCTTCAACGACAAGCCCGTGGTCGTGGCGCCAGACCGCAGTTTCTTCGTGGCCTTCGATCGCGATGCCGGCGCCGAGGCGCGGGTCGTCGCGCGGCTTGCCGATGGCGGCGCGGTGATCCGCAAGCTCGCCATCGCGCCGCGCGCCTGGCGGCTCGAGCGGATTCCGATCGGGCCACGACCGGGCACACCGCCGAGCGAGGCCTATCGCATCCGCCGCGAGGGCGAGCTCAAGCAGATCAACGCCGCGCGCGCGATCGACAGCGGCAGCCAGGGCTGGCGCCAACGCTTCGTCTGGCCGGCCAAGGGGCGTCTGTCGGGCGTGTTCGGCTCGCAGCGGATCTACAACGGCGTGCCCGGCTCGTACCATTCGGGCACCGACATCGCCACGGGCGCCAGCGGCACGCCCTTCGCCGCGCCGGCCGACGGCGTGGTCATCCTTGCGGCCTCGAGCGCGTTCTCGCTCGAGGGCTATCTGCTGATGATCGATCACGGCATGGGGCTGAACAGCGCCTTCCTCCATTGCTCGCAGATCCTCGTTCGTCAGGGCGAGGCGGTGAAGCAGGGGCAGATCATCGGCCGGATCGGCGCGACCGGCCGCGCAACGGGGCCGCATCTGCACTGGAGCGTCAAATGGCGCGATGCGCGTCTCGACCCGATCCTTTTCACGGGACCGATGCAATAGTCGCTATCGACTGACTTTATTATTTATTTTCAGATGGTTGTGGTCCTTGGGCATGGTCGTGTCCGGGGGATTTCGTGTTGCAGGAATGTTACATACGTTCAAAAATACACCTACAGACCTGTCAGCAACTGGCTGAAACAAAAACTTTCAGACATGTAAGTTGTTATCCACGAGGCTGCTCGAACCGCCTGCCGCCTGCGCTTTTCCCGGAGCGCGGGCATGCGTTTATGCGCAAGGTGAAAGAGTGGCCCTTTTCAGGGGTCCCAACCATGAACACCAACACTCACTTTGCCATGCTGAAGGCGGGCGCGGCCGCGTTTGCGGTCAGCGTCGCGCTGGCCGCCACGCCGTCCTTCGCGCAGGACAGCGCGCCCGCCGCCGCACCCGCCGACGACGGCGACGCGATCATCGTCACCGGTTCGCGCATCGCACGTCCCGAACTGACGGCCTCGTCGCCGGTCTCGGTCATCTCCAACCAGGACATCAAGCTGCAGGGTTCGAGCCGCGTCGAAGACGTGCTCAACTCGCTGCCCTCGGTCTATGCCAGCCAGACCTCCGCCTTGGCGAACGGTGCCGACGGCACGGCCTCGATCGACCTTCGCGGCCTCGGCACCACGCGCACGCTGTCGCTGGTCAACGGCCGCCGCCTGCTGCCCGGTGACCCGAGCCCGACCAGCGGTTCGGCCGCCGACGTCAACATGATCCCCGCCGCCATGCTCAAGCGCGTCGAAGTGCTGACCGGCGGCGCCTCTTCGGTCTACGGCGCCGACGCCGTCGCCGGCGTGGTCAACTTCATCCTCGATACCGATTTCGAGGGCTTCCGCGTCGATGCGAACTACAACTTCTACCAGCACAACAACCGCGACAAGTTCCTGACGCCGCTGCTCGACACGCGCGCCAATGCAGGCCTGGCCGGCTACGACTATCCCAAGGGCAGCGTCAGCGATGGCCACACGATCGACGCTACGGTCGCCTTCGGCACCAAGTTCGCCGACGACCGCGGCCACGCGATGGTCTATTTCGGCTACCGAAAGGTCAATCCGGTAACCCAGCGCAACCGCGACTACAGCGCCTGCGTGCTGCAGAACAGCGGTGCCGGTAGTCCGCAGTGCGGCGGTTCGGCGACTTCAGACAACGGCAACGTCCTGCTGTTCGATCCGGCGGTGAACACCGATTCGTCGACGATCTATACCTTCGCCCCGAACGGCGGCTTCCGGAACGGTTCGACGCTCTACAACTTCGCGCCGCTCAACTACTTCCAGCGCCCCGACAAGCGCTACACCGCGGGCCTCTTCGCCGACTACGAGATCAACGAATCGATCAAGCCCTACGTCGAGTTCATGTTCATGGACGACAAGACGGTCGCGCAGATCGCGCCGTCGGGCAACTTCGGCAACACGCTGACGATCAACTGCGACAACCCGCTGATGTCGGCGACCCAGCGCGGCGTGGTCTGCAATCCCGGCAACCTGATCAACGGCTTCCTCGGCACCTTCCCGCTCGCACAGAGCGCGCCCTACAACAACAATCCGGGTGCGGCGCCGATCAACTTCGTCGATTCGCGTGGCGTGCAGTACCAGCAGGGTTTCTTCCAGCTGCTGCGCCGCAACGTCGAGGGCGGTGCGCGTCAGGCCGAACTGCAGCACACCAATTACCGCGCGGTGCTCGGCTCGAAGGGCCAGCTCGGCGAGGCTTGGTCCTATGACGCCTACTACCAGTACGGCCGTTCGAACTACACGCAGATCTACCGCAACGAGTTCTCGGTGGCGAAGCTCAACCGCGCGCTCAACGCCGTGGTCGACACCCGCCCCGGCAGCGCGACCAACGGTCAGGTCGTCTGCCGTTCGGTGATCGACGGCAGCGACACGAGCTGCGTGCCCTACAACGTGTTCGCCGGTGCCGGCGGCGCCAGCGCCGCGTCGGTGAACTACCTCTCGGCGACGGGCTTCCAGAGCGGCAGCACCACCGAGCAGGTTGCCAACCTGTCGTTCACCGGCGACCTCGCCAACTACGGTCTCAAGACCCCTTGGGCCAACGACGGCGCCGTGGTGAACTTCGGTGTCGAATGGCGCCGCGAATCGCTCGACCTGCAGACCGACCAGGCCTTCTCGACCGGCGATCTCACCGGTCAGGGCGGTGCGACCCTGCCGCTGTCGGGCAACTTCAAGGTGCTTGAGTTCTTCGGCGAAGTGGCGCTGCCGATCGTCCAGGACGGCTTCATCAAGGACCTGACCTTCAACGCCGGCTATCGTCGCTCGGACTACAAGACGAGCGCCGACCGCAAGTACGGCACCGACACCTACAAGTTCGGTATCGACTTCGCGCCGATCAGCGACGTCCGCTTCCGCGCCGTTTACAACCGCGCCGTCCGCGCCCCGAACATCCAGGAGCTGTTCGCGACGCCGACCGTGGGCCTCAACGGTTCGAGCGATCCCTGCTCGGGTCGCACGCTCACCGCGGCTGACTATGGCTGTATCGCCCAGGGCCTGCGCGCGGGCAGCGGCACCGTCGCCAACCCGGCCGGCCAGTACAACGGCCTTATCGGCGGCAACCAGGACCTGCGCCCCGAACGCGCCACGACCAAGACCTTCGGCGTCGTGTTGCAGCCCAGCTTCCTGCCGCGCTTCGCGCTGACGGTCGACTGGTTCGACATCAAGGTCCAGGATGCCATCCGCCAGTTCGGCCAGGACGCGATCCTGTCCGACTGCGTCACCAACGCCACGGCGACCTTCACCCCTGTCTCGTGCGGCCTGGTCAAGCGCGATGCGGCCGGTTCGCTCTGGCTGACGCCGGGCGGCTATGTCATCGATACGCCGAGCAATGTCGGTTCGGTGCAGACCAAGGGTCTCGAGATCACCGGTTCGTATTCGCACGACGTCGGTTTCGGCAACCTGTCGCTGACCTTCAACGGCACCTACCTCGATCAGTACAAGATCGATAACGGCCTGACCCCGGCTTACGACTGCGCCGGCTTCTACGGCCCGACGTGCTCGAAGGGCGGCACCACCGACAGCGGCGCACCGCTGCCGCGCTGGCGCCACAAGGCGCGTCTGTCGCTGACCACCGAATCGAAGATCGGTGTCTCGCTGCAGTGGCGCTTCATCGGCAAGGTCACGGCGGAGACCCTGTCGGACAACCCGTCGCTGGCCGCGCCGACCAACTTCGATCCGGGCCTGCGCATCAAGAGCCAGTCCTACTTCGACCTGGCGGCGTCGTACAACTTCAAGGACGCCTATACGTTCCGCCTGGGCGTCAACAACCTGTTCGACAAGCAGCCGCCCTACGTCACCTCGGGCAGTGGCGCCGTTCCGGGCACCAACCTGTGCCCGACCGGTCCGTGCAACGGCAACACCTACCCCGGCACCTACGACGCGCTGGGCCGCTACCTCTACGCCAGCGTCACGCTTGACTTCTAAGTCGGCGTAGCACCACGATTGCGGAGGGCTCCCCTGGGGGCCCTCCGCTTTCCATTTGTTCCTGGAGCGCATGGCCGAACCCAATCCCGAAGAGCTCCTGCCCGCCGCGCTCGACGCCGCGCGGTACGGCGATCTCGATCGGGCTCGCGCCCTGGCCACGGAGGGGCTCGGGCGCGCTTCCGACCCCGTTCCCTTCCACGCCTTCCTCGGCATGCTGGCCGCGCGCGATGGCGAGCCGGCGCTCGCCGCCACGCACCTGCGTGCCGCCCACGTGGCCAAGCCGGCCGACGTGACGATCGCCTGCAACCTCATCGCCGTGCTGATGCAGACGGGCGACGACGAAGCCGCGCTCGCCGTGGCGAGTGAGGCACTCGCGCAGGCCGATCCCTCGCTGCGCGTCGCGCGCTATCGGGGCTTCCTGGCGCAGAAGCTCGGCGACTTCGATGGCGCGATCGCCGCCTACGAGCACATCCTGCGCCAGGCGCCCGACGATTTCGAGACCTGGAACAACCTCGGCAATGCCCGCGCCGGGCTCGGCGATCATGCCGGAGCGGTCGAGGGTCTGCGCCAGGCGATGCGGCTCGATCCCGAAGCCGCGCCGGTCCGGCTCAACCTCGCCACCGCGCTGATCGCGCTCGATCGGCCTGACGAGGCTCAGGCGCTGCTCGAACAGGCGCTGCACGATTTCCCGCAGGATCCGCGCGCGGCCTTCGAGCTCTATGTCCTGCACAAGCGCGCGGAACGGCAGGAACCGGCGCTGGCCGCGCTCGAAGCGGCGGGATCGCGCGATCCGGCCTCGGCCGACTATCAGCTCAAGCTCGGCATCGAATATGGTCTCGCGCGGCGGACCGAGGCGGCCGAGCGCGCCTATCGCCGGGCGATCGCGCTCGATCCGGGCCTGACCGACGCCTATCTCGGCCTCGCCGTCCAGTACGAGCATACCAACCGCGAGGGCGAATTTGCGCCGCTCGCCGCCCTGGCGCGCGACAGCGGTGCCGATCCGGGCGCCGTGGCGCTGATCGAGGCGCTCGACCTGCGCCGCGCCGGCCGCTTCGAACCAGCGCTGGCGCGCATGGCCGACGTGCCCGAGACGATCGAGCCCGAACGCGCCGAACATATCCGCGCGACCCTGCTCGATCGTCTGGGGCGCACCAACGAAGCTTACGCGGCCTATGCCGCGGCCAATCACCTGCTTGAGGCCAGCCCCACCGATCCGCTGGCGCGCGCCGCGGCGCTGCGTGACAAGCTCGACGGCGAGATCGCGCTGCTGACGCCCGAATGGCGCGACGGCTGGCGGGCCGTGGAGCCTGTCGACGCCCGTTTCGATCAGGGGCGCCCGGACCCGATCTTCCTGGTCGGTTTTCCGCGTTCGGGCACGACTCTGCTCGACACGATCCTCATGGGTCATCGGCGCGCGGTCGTGCTTGAGGAGCAGCCGCCGCTCAATCTCGTCGACGACATGATCGGCGGAATGGCGGCACTGCCCGATCTCGATGCCACGGCGATTGCCGCCGCGCGCGATCGCTATTTCGCCGAGGTCGCCAAGGTCGCCGAGGTCGGGCCCGACCAGTTGCTGATCGATAAGTCGCCGCTGTTCCTCTATCGGCTGCCGCTGATCCGGCGGCTGTTCCCGCGTGCGCGGATCATTCTCGCCATGCGGCATCCCTGCGACGTCGTGCTGAGCTGCTTCATGAGCAACTTCCGGCTCAATTCGGCGATGTCCAACTTCCTGCGGCTCGAAGACGCCGCCGCCTTCTACGATCGCGCCTTCACGCACTGGATCCGTGCGGCCGAGCTCTTCGCACCCGACAGCCGCACCATCGTCTACGAGCGGCTGATCGAAGACGTCGGCGCCGAGGTCCGGCCGCTGTTCGACTGGCTCGGGCTCGAATGGGACGAGAGCGTGCTCGACCACACGAGCACGGCGCGCGCGCGCGGCTTGATCACCACGGCCTCCTATTCGCAGGTCACCGAGCCGATCTACAAGCGCGCCGCGGGGCGCTGGGAGCGCTATCGCGCGCATCTCGACGTGGTGCTGCCGGTGCTGCGTCCCTGGGTCGAACGCTTCGGCTATCCATCGCTCTGACGCTTGCGGCGCCAGCAGCGTCCGCTATGGCCTCGGCGTGCGTCGCGCCGTTCTTGCCCTGCTGCTGTTCGTCGGGCTCGTGCCGGGCACTTTCCTGCTCGAACGCGGCGAGCCCTGGAACGACGCCTTCTCGCTGCATTTCGAGCCGCTGAAGCTGCCCCCCAGGGCCGAGCGCGCCGCCTCGCTTGGGCCGTTCGATCTGGTCGGCGCCTGGGCGATGCAGAGCCCCTATAGCGGCTTCGGCGGCTATTCGGCGCTGGTGCCGCTGCCGGGCGAGCGGCTCATGGCGATCAGCGACAGCGGCCGTGTGCTCACCTTCTCGCCGCCCGGTGCGCCCCAGCTGGCGCCCGAACGTGGCACCGTCCTGCCCGAGGCGCGGCGGCGCAAGTTCGACGTCGACGTCGAGGCTGCGACGCGGGATCCCGCGACGGGGACGATCTGGCTGGCGCGCGAGTATCTGAATGCGATCTCGCGGCACGATCCGCAGTTCCACACGATGGTCAATCTGCAGCCGCCGGCGATGCGCCAATGGGGCGACAACTCCGGCCCCGAGGCGCTGACGCGGCTCGCCGACGGGCGGTTCCTGGTGCTGTGCGAGGGCTTCACCGGCACGTTCGAATGGCGCGAGCATGCGGCCCTCCTGTTTCCGGGTGATCCGGTCAAGGGCGTCGCGCCGCTGCGCTTCACGTTCGACGGCAGCACCGGTTACAGTCCGACCGACATGGCCCAGTTGCCCGACGGCCGTGTGCTGATCCTGATGCGGCGGCTCGCCTGGCCGTTGCCGCTGCGCTTTGCGGGGCGGATCCTGATCGCCGATCCCGCGACGATTCGCCCTGGCGCGGTTTGGCGCACGCGCGAGGTGGCAAAGCTCGAGGCACCGCTGCCGGTCGACAATTTCGAAGGTCTCGCAATCGTGCCGCGCGCGGACGGCAAGGTCACGGTCTGGCTGATCTCCGACAAGAACGCCGCGGCGACCCAACGTACCCTGCTTTGGAAGCTCGTGCTCGATCCCGCCCGACTGCCGCCAATGCGCAAACGCCAGGCACGCAAAAAGGCGCGAGACTGAAGCCTCGCGCCCTGCGCTTACCGCTTAAAGCGGATCAGGCGGCGACGGCCGCCTTCTTGGCCAGCTCGCGCTTCACCTTGACGGCGCGCGGCGAGAGCTTGGTGTCCGAGGTCTTCAGCAGCCAGTTATCGAGGCCGCCATTGTGCTCGACCGAACGCAGACCGTGCGTCGAAACGCGGAACTTGAAGCTGCGCTCCAGGCCATCCGACAGCAGCGTGACGTTCTGCAGGTTGGGCAGGAACACGCGCTTGGTCTTGTTGTTGGCGTGGCTGACGTTGTGGCCGATCTGGCGACCCTTGCCGGTCAGTTCGCAAATACGGGACATGGCTCTACTCGCTTCAAGGATTTCGGGTCCCAGATGACGACCTGGAACGTGGAGGCGGCCGCATAGCGATTCACCCGGCCGAGGTCAAGTTGTGCACAGGCCGTTTGGATGCAATAGCGCAAGTCATCATGACCCGCTGGCCACTTCCCGAACCGATGGCGCTTGCGCTGGCCCAGGCGGAAAAGGCCGTGGCTGCGGGCGAGGTGCCGATCGGCGCGGTCGTTTTCAAGGATGGCAGGGTGATCGCCGCCGCGCACAACGCGCCGCGCATTTTGCGCGATCCCACGGCCCATGCCGAGGTCCTGGCGATTCGCGCCGCCGCCCAGGCGCTGGGCAACGAGCGGCTCGACGGTTGCGAGCTGTGGGTCACACTCGAACCCTGCGCGATGTGCGCGGGCGCGATCGTCCATGCGCGAATCGCTCGCGTCTATTATGGCGCAGCCGATCCGAAGGGCGGCGCGGTGGAGCACGGCGCGCGGGTGTTCGAGCAGGACCAGTGCCTGCATCGGCCCGAGGTCTATCCGGGCATCGGCGAGGCGCAGGCGGCGGACCTGCTGCGGGGGTTCTTTCGCGAAAGGCGGTGAAAGGAAGGGAAGTTCCTATAATCCGCGCCAGATCTTCAGCGGTGCCGAATCGGGCACGCCGCGATCCTGGCGATCGCAAGCCGCGGGCATGAAGTCGCGACCGTAGCAAAGATGGATCTCGCGCAGCCAGCCGGCCTGGCTCAACTGAACCTTGACCTGCTCGGCGCGCCAGTGCGGATTGCGCTCGAGGAAGGCCATGCGCAGGTCGCCCACCGTCAGACCCTCCTGGCGCGAGAGGCGGTCGGCATCGGGCCAGCGCAGCGAACGCCAGAGCGCGGCGCTCGATCGGTAATAGGCCTCGGGCGTCCTGGCCATGCACGAGCCGTGCTTGGCCCACTCGTGTTCGATCAGCCAGGGCACCGGCGTCATGCAGAGATTGCCGCGAATCACCCGCGGCGAAGGGCGCGGCAGCAGGCTGCACCACTGCGGTGGCGGACCATTGGCCGCCTCTGGCCAGAGCCCGTGCAGCACGAAGCCGAAGCGGCCGTTGGCGCCCGAGCACTGCATAGAAGCCCTGTCCTGCGGCCTTCGACAATATTCGGGCGACCAACTGGCCGCCAGGGTATAGCCGGCCACGGGCACGCGCCGCACCTCTCCGTCGGGCTGGACCGGCCGCGGCGGATCGAAGCGTCGTGGGGCGGTGCACTGATAGGCCTGGGCGAAGGCCGGTGCGGGCAGCGCCAGCAGGAGCAGCGCGAAGTTCAGCGCGGTGGGGCGCAGCCTCACAGCGGCGTGAAATCCAGCCCGATGTCGGCGGCGGGGGCGCTCTGGGTCAGGCGACCGACCGAGACGTAGTCGACACCCGTCGCGGCGATCGCGGCGATCGTCTGGAGGTTGACCCCGCCAGAGGCCTCGCAGGGTACGCGGCCGGCGACCAGGGCCAGGGCTTCGCGCAAAGTGTCCGGACCCATGTTGTCGAGCAGCAGGTGGTTGGCGCCCGCGGCGATCGCGGGTTCGATCTGGTCGAGGTGGTCGATCTCGCAGATGATCCGCTCGACCCCGGCCGCCTTGGCCGCGCCGACCGCCTGGCCGATCGAGCCGGCGACGGCGACGTGGTTGTCCTTGATCATAGCCGCGTCCCACAGGCCGAGACGGTGGTTCTGCGCGCCGCCCATGCGCGTCGCGTATTTCTCGAGGTGGCGCAGGCCGGGAATGGTCTTGCGCGTGTCGAGCAGGGTGGCGTGCCCCGCCATGGCATTGACGTATTGCCGCGTCAGCGTGGCGACACCCGAGAGGTGCTGGACCGTGTTGAGCGCCGAGCGTTCGGCCGTCAGCAGCGCGCGGGCATTGCCCGAAAGCCGCATCAGGTCCGAGCCCGCCGTAACCTGCGCACCCTCCGCGACGAGGATTTCGATCTCCAAGGCGGGATCGAGCTTGCGGAAGAAGGCTGCGGCTATCGGCAGGCCGGCGACGGTGATCGCATCGCGGCTGTCCATCACCCCGGCGAAGCGCGCCGCAGCGGGGATCACGCTTTCCGAAGTGACATCACGCCCGCCGCCGGGCCAGCCTTCACCGAGGTCCTCGGCGAGCGTGGCGGCAACGAAGGCGTCGAGGTCGAAACCGGGGATCGAGAAGGTCATGCGTCTCGACCTAGCGTCCGGCCGGTGCGGGTCAAGGGTCGCGGATGGGCTTCGACAAGCTCAGGCTGAGCGGCGTGAGGGCTGAAAGCCAACACATCACCCGCTCATCCTGAGCTTGTCGAAGGATGCTGGCGCAAGGCCAGATCAGTGGACGAAGCGCGCCACCACGTCGCGATAGGAGCGGCTGACCTTCACCTGCGCGCCCGAATCGAGCACGAGGAAGCATTCGCCGTTGGTGTGCGGCTTGACCTGGCGGACCTGGTTGAGGTTGACGATGGTCGAGCGGTGGACGCGCTGGAACACGCGCGGATCGAGCCGGCGCTCGAGGTCCTTCATCGTTTCGCGCAGGATCAGCGAATTGTCGGCGGTGCGGATGCACATGTAGTCGCCCGCGGCCTCGATGTGCTCGATCGAATCGACGTCGATGCGGAAGATCTGGCCGCGATCCTTGATGTTGATCAGCTTTTCGTAGCGCGAGGCGTTGGCGTCGGTCTCTTCGGGCATGGCATCGATCGCGTCGGGCGCGACTTCGGCCAGCACGGTCTTGAGCTTCTCCGCCTCTTCGGCGCCGCGCTTCTCGACCAGACGCGTGCGCACGCGATCGAGCGTGTCGGCGAGCTTGTCCTCGTCGACCGGCTTCATCAGGTAGTTGACCGCGTTGGCCTCGAAGGCGCGGACCGCGTGTTCCTGATAGGCGGTGACGAAGACGAACAGCGGCGGCTCGATCTCCATCACGCCCTTGACCACCGAGAAGCCGTCGAAGCCGGGCATCTGGATGTCGAGGAAGACGAGGTCGGGCTTTTCGGTCTTGATCTTACGGATCGCCTCGCGCCCGTTCGAGCAGGTGTCGATGATCTCGACGTCGGGAAACTTCTCCAGGCGAAGCTGCAGACCCTGGATGGCCAGTTTCTCATCGTCGACGAGGATGGTGCGGATGCTCATGCAAGTACCTTTGCTGGGATTCCGATTGGCGCCGCCCAGTGCGATGGTTGCGCGGCTTAGCTCGCCGCAGCAACGATCCGCGGCGCAATCGGTTCCGATTCAGTCGCCTC
>SECS01000048.1 GCA_004211435.1 Novosphingobium sp. | reverse complement strand
ACAGCGTCGTGAAGATCGCGCCGAAGTCCTTGCCGCCGTTGCCGGCTTCGTTGAACGCCTCGTAGATCTTGGTCGCATGCTCGCCGAGCGGCACGTTCGCGCCCGCGGTCTGCGCGCCGGCCATGGCCAGGCGCAGGTCCTTGAGCATCAGCGCCGAGGCGAAGCCGCCCTGGTAGCCGTTGTCGGCCGGGCTCGTCGCGCCCACGCCGGGGGCCGGCGTATAGTCGTTGAGCGACCAGTTGTAGCCGGTCGACTTCGACGAGATCTCGTAGAACTTCTGCATGTCGAGCCCGGCCTTCTCGGCCAAGGCCAGCGCCTCGCAGGTGCCGATCATGTGGATCGCCAGCAGCATGTTGTTGCACATCTTGGCAACCTGGCCCGCACCGAGCGCGCCCGCATGGATCACCGCCTTGGCCATCGGTTCGAGCACCGCCTGCGCGCGCGCGAAGGCTTCCTCGGTGCCACCGACCATGAAGGTCAGCGTGCCGCCGTTGGCCGCGGCAATGCCGCCCGAAACGGGCGCGTCGACCATCTCGTAGCCCGCGGCCTTGGCCGCCTCGCCGACTTCGCGCGCGGTGGCGAGGTCGATCGTCGAGCAGTCGAGGAACAGCGCGCCCGCGGGCGCCTGACCGAGCACGTCGGCCTCGTAGACGCTCTTCACGATTCCGCCGTTGGGCAGCATCGAGACCACGGCGTCGACGCCCTGCACGGCCTCGCGCACCGTCGTGAAGACGGCGCAGCCGTTCTCCTTGGCCTTGGCGAGCGCTTCGGCCGCGAGATCGAAGGCCTGGACCTCGTGCCCCGCCTTGACGAGATTCGCGGCCATGCCGCCGCCCATGTTGCCGAGGCCGATGAAAGCGATCTTCATGTCAAACGTCTCCTGTCGCGGCGAGCCATTCGCGTCCCTGATCGGTCAGCACGAAGCTCGGCTCGAAATGTCCGGTCGGCTCGAAGGCGAGGATGCCGTCGCGTTCGAGCCGGCTCACGATCGCCCGGTCTAGCCAGACGCGGTCCTTGCGCAGTCGCAGGCCACCGGCCGGCAGCGCGCGCCCGCCGGTGATGCGCAGCCAGGTGCGCAGCCAGGCGAGGCTGGTCAGCGTCTCGACGGCATCGGCCGCATCGGGATCACCGTGCCACCAGGCAAGCTTCTGGCTGCCCGGGCGCTTCTGCTTCTCGATCGGCAAGGCCTCCGGAGTCGGCAGATCTACCTTGGCGAACTCCTCGTCGAGCATTGCCAGGGCCTCTCCCTTGTGCGGAAAGACCGGCGGCGTCGCCATGGCTTACTTGCCCTTCCAGACCGCCGGGCGCTTCTCGACGAAGGCCTTCATGCCTTCGGCCTTGTCCTCGGTCGCGGCCAGGATGCCCCAGGTGCGGCGCTCGTAGAGCAGGCCCTGCTCGAGCGTCGTCTCGAAGGCGACGTTGACCATTTCCTTGTTCAGCAGCGCGGCGAGGCGCGGCATGCCGGCGATCTCGGTGGCGATAGCGACCACTGCGTCGACGAAGCCCTCGGCGGGCAGGATGCGCGCGACGAGGCCCGACTTTTCGGCTTCGACGGCGTCCATCATGCGACCCGTGAGGCAGAGGTCCATCGCCTTGGCCTTGCCGATCGCGCGCGTCAGGCGCTGGGTGCCGCCCATGCCCGGCGCGACGCCGAGCTTGATCTCGGGCTGGCCGAACTTGGCCTTTTCAGAAGCGATGATCATGTCGGCCATCATGGCGAGCTCGCAGCCGCCGCCGAGCGCGAAACCATTGACCGCGGCGATCCAGGGCTTGCGCACGACCGACGCGATGCCCTTCTGCCAGCCGTCGAAGAAGGCCTGGGCGAAGAATTCTGTGGCGGGCTTGTCGGCCATCTCGCCGATGTCGGCGCCGGCGGCGAAAGCCTTCTCGCCCGCGCCGGTGAGGACCGCGGCCCCCTGGCTGTCGTCGGCCTCGAACTTGGCGAAAGCGTCGATCAGTTCCTTCATCACCGTCGAGCTCAGCGCGTTGAGCGCCTGCGGGCGGTTGAGCTGGATCAGCGTGACGGCGCCGCGCTGTTCGACGAGAAGCGTTTCGTAGCTCATAGCGGTTTCCATTCCTTGTCGGCCGGCAGCGGCGCGAAGATTGAATCGATCAGTTCGTCGGTGACGCCTTCGGGCGTCGCCGGATCCCACTTGGGATCGTTGGTCTTGTCGACGATCACGGCGCGGACGCCCTCGGCAAAGTCGGGCCGGGTCAGCACGCGCGCGGCGATGCGATATTCCATGACCATGTTCTCGGCGAAGGAGCCGAGCTTGGCGCTGTCGGCGAGCTGGCGCAGCGCGACCTTGCAGGTCTGCGGGCTCTTGGTCTTGAGCGTCGCCAGCGTCTTGGCCGCCCATTCGCTATCGTCGGCCTCGAGGCTCGCGAGGATGTCCTCGTAGCGGTCCGAAGCGAAGTGCCTGGCGATCTCGGTCGCGTGCGCCGCCAGCTTGGGCTCGGGCGCGGTCACCGCGAGCGCCGACAGGACGCCGCCGATCTCATGACCGCCGACGATCCGCGCCTTGGCCTCGGCCAGCTTGTCGACGGGCAGGTAATGCGTCGCGAGGCCGGCCCAAAGCGCTTCCGAACCATCGATCCGCGCGCCGGTGAGCGCGAGGTACTGGCCCAGGCGGCCCGGCAGGCGCGAGAGCCACCAGCCGCCGCCGACGTCGGGGAACAGGCCGATGCCGGTCTCGGGCATGGCATAGCGCGTGTTCTCGGTCGCCACGCGGTACTTGGCCGGTTGCGAGATGCCGACGCCGCCACCCATGGTGATGCCGTCGATGAAGGCGACGATCGGCTTGGGATAGACCGTCATCAGGTGGTTGAGCTGGTATTCCTCGTAGAAGAACGCCAGCCCCGAGACGCCGTTGTCGGTCAGCGCCGAATTGCGCAGGAAGGCGATGTCGCCGCCCGCGCAGAAGCCGCGGCCCTCGCTGTGATCGACGATCACGGCCTTGACCGCGTCATCGTCCTTCCAGGCGACCAGCGCGTCGGTCATCGCGTGGTCCATCGCCGCGGTCAGCGCGTGGATCGCCTTGGGGCGGTTGAGCGTCAGGAAGCCCGCGACGCCGTCTCGGCGAACGATGAGCTCTTCGGTCTGGCTCACTTGAGCAGGTCCCGCCCGATGATCATGCGCATGACCTCGTTGGTGCCTTCGAGGATGCGGTGGACGCGCAGGTCGCGCCAGAAGCGCTCGATCGGATAGTCGCGCAGGTAACCGTAGCCGCCGAAGATCTGCAGCGCCTGGTCGACGATCTGCGAACCGTTGTCGCTGGCGAGGCGCTTGGCCATGGCGGCGAAGCGCGTCTTGTCGGGCGCCCCGGCGGTGACCTTGGCGGCCGCGAGATAGAGCAGCGCGCGGCTGGCCTCGAGGTTGGTCGCCATGTCGGCCAGGGTGAACTGGGTGTTCTGGAAATCGGCGATCGGCTTGCCGAACTGCTGGCGATCCTTGGCGTAGAGGATCGCTTCGTCGAGGCAACGCTGGGCGCCGCCGAGCGAGCAGGCGCCGATGTTGAGGCGGCCGCCGTCGAGGCCGGCCATGGCGAACTTGAAGCCGTCGCCCTCGGCGCCGACACGGTTCTCGACCGGCACCTTGACGTTGTCGAAGCTGACCTGCGCGGTCGGCGAGCTGTTCCAGCCGAGCTTCTTCTCGTTGGCGCCGAACGAGACGCCTTCCTGGTCCTTCTCGATGACCAGGCACGAGATGCCCTTCGCGCCGTTGTCGCCGGTGCGGACCATGGTCACGTAGAAGTCATTGACGCCACCACCGGTGATGAACTGCTTGGTGCCGTTGACGACATAGTGGTCGCCTTCGAGGCGCGCGGTGGTCTTGAGCGCTGCAGCGTCGGAACCCGAACCGGGTTCGGTCAGGCAGTAGGAGCCCAGCTTCTCCATGCCCACGAGCTGCGGCAGGTAGCGCTGCTTGATCTGGTCGTCGCCGAACTTGTCGATGATCCACGAGGCCATGTTGTGGACCGAGATGAAAGCCGCGGTCGACGGGCAGCCGTAGGACAGCGCCTCGAAGATCAGCGCCGATTCGAGCCGGCCGAGATTGATCCCGCCCATCTCCTCGGAGATGTAGATCGCGCCGAAACCGAGCTCGCCCGCCTGGCGCACGACGTCGCGCGGGAAGTGCTTGGTCTCGTCCCATTCCGCCGCCTTGGGCGTGATGGCGTCGGCGGTGAACCGGCGGGCCATTTCCTGAATGGCGAGCTGGTCTTCGGTGAGGCTGAAAAGGTCGGTCATGGCGCGCGCCTTATCCGATTTAACCGCTCGGTTAAATACCCTGCCCGCCTATAAATAAGCTCAGGGAGAGATTTTTGTGGTCCCCGGACGCAGCACCGCCCGCCTCTCCGGTGAGAAAGGCGGGCGGCCTGGTTTGCGTCGATCGGGCCTCAGGCCAGAGCGGCGATGATGTCCTTGCCGAACAGGTCCTCGTCGGCCGGGATCACCTTGGTCACCTTGAGCGGCTTCGAGACCCAGGTCTCGTTGATCAGATCGCGCCAGGTGATGTTGTTGTTGGTCGAGTTGCCGCCCCACGAGCCGCAGCCCAGCGAGAAGGTCTGGCGCATGCCGTTCCACAGGTTGCCCGAGTTCGACGGGGCCTGCGGCTGGTTGACCATGACGCGGCTGGTCTTGGTGTTCTCGGCCAGCTTGAGGATGTTCTCGTCGCTGTTCGAATAGATGCCGCACGAGTGGCCCTGGCCCTGGTAGGCCTGGATGCCATTGGTCAGATCGATCGCCTCGTCGATGTCCTTGGCGCGGTAGAGCGCCATGGTGACCGACAGCTTCTCGCCCGAGAAGGGGTGATCGGCGCCGTAGCCGCTTTCGGGAACGATCAGGAAGGTCTTGCCTTCGGGCAGGTCGATGCCGGCCATGCCGGCGATCTTGCTGGCGGTCTGGGCGACGATCGCGGTGTTGAGCGCGCCGTCCTTCCAGATCGTGTCCTGAAGCTTCTGCTTGTTCTCGCCCTCGACGATGAAGCCGCCTTCCTTCTGCAGCTTCTCGAGCATCTGGTCGTAGACCTTGTCGAACAGGATCACCGAGTTGTCCGACGAGCACGAGGCGGCGAGGTCGAGCGTCTTCGAGACGCGGATCTTCTCGGCTGCGTCGTCGAGATCGGCGGTGTCGTCGACGGTGATGACGGCGTTACCGACGCCGACGCCGAGTGCCGGGGTGCCCGACGAATAGGCGGCGAGCACCATGGGACCGCCACCGGTGGCGAGCACGCGGTCGCACTGGCGCATGACCTCGTTGGTCTTCTCGACCGAGGGAATCTCGATCGGGATGACCAGGTCGGCCGGCGCGCCGAGCTTGACCAGCGCTTCGCGCATCTTGTCGCAGATGATCTTGTTGGTGATCTTGGCGCGCGGATGCGGGCAGATGATGATCGAGTTGCGGCCCTTCACGGCCGAAATCGACTTGATCACCGGAGTCGCCTCGGGATTGGTCGAGGGCGAAAGCGCGCCGATCACGCCGACGGGCTTGGCGATCTTGACGATGTTGCGCTCGGCATCTTCCTCGATCACGCCGACCGACTTGTCGTCGATGATGTCCATCAGCGCGGCGCGGGTCTTGCGCGCGATCTTCAGGTACTTGCCGTCGTAGTTGCCGAGCTGCGATTCATCGACCGTATGCTGCGCGATCTCTTCGGCGACGCCCGGCTGGGCGACGGCCCAGACCATGCCGCGGATCAGGCGATCGACCTGCTCCTGCGTGTAATGCTCGATCTGCTGCTGCGCCTTGCGCGAGCGAGCAACGAGTTCGGCGACTTCCTTGGCTTCGGGCGTGTCGGCAATCGGGCGGGCAGCGGCCATCTTCTTGTCCTATCCTTCGATGTGCGCCGCGATGTCGATGAAGCCCGCAACCGCCGCGCACACGCGTAACGGCCCGGTTCTCAAGCATCCGGCTCCACGCCGCCACTGCACTTTTGCCCAGCGGCGTTCAAGATGATTCGCCGCAAGCCATGTTGCGCAAAACGGCACGGTCGTTTGACTATGCTGCAGCTCAGATAGTGCGGCCTGACGCCGCTTCAATCGGCCAATAATTCCCCAATGGGAACGTGAGTTCGACATTCCAGACAACAAGCCTGTTGCCCTCCCCTCGCTGCTTCGCCATGAACGCAGCGACGATGACGAACAGCAGGATTTCCGCGTGACTCAACCCAGGATCGATTCCGCTCAGTTCCGCCAGGTGCTCGGCAGCTACCCGACCGGCGTGAGCGTGGTCACGGCGATGGGCGCGGATGGCCAGCCGATCGGCATGGTCGTGGGCACCTTCACGTCGGTCTCGCTCGATCCGCCGCTGGTCGGCTTCCTGCCCGACAAGAAAAGCTCCTCCTGGCCGCAGATCGAGGCTGCCGGCCATTTCTGCGTCAACGTTCTCGCCAGCGACCAGCAGGAGGTCTGCAAGCAGGTCTCGGCCAAGGGGCCCGAGAAGTTCGTCGGCGTCGAATACGAGATCTCGCAGCACAACCTGCCCGTGATCGCCAATTCGATCGCGCGCATCGAATGCTCGATCCACTCGGTGGTCGAGGCCGGCGATCACTGGATCGTGCTGGGCAACGTGCTCGGCCTCGAGGTCACTCGCGACGAAGATCCGATGCTGTTCCACCGCGGCCGCTACGGCGGTTTCGCCGAACTCGCCTAAGCTCTGGACTTGACTCTGCCCATGCCGATGCTGTTCGGGTGTACAGCATTGTATCCGATCGGGAGAGCATCAAGATGACGAGATCACTGAACGGCCGCGTCGCGGTCATCACGGGCGCGGGTTCGGGCATGGGCCGCTCGATGGCGCTGCGCCTGGCCGAAGACGACGCGAAGATCGCGATCTGGGACATCAACGGCGAAGGCGCCGAAGAGACCGCCAAGCTGGTGCGCGACGCCGGCGGCACGGCCATCGCCATTACCGCCGACTGTTCGGACCCGGCGGCGATCAAGGCCGCGGCCGCGCAGACGCGCGCCGAGCTGGGCAAGATCGCGATCCTGATCAACAACGCCGGCATCGCGCCGTTCACGCCGTTCCTCGAGATCGACCTGGCGCTGCTCGAGAAGGTGCTGCGCGTCAACACGATCGGCCCGTTCCTCGTCACCCAGGAATGCGTGCCCGACATGATCGAGGCCAAGTGGGGCCGGATCATCAACATCACCTCGTCGTCGGTGCAGTCGGGCTCGGCGCTGCAGACGCATTACACCAGTTCGAAGGGTGCGCTGCTCGGCTTCACCAAGTGCCTCGCCATGGCGCTGGGCGAGCACGGCATCACCGCCAACATGATCCCGCCGGGCTCGATCGACACGCCGATGCTGCGCGGCGCCGAGATCATGCAGCGCGAGGGCGCTGTCGAGGCCTATGGCAACGCGCTGCCGGTGAAGCGCATCGGTACGGGCGAGGACATCGCCGCAGCCGCAGCCTTCCTCGCCTCGGAAGAGGGCGGCTACATGACCGGCCAGACGATCAGCGTGAACGGCGGCCGCTACATGGGTTCGGCCTAAGATGACGGGCGCCTTCACGGTCGACGTCGAAGGCGCCACCCTGGCAGGCGAGCGGATCGGTGCGGATAGCCCGCCGCTCGTCCTGATCCACGGCATGGCCGGCGAGCGCGGCGACTGGGATCGCCTGCTCGCCGCGCTGCCCGCGGACTATCCGATCCTTCGCTACGACCTGCGCGGCTTCGGCCTCTCGCCGAGCGACGATCGCGAATACTCGCACAGCGACGACCTGCTCGCCGTGCTCGACGCCCTCGGCATCGAGTGCGCCGCCGTGCTCGGCTTGTCGATGGGCGGCGGCGTCGCGCTCAATTTCGCGCTCAGCCATCCGACGCGCGTCTCGCGGCTGATCCTGATCAGCCCGGCCATAGTCGGCTGGGAGTGGTCGGCCGGGTGGAAAGGCCTCTGGCACGAGGTGTCGCGCGCGGCGCGCGACGGTGACCTGGCGGGCGCGCGTGAACGCTGGTTCCAGCACCCGATGTTTGCCGTGGTTCGCGAGAGCGCCGCCGCCGAAGACCTGCGCCATGCGATCGACGCCTACCACGGAAGGCAGTGGATCCGCGATCCGCAGCGCATGGAACTGCCCGACCTGGAACGGCTTCACACTCTCGCCATGCCCGCGCTGCTGCTCACCGGCGAGCGCGACGTCGCCGACATGCGTCTCATCGCCGACGTGATCGCAGGCGCCGCGCCCCAGGTGAGGCGGATCGATTTCGCCGGCGCGGGGCACATGCTCCATATCGAGCGTCCGGCCGAGGTGGCGGCGGCAATCCTGGGATGACGCCTCGGCGCGGAGCGGGCAATATGACCGCCCAGCCCAGCCGGAGCCCCCGCATGCGCGCCCTTCTCTTCCCCGCCCTGCTTGCCGTTACCGCCAGTCCCGTCGCTGCGCAGGAACGCCCCTCGCCCGACCGGCTGCGCACCGACGTCACCCGGCTCGTCGGCTTCGGCACCCGCCATACCTTGTCGACCACCAGCGACCCCAAGCGCGGCATCGGCGCCGCGCGCGACTGGGCGGCGGCGGAACTGACGCGGATCGGCAAGGCTTGCGGGCAATGCGTGACGGTCGAGCGGATCGCGCGGCGCTTCGTCGGGCCGCGCGCGCCCGATGGCGTCGTGGTCGAGAACGTGCTCGGCATTCAGCGCGGCACCGATCCCAACCGCTACGTCATCGTCGGCGCACACATCGATTCGATGGCGGGCGACGTGATGGATTCCAAGGCCGATGCGCCGGGCGCCAACGACGATGCCTCTGGTGTCGCGCTCGTGCTCGAGGCGGCGCGGATTCTCTCGAAGCAGCGCTTCGAGGCGACGATCGTCTATGCCGTCTTCTCGGGCGAGGAGCAGGGCCTGTGGGGCGGCACCCTACTCGCCGATACTGCCAAGGCGCGCGGCTGGCAGGTCGACGCCATGCTCAACAACGACATCGTCGGCAATTCGGTGGGCCAGGGCGGCGTCGCGGCGGGCGACCGGGTCCGCGTATTTTCCGAAGGCGTCGGCAAGGCCGAGAGCCTGGTCGAAGCGCAGCAGCGCCGCGGCGACGGCAGCGAGGACGACGGCCCCAGCCGCGCCCTCGCCAAGGCGGTCGACCATGTGGCCGAAGCCCTGCCCGGTGGGCTTGATGTGATCGTCGCGCGCCGGCCCGACCGCTTCGGACGCGGCGGCGATCACGAGCCGTTCCTCGCGCTCGGCTATCCGGCGGTACGCTTCACCGTGGGCGCCGAGAACTGGGATCGCCAGCACCAGTACGTCCGTAGCGAGAACGGCCGTGCTTATGGCGACACGGTGGAAGGCGTCGATTTCGACTATCTCGCCAAGGTCACCGCGATCAACGTCGCCACGCTCGCGCGGCTGGCGAAAGCACCGGCCGCTCCGGCCCGTGTCCAGGCCGCGGGCGCACTCAGCCGCAACACGACGCTGGCCTGGGCGGCGGTGCCCGGCGCCGTCCGCTATGTCGTGCGCTGGCGCGAGCAGGACGCGCGCGACTGGACTGGCTCGCAGATCGTCGAAGGCGCGACGACGATCGTTCTCGAAGACAAGCCTGTCGACGATCTGTTCTTCGGCGTCGCCGCGGTCGGCCGCGACGGAGCGGAGAGCCTCGTGACCTTCGCGGGCCGCGCCGCGGTAGATCCGGCCGTACCGCGCCGATGATTTGGTAAAATCTTTATTATTCAGAGTGTGGCTAATGTCACAGACTGGGACAGCGAACCCGGCGAAAAGCTCCCTGCCGGCCGAATGAGGCCAGCCAAAAAAGGGAGCTACGTCGTGGTTCGGAGCGCAGAAGCCTATGTGATGGACGCATCCCATTGGGACGAGTCCTGGTTTTACGAAGCGCGGGGCGACGATCTCACGCGATATCGACATGCCGAACCATCGCCGTTCATCAGCGACCTCGCCGATCGGATCGCGACGATCTGCGTCCCGCACGCCGCCTGTGATTGCGAAGCTGCCGCGCAGAAAACCGAGGCCAGTTTCTCGCTCTTCGCCGCGGATGGCCACATGCGGCCGTTCGAGGAGATCGAGGCCGAAATCATCCGCATCGCGGTGAACCGCTACGACGGCCGGATCAGCGAGGTCGCGCGGCGCCTCAAGATCGGCCGCTCGACGGTCTACCGCAAGATGGACGAGTTCGGGATCGAGCACGCCCAGGCATAGGCCTCTTACCCGACGATCGTGCAGAGCTCCGCCGGCGACGACCTTTCGATCATCCCATAGGTCGACTGGTCGTCCCAGGTGTAGCGCGCGCCGCCCTGGTTGTTGGTCATGCCATTTACCCCGGGATTGCCGACGTGGAAGGTGCCCAAGGTGGTCACCCCCGCGATCCGCGTGATGCCGAGTTCGGATTCGAGTTCGAGCGAAACGTCGTCGCCCCGCGGCATCACGTTGCGCAGGAACGGGATCCTGGTGGCCCGCGCCGCGTACATGCGGCCGTCCTGATAGATGTAGCCCTCGTTGTAGGTGCTGCCGTCCTCGCGCGGGGGATAGGCGCAATAGCCGAAGGCGCGGCCGTCGGGGAACACCGCCGCCTGCCAGCAGTGACCGCGGAAGGCGCCCATGGGCCGCACCGACTGGCGGTGGATGCGATTGCCGACCGCGCGGAAAGAGCGCGTCTCGCCATCGACGGTGAACTCGCCCTCGCCGCGGAACGTGTGCTCGACCCGCCAGCCGAAGCCCATCAGGCCGGCGTCGGTGCGCTGGGCCTCGGTCATGCCGGCGAGCTTGTCGGGGCGCAGATCCTGGGTCCAGCCCGGGGTCGCCATCTCGATCTCGACGTCGAACTTCACCGGCACCTTGCGCAGCGCGGGATCGACCTCGCTGTCGGCGAAGACGCGGAAGCGGCCGGCGATCTGCTCCTCGACACGGCTGTCATAGGCCTCGTCGTCGAGCCGCACGCGCCATTTGCGGAACGGCTCGATGCATTCGAAGCGCAGCCCGCCAGCGCCGAGCACGCCCGTATCCGAAGGCAGGGTCGGCGCGCGCTTGCTCAGGCGCAGGATGCGCCCGTCGGGAAAGGCGAAATTGCCGTCGTAGCGATGCCGGTCCCAGACCGCGCCCTGCGCTTCGAGGCCGATGCGCGGAAAGGCGAAAGCGCCGTTCTCCTCGAACAGCCAGATCGACGCGCTCTCGCGCATCTCGGGATCTTCGGGCCGTCCGGGCAGGATCTGCCCGTCGAGTTCGGATTCGAGCCCGCCCGCCCAGTCCTGCGGCATCGCCATGCGGCTCATCCTCCGACCTTGTTGAGCCAGGTCGAGCGCTCGATCATGCCGTAGGCGGTCTGGCCGTCCCAGGTATACTTGGTGCCGCCCTGGTTGAGCGCGAAGCCCGCGAGTTCGCCCTCGCTGCCCACCTTGAAGGTGTTGAGGCAGCCCGCACCCTCGATGCGGGTGATGCCGAGTTCGGACTGCAATTCGAGCGAGGTGTTGCCGCCCGTGGGATCGAGATCGCTGAGCCAGGGGATCGTTGTCGCCGTAGCCGGATACCACTTGCCGTCCTGGAAGACGTAGCCCTCGTTGTAGGTCGATCCGTCCTCGGCCGGCGGATAGGCGATATAGCCGAACGCGCGACCGTCGGGGAAGACGGCGGCCTGCCAGCAGTGTCCGCGGAAGGCCTCGAGCGGACGCACCGACTGGCGGTGGATGCGGTTGCCGACGGCATTGAACTTGCGCTCCTTGCCATCGATCCACAGCGTGCCGGTGCCGCGGAACAGTTGCTCCATGCGATAGCCGAAGCCCATCAGGCCGGCATCGGTGCGTTCGCGCTCGCTCATCCGCGCCAGGGCCTCGGGGGTGTTGTCCTGCACCCAGGCCGGCGCGACCATCTCCAGGTCGACTTCGTAGCGCAGCGGCGTCGTCCGCTCGCGATCGACCGTGCCCGCGGCGATATGTGCCGAAGTCGTGTCGATCGGCGTGCCTTCGTAGCGGACCTTCCAGCGCTTGTAGGGTTCGACGCATTCGAACTGCAGCCCGCCAGAGCCCAGGATCGTCGCGCGGCCATCACGCCCGATCGGCGAATGGCTGGCACCGTCGAACTTGCTTTCGAACAGCGCGCGGCCATCGGCGAAAGCGAAGTTGCAATCGTAGCGGTGGTTTTCCCAGACCGAGCCTATCGCCTCGAGCCCGTTGCGGGGAAAGGCGAACTCGCCGTTCTCCTCGAAAATCCAGACCGAGGCGCTTTCGCGCATGTTCGGGTCCTCGGGCTTCTGCGTGAGCATGTAGTCGTAATGCTCGGCCAAACCGCCGCGCCATGCCGCTTCGTCCATCCTGCGCTCTCCAGCCCTTGGCGTTCCTGGGGAATCATCATGCAAAAGGGCCGCCCAACCATGACGGTTGTGCGGCCCCCTGCAAGCGCGAGTTGGATCGCCCTGGCGATAGTGGTTACTATCAGAACTCGAAACGGAGCTCCCCGCCCCACATCCGCGGCAGGCCGGGATTGACGACGTTGGTGTTGCCGCCGTTCGACGCGGCGTTGCCGCCCGACCAGTAGCGACGGTTGCCGAGGTTGCGCACGAAGGCCGAGGCCGAGAGCTTCGAGCCCATGATCTCCGACCAGGTCAGGCGCGCGTTGAACAGCGCGTAGCCCGGCAGGGTCGTGTTCGGGTTCACCGTATCGCCGACGTTCGAGAAGTTCATCTTGGTCTGGCCATAGGCGTCGCCGCGCAGGGTCAGCTTGCCGGCATCGCCCAGCGGCACGCCGACTTCGGCGAAGACCGTGCCGCTCCACTTGGGCACGTCGGCGAAGGGGCCGTAGTTGATCGTCGAGCCGAGGATCGACACCGCGTTGCTGGTGTAGCGGGCATTGGTGTAGTTGCCCGAAGCGCCGAACTGCAGGTACTCGGTCGGCCGCACCGAGAAGTCCACCTCGAAGCCGGTGATCTGCGCCTTGGGCACGTTGACCGTCAGCAGCGAAACGCCGTTCGCGGTGAGGATATAGGCCGAGCGCTGGATGTTCTTGACCCACTGGTTGAACACGTCGGCATTGAAGGTCACCGGCACGCCCAGGCTGCTGCCCGAATACTTGATGCCGCCCTCGATGTCCTGCGTCGTCTCGGGCAGGAACAGGTTCCCGCCGCTCGCCGCGGTGACGTTGAGCGGGGTGACCGAATAGTTGTAGCCGCCGGCACGCCACGAACCGCGGTGCGCGACGTAGACCATCAGTTCGGGCGTGACCTGGTAGTCGAGGCTGACGGTCCAGCTCGGCTTGCTGGCCGAAGTCTTCTCGGTGCCCGGGAAGAACGGCAGGAAGGCCGAGCCCGGAAGCTGGAAGATCTCGGTCTTGTCGTGGGTGTAGCGGAAGCCGCCGGTCAGGCTGAACTGGTCGGTGACCTTGAACGAGGCCTGGGCGAAGCCCGCGACCGATTCGGTCGAGATTTGCGCGGTATAGGCGAAGGGCGCCGCAAAGATCGGCTGACCGAAGGTCAGGTTCGAGACGATCCGGTCACGCTGGTTGAGGTAGTAGAAGCCCACGACGTAGTCGAGCCGGCCGTCGATCGCCTTGCCCTGGAGCTGGAGCTCGTCGGAGATCTGGCGGGTGTTCAGGCGGAAGCCGTTGGTCGGGACGACCTTGACCTCGTTCGCCGTCAGCGTGCCCTGGGTCTCGAAGAAGTGGTAGGGCGAGCCGTCGTAGTCGTAGCCGTCGTCGGACTTGGCGCGGTTGTAGCCGAAGATGTTCTTCAACGTGATGTCCGAACTCAGCTCGAACTCGGTGGTGTTGATGACGTAGGTGCTGCTCGCCTTGTGATAGGGCGGATAGGACGCCAGGCTCTGCCAGGGGCCAAGTTGGCGCTGCAACGCAACCGCAGCGTTGAGGCCACCCTGGAACACCGCCGGATGGGTCGCGAGATAGGCGACCAGACCCGGGCTCGTCGCCGGATTGAGCAGGCAGTAGGCCGCTGTCCCGTTCGCCGGGTTGGCGCAGTTCACCGGATTGACCGACCACAGCTGGTACGGCGTGTTGGTGCCGTCCTCGTCGGTGTACTGGAACACGGTCGTGTTGGTGAAGCCTGCGGTCGGTGTCAGCTTGAGCGAGACGCGGACCGACTTCTGGTCGAGATCGCCGTACTTCTCGCCGGTGAAGTAGTCGCGCACGAAGGCGCCGCCGCCGGTCAGGCTGCCGGCGACGCGCAGCGCGCCGATCTCGCCCAGCGGCAGGTTCACCGCGCCCTGGAGATTGCGCGCATCGTAAGAGCTATAGCGGCCCTGGACGTAGCCGCCGAACTCGTCGCCGGGCTTGGCGGTCTGGTAGAGCACCGCGCCGCCCGTGGCGTTGCGACCGAACAGCGTACCCTGCGGGCCCTTGAGGACCTGGATGCCGCCCATGTCATAGAAGGTCGAGGCGTTGTGCGTGACGATCTGCACTTCGTTCACATAGGGCAGCACGCTCGGGGGCGAGTTGGTGAAGGTGTCGACGCTCTGGCCGCGGATCGAATAGTTGAACGAGTGGACGCCACCGTTCTGGCGGATGACGAGGCCGGGCACGGCCGACTGCAAGTCGTTCTCGTTGTTGATCGCGCGCTTGGCGAGGTCCGCGCCCGAGATCGCGGTGATCGCGATCGGCACTTTCGACAGACTTTCCTCGCGACGACGGGCCGTCACGATGATCTCATCACCGCTGGCACTCGTATCGGCAACGTCCTGGGCATAGGCAGGCGCAAACGGCACCGAGACCCCAGCCATAAGACCGGCGACGATCAACTTCCTCATAGGTTCCTCCTCATTTCACGCTCGGGCGCAAAATCTTGTTTTATCGAAACGACGGCATATGCGTTATTGTCCGAAAGCGTTCTGACGCCCTCGATTATTGCCGCTCTATTGATTCATTTGGAACGTGAGTGTCACGTGCCTTTTGCCTCACGGGGCGATTTCGACACGCCACCGCAGCATTTGCGCAACACTCGAAGCGGGAGGCATACCGGCACGCCTCCCGCCGAGCCGGATCACCGCTTGTCGTAGGTGATCGGCAGCGACTCGATGGTGTGCGTGGCCACGGTCGGCAGATAGGTGATCTCGCTCTCAGGGATCGCGAGCTTGATGTTCTTGAGCTGGCGCGCGACTTCCTGCGCCGCGAGCTTGACCTCCATGCGCGCGAGCGCGAGGCCGACGCAGCGGTGCGGACCGCCGCCGAAGCCGACGTGACGGCCGAGGTTCGGGCGGTCCATGTCGAACTTGCGCGGTTCGGGGAACACGGTCTCGTCGTCATTGCCGCTATCGTAGACCAGCAGCATGTGCGAACCGGCCGGAATCAGCGTGCCGTTCACCACGGCATCCTTGACGGCCATGCGCGACAGCGCGCGCACCGGCGGCTCGTTGCGCAGGTGCTCCTCGACGAAGCGGTTCATGCGGCGATCGTCCTCGGCGACTTCGAGCAGCGTTTCCATCATGCCCGGCTTGGTCGCGAGCACGTAGAACAGGTTGCCGATCGCGGTCGCGGTGGTGTCGTTGCCGGCGATGACCATCGCACGGATCAGCGAGACGGCCTCATCGAAGGTCAGCTTCTCGACCGTGCCGTCCTCGTTGGTGACCGAGGCATGGACGATGTCGGAGATCATGTCCTCGCGCGGCTCGGCCTCGCGGTCCTTCATCTTGCCGATCAGGTACTGCTGGAGTTCGGCGATCTTGGCGGCATTGGCCAGCATGGTCTCGCGACTCTGCATCGCGCCGATCTGCGCGGTGACCGCCATCGACCATTCGATGATCTTGTCTTCCATGCCGTGGTCGAGGCCCATCTGCTCGACGATGACGCGGATGGTCAGCGGCTGCGAGATGTCGCGCACGGCATCGCACGAGCCCTTGTCGGCGAATTCGGCGATGAGGTCGCGGACGATGGCGTGGAGACGCGGCTCAAGCTCTTTGACGCGGTGCGCGGTGAACGCGCGCTCCATCAGCTTGCGGATGCGCGTGTGGTACGGCGGGTCCGACATGATCGCGTCGGGGAAATAGCCGCCGCCATGCTCGCGCAGGTAGTTGCGGAACTCGTCCTGCATGCCGCGAGCCTGCTGCTCGTGGTAACCGTGCTGGACCGAGAAGGTGATCGGGTCCGACTGGACCGCCCAGATGTCCTCGTGGCGCGTGACCAGCCAGGAGTTCAGGCCCTTGTCGTGATAGATCGGCTGCCCCTTGCGCATGGCGCGATAGAAGTCGCGCGGGTGAGCCTGGATCGCGTGATCCTTGAGCGTGCCCTCTTCGATCAGGCGTTGCTCTTCGGCGCTCAGGGGCAACCTCTCGGACGGCGGGCGTTCCGAAGTCTGGGTTTCCGTCGTCGATGCCATAGCCCTGATCCTACTCGCCAAAATCTGGTTTCAATGCGTAGCGAGGCCGGCAAGACCGGCCCCACTCGGGTTTCATCCTATCATGGAAACCGGCGCGCGGATAAGCCATGCCCACCTTCGAAGCACGGCTTGTCCCAAGAGGTAAGGCCCAGCTCAGCGCCGGAGCGATGCCTGGCGGCCGAGGCCCGATACGGCCCCGACCGTAAGGTCAATAGCCGGACCTTCAGTAGCTCGATGCGGGCGCGACGGTGACCTCGATGCCGTCGATCTCGGGCGACATCTTGATCTGGCAGCCGAGACGGCTGTTCTGCTTCATGACGTCGGCCACCATGTCGAGCATGGCGAACTCGATGTCGTCGGGCTCGCCGACCTTGGCGAACCAGTCGCCATCGACATAGACATGGCAGGTGGCGCAGGCGCAGCCGCCGCCGCAATCGCCCATGATGCCGGCAACGTCGTTCCGCTTGCCAAGCTCCATCAGGCTAGTGCCTTCCTCGACCCCATCGAACGTCTTGGACACGCCGTTGACGTCCGTCATCGTGACCTTGAGATTACCCACTTCGACAACCCTCCTCGATCCGCCTCGCGGAATCATTGCTCCCCATGCCCAAGAATCCCTCACGGCGCAAAGGCTCCTGCGGGCGGCATCAGTTGACTGCGGGCGCACCCGCCAGACCTCAATTTGCTGACCAAGTTCTTAGCAGTACAGACCCCCTTGTCAATTTGCCGATGGCCGATGTGATCGATTGGCCACCGCCATGGAAAACCACTTCTGCCCTACCAGTCATTTGGCGTAGTCTGCTCTGAGCCTATTGGACAGAACAGCAAATTTGCAGCGCCTTAGGGCTCCCCGGGCGCCGCGACGAGGAGAGGCCAGTGGCCACGACACTTATCCGCAACGCCACCATCTTCGATGCGACCGGCGCCAAGCCGTTCCAGGGCAACCTGCTCGTCGATGGCAACAAGATTGCCGCCGTCGGTGCGGCAGCAGCCAGCGCGCAGGCCGATAGCGAGATCGACGCGACGGGCCTGTTCTGCATGCCCGGCATGACCGAGGGCCACGCCCACCTCTCGTTCGAAGGTGTCTGCGCGACCGAGAACCTGATCACGCCGACGCCCGAGGAACAGGTCTTCACCGCCGCGCGCGGTGCCAAGGCGCTGATCGAAATGGGCTTCACAAGTTCCTATGGCGCTTCGGAAGCCAAGCTCCGCCTCGCCGTCGCCGTGCGCAACGAAGTCAACGCCGGCCGCCTGCCCGGCCCGCGCATTCGCGCCGGCGGACTCGAGCTCAGCGTCACCGGCGCCATGGGCGACGAGAGCAAGGAGCACGACCTCCGGCCCGGCGGCCCGTCGCAGATCGTCGACGGCGTCGAGGAAATGCGCAAGGCCGTGCGCTTCCAGATCCGCGAGGGCATCGACAACATCAAGCTCGATGTCTCGGGCGACCCGTTCTACCCCTCGACCCCCGGCAATTCGACGCCGATGACCTTCGAGGAGATCAAGGTCGCGGCCGACACGGCGCACGGGCTCGGCCGCAAGATCAACGCGCACACGCGCTCGGTCGAGGGCTCGAAGCACTGCGTCCGCGCCGGCGTCGACGGCCTGTTCCACTGCGAGTTCTCCGACGAGGAAATGCTCGACCTGATGGAAGAGGCGAAAGACCGCATCTTCGTTTCGCCGACGGTCGGCCTGCTCCACCAGATCATGACCGGCGAAGCCGCTGGCAACGGCCTTTCGGCCGAAATCGGCGGCTACATGGGCATCGGCGAACTGCTGGAGAACTCGGCGAGGACTCACACCGAACTGCGCAAGCGCGGCATCCGCCACCTGATCGGCGGCGACTATGGCTTCGGTTGGTCGAAGCAGGGCGAGCAGGCGAAGGACATCGCGCTGTTCATGCAATACTACGGCTACTCGGCCGCGGAAGCGCTGATCTGCGCCACCCGCAACGGCGGCCGCGCGATGATGGACGGCGACGGTCTCGGCACCTTGGAAGCCGGAAAGCTCGCCGATTTGATCCTGGTCAATGGCGACGTGCTGGCCGACGTGTCACTCCTGACGGACCATGGGCGCATTGCGCTCGTGATGAAGGATGGCGCGATCCAGCGGATCTCGCCCGCACTCAACCAATCCCACCATTCCCCCGCGCTCGAAGCCGCGGAATAAGGAGTCACGCCTAATGAACGTCGAAACCGGCAAGCTGAAGCCCGGTGAGGCCCGGTGCCCGGCCGAGACCACGCAGGAGATCATCGCGCGCGACAAGGTCGCCGCCCCTGCCTGGGCCGCCAGCGAGAGCTACGAATACCTCGGCAGCGAGGATATCTCGAAAGAACGCTACACCACCGCCGAATTCGCCCAAGGCGAGTTCGACCGCATGTGGACGCGCACCTGGCAGATGGCCTGCCGCGAGGAGCACATCCCCGACGTCGGCGACTATTACGTCTACGATCTCGGGCCCTACTCCTTCGTCGTGACGCGCAGCGGCGAGGACCAGATCCAGGCCCATTTCAACTCGTGCCTGCATCGCGGCACGAAGCTCAAGCCCTCGGGCACCGCGGGCTTCTCGAACAACCTCAAGTGCCCGTTCCACGGCTGGACCTGGAACCTCGACGGCAGTCTCAAGGAAATCCCGGAAAAGTGGGATTTCAGCCATACCCAGGATCGCAAGATGTGCCTGCCCGAGGCGCGCGTCGAGCGGCTGGGCGGCTTCGTCTGGATCAACATGGATCCCGACGCGCCGAGCCTGGCCGAATACCTCGGCAAGGAAATCATGGAGCACATGAAGGCCTGGAAGCTCGAGGACCGCTACATCTACCTGCACGTCCAGAAGAGTTACCCGGCCAACTGGAAGCTGACGATGGAGGCTTTCATGGAGGCCTACCACGTCGGCGACACGCACCCGCAGGTGGCACCGGCCAACGGCGACGTGAACTCGCAGTACGACTGGTACGAGGATCACGTCGACCGCTTCATCTCGACGCTCGGCGTGGTCAGCCCCAAGCTCTACGGCAAGTATTCCGAACAGGACATCGTCGAGAACTTCACCATGGGCGACAGTTCGTCGATGGGCGGGCAGAAGCCGCAGCTGAAAGACGGCGAGCGCGCGCGCCAGGTCATGGCCGACATGTTCCGCAACATGTTCGAAACCGCGACCAAGACCGATCTCAGCCACGTCTCGGACACAGAGTTGCTCGACACCTACAGCTACACGTTCTTCCCGAACCTGTTCCTGTTCCCGGGCATTTCGCTGCCGATGATCTATCGCTTCCGTCCCGACGCGCGAGACCATCGCCGCACGATCTACGAAGTGATGTTCATGCGCCCGCGGCCCAAGGACGGCACCGAGGTCGAGACCGCCGAGGTCGAGATCCTCGAAGACCACCAGTCGTTCTCCGAAGCCGTCGGCATGGACCCCGGGTTCGGCCACATCCTCGATCAGGACACGGACAACCTCTATGCCCAGCAGGAAGGCCTCGAAGCCAGCGCCAAGCCCGGCATCACGCTCGGCGACTATCAGGAAATCCGCGTCCGTCACTTCGAGAAGACGATCGACAAGTACATGGCGATGGGCCCCAAGCTGCCGAACTGGGAAAAGCTCCAGCGCGATTGCTGATGCGCCGCACGCTTAGTCGATGAAATTGCGGGCGCGTCCTTGGTGGGCGCGCCCGAACTGCGCAAAGAACCAAAACACGCGAACGGCACCCCCTTGCCGTCCGCCAACCGGGAGAGATTTCATGCGAGCAACCCTGCGCCGGCCGCCGGCCGAGGAACTGGTCCTCTATTCGAAGGATCCGAAGACCAAGATCGCAACGATCACGCTCAACCGGCCCGACGCGCTCAACGCGCCGACGATCGCCGCGCGCCTGCGCTTCGCCGAACTGGTCCACCGCGCGAACATCGACGATGACGTCAAGGTCCTGGTGATCCGCGGCGAAGGCAAGCACCTGGGTTCGGGCGCCGACCTCGAGGAACAGGACGGCATGCTCAACCCGCAGCCGGGCACCTCGCTGCTCCACGAATTCAAGATCCCCGAGGACGGCTCGGTCAAGTATCCGCCGGCCGGTTCGTACCGCTTCCTCGGCTCGATCACCAACCTCTACGCCGACGACAGCTTCGGCTGCCGCTCGCTGCAGAACTTCAAGAAGATCTCGATTCTCGAGTGCAAGGGCTACAACTACGGCTGGCACTTCTACCTCGCGGGCGATGCCGACATCGTCGTCTCGTCGGACGACGCGCTGTTCGGCCACGCCGCCTTCCGCTACGTCGGCTGGGGGCCGCGCATGTGGACCTGGTGCGAGATGATGGGCGTGCGCAAGTTCATGGAGATGGTCTTCACCGGCCGTCCCTTCACGGCCCAGCAGATGTACGACAGCAACTTCATCAACTCGGTCGTCCCGCGCGAGAAGCTCGAGGAGGAGACGATGAAGTACGCGCTGTCTTGCTCGATGACGCGCCCGAACGACACGGTCGTCGCGCAGAAGACTTTCTTCGAGATCTACAAGCAGTACCGCGGCGAATACATGGGCTCGCTGCTGACCGGCTTCCTCGAAGGCCTCAAGCCGATCATGACCGACGACGCCGGCGGCATGGACCAGGGCCTGGGCGACGACGTCATGGAAAAGGGCCTGGCCAACTCGGTCAAGGACAACGATCTGCGCTTCCCGCCTGACTGGCGCCTGAGCTTCGGCGGCCGCGCGAAGCCCTGATGCAGTACACGCAGCTCGGTTCGACGGGCCTGATCGTCTCGCGTCTCGCCCTGGGTGGATCCACGTTCACCCAGGGCGACAAGTCGCTCGGCGCCTTCTACAAGGTCGGCCCCGAGCTCGCGGACGAACTCGTCGGCAAGGCGCTCGACGCCGGCATCAACTACTTCGACACCGCCGACGTCTATGCCAGCGGCCAGTCGGAGGAACTGCTCGGCGCCGCGCTCAAGCCGCACCGCGACCGCGTGGTCCTGTCGACCAAGGTCGGCAACCGCGGGGCGGGCAACCGCGAGCTGCTGCATTCGGGGCTCTCCCGCCGGCACATCCTGTGGTCGGTCGACCAGAGCCTCAAGCGGCTCGGCACCGACTGGATCGACTACTACATCGTCCACAAGACCGACGTCTTCACCCCGCTCGAGGAAACGCTCGAAGCGCTCGACGCGGTCGTGAAGGCGGGCAAGGTCCGCTATATCGGCTATTCGAACTGGCCGGCCTGGGAAGTGGCCAATGCGATCGCCGAGCAGAAGGCCAGCGGCCTCGCGCGGTTCAGCCACGGCCAGATGTACTATTCGCTGCTCGGCCGCGATGTCGAGCGCGACACCACGGCGATGATGCGGCATTTCGGGCTCGGCATGACCGTCTGGAGCCCCCTCGCCTACGGCTTCCTCGCGGGCAAATACACCGCCGAGGACATGCAGAAGGACGACAACCGCTTCGCCAACTTCGACTGGCTGAAGTTCGACCGCGACCAGGCCTTCGCGCTGCTGCCGATCCTCGAGGAGATCGCCAAGGCGAAGGGCTGCTCGATGGCGCAGCTGGCGATCGCCTGGCTGCTGACGCGGCCGCAGGTCGACAGCGTCCTGCTCGGCGCGACCAAGACCCATCAGCTCGAGGACAACCTCGGCGCGGTCGACGTCGTGCTCGACGCGGAAGACCTGGCGCGGCTCGACGAAGCGACGCGCAACGCGCCGATCTATCCGAGCTCGGACTGGGTCGAGATCGACGGCCTCGTCCGCAAGCGGCTGGGAGCACACCGCAAATGACAGCTACACGCCCTGGTGAGACTTTGGGCGCCCTCGCCGGCATCACCCTGATCGAGATCGCCGAGCGTCCGGCCGGCGAGAACACCGGCAAGCTGCTCTCCGATTTCGGCGCGACGGTGATCAAGGTCGAACGTCCCGGCGGCGCGCCGACGCGGCATATGGGCCCGTTCAAGAACGGCGAGTCCGCACTGTTCGCCTTCCTCAACACCAACAAGAAGTCGGTCGTGCTCGATCTCGCGAGCCCCGAGGACCGCGCCACGCTCGACAAGCTGCTCGCGCGCGCCAACGGGCTGATCGACGATCACGACGAAGCCTGGGGCGCCAGGCACGGCCTGACACCGGCAGAGGTCGCAGCGGCGCACCCCCACCTCGTCCACTGCGCGATCACCCCCTTCGGCCAGGGCGCCCCTGCCGAGTGGCAGAACGCACGCTCGATCAACGTCATCAACGCCGGCGGCTGGGCCTATCACTCGCCCAGCGAGATGCCGCACGAGAAGCCGCCGCTGAAAGGCGCCGGTCGCTTCCTGCCCGACTACGAAAGCGCGATCGACGCGGCCATGGCCACGCTCGCCTCGCTCCATCGCCAGCGCAAGACCGGCAGAGGCCAGTTCATCGACCTGTCCGAGGTGGAGGTGCAGCTCAATCGCATCGACTGCGTGCTCGACCGCATGGTCGCCGGCGATGCCGATCCCAGCGACGAGCGCACGGCCTACGACATGGGTGGTCCGGGCACCTCGTTTGCCGCCAAGGACGGACACATCTACCTGTTCATGACCACCAAGGGCCACTGGAACGGCCTCTGCAAACTCATGGGCGATCCCGCCTGGGCCAAGGAATTCCGCGA
>SECS01000047.1 GCA_004211435.1 Novosphingobium sp. | reverse complement strand
ATCGAACGCTTCTGCGACCTGCTCGAGGCCATGACCGCCGAAACCGACACGCGCTATCTGATCGTCACGCACAACGCCGTGACGATGAGCCGCATGCACCGCCTGTTCGGCGTGACCATGGTCGAAAAGGGCGTCTCGCGTCTGGTCAGCGTCGATCTGACTGCGGCGACCGATCTGCTGGCCGCCGCCGAATAGTCAATCGAGCACGAACCGCGGACCGGCGGCTCCTGCTACGCCCGCGCGGTCGTCCTTGTTGTAGAGCCGGCAGCGATCGAGGCTCAGGCAGCCGCAGCCGATGCACTCGTCGAGCTTGGCACGCGTGCGCGTCAGCAGATTGATGCGCGCATCGAGTTCGCCGCGCAGCGAGCGGCTGATCCGCTGCCAGTCGGATAGCGTCGGTGTGCGACCCTGCGGCAGGGTCGACAGCGCCTGCTCGATCTCGACCAGGCCGAGGCCCAGCCGCTGGGCGATCAGGATGAAGCTCAGCCGACGGATATCCGAGCGCAGAAAGCGCCGCTGGTTACCCGCAGTGCGCAGCGAGGTCAGCAGCCCCTTGCTCTCGTAGAACCGGATCGCCGAGACCGCGAGGCCCGTACGCTTGGCCAAGGTGCCGATGGGGATGAGATCATTGCGGTCCACGCGCGACGAGTCCTTTGAGACTTGACCTCAAGTTAACTTGAGGTTGCATCATGGGCAAGCGATCGATTCCCCACCCATCGAACCACAGGAGGAAACGCATGCCCAATGGCCATATCGAACATGCCAATCTGACCGTCTCCGATCCGCAGCGCAGCGCAGAACTGCTCGAGCAGCTCTGCGGCTGGCACGAGCGTTGGCGCGGCGCTTCGGCGCTGGATGGCTGGTCGCTGCACGTCGGCAACGACAGCTCCTACATCGCGCTCTATTCGGGCCACTTCGGCGGTAGTGCCGACAACCGGTACGAGGGCGCCCCGCGCTTCCGCAAGGGACAACCGCTCAACCACGTCGGACTGGTCGTCGACGATCTCGCCGCGGCGGAGGCCGTGGTGATCGAAGCAGGCCTCGAACCCTTCGGCCACGACGACTACGACCCGGGCCGGCGGTTCTACTTCTTCGACTGGGACGGGATCGAGTTCGAACTCGTCTGCTACGAGTAAGCGCTTCAGGCGTTGCCGACGACCCAGCAGGCCAGCGCCACGAGCAAGCCGGCAAACCGGTTCGAACGGAACCGCGCAAGCGGGTTGGCGCCGTCATCGGTATCGAGCGTGAGCACCTGCCAGGCGAGATGCACCGCGGCAGGTGCCAGCGCGAGCAGCGACAGCCAGTCGGGGCGCAGCAGCCAGAAGGCCAGCACCCATAGGGCAATGGCGAAAGCGTAGAAGATCGCCACCCCGCCGCGCACGTGTGCCCCCATGGCGCGCGCGCTCGAGCGGATACCGACCAGAGCGTCGTCCTCGCGGTCCTGCAGCGCATAGATCGTGTCGTAGCCGATGACCCAGGCGATCGCGCCGGCATAGAGCGCGGCAAGCACCATCCAGTTGTCGTCTCGCAGCTCGGTCCAGCCGACCAGCGCGCCCCAGGAGAACACCAGGCCCAGCCAGGCCTGTGGCCACCAGGTGATGCGCTTCATGAACGGATAGGCGGCGACCGGCGCGATCGAGCCGAGCGCGACGAGCTGCGCCTGCCAGCGGAGCTGCAGCAAGACGACCAGGCCGATCGCGCAAAGCAGCAGCAGCCAGACCCAGGCGGCCTTCTTGCCGACGGCGCCGCTGGCCACGGGGCGAGATGCCGTGCGCGCCACCTGCCGGTCGAGATCGGCGTCGACCACGTCGTTGTAGACGCAGCCCGCGCCGCGCATGGCGATCGCGCCGGCGAGCAGCCACAGGATCAGGTCCCAGCGCGGCGCTCCGCCAGCAAGCAAGACGCCCCAGGCGCAGGGCCAGAACAGCAACCACCAGCCGATCGGCCGGTCGAACCGCGCGAGCAGCGCATAGTTGCGCAAGCGCGCGGGAAGCGCCGCCACGAGGCCGCGGTGCTCGGTGTCGGGAACGATGTCGATGGCCATGCCGCGGCCATAACCGTCTCGCCGTCGCGGCGAAAGCACGATAACCCCAGGCGATGACCACGCCCCTCGCCGCCGCCGTGCTCGCCCAGCTCCGCGCGATCGCCGATCCCGCCCGCGCGCCGGCAATGCAGGCCTATATGAAATCGAACATGCCCTATCTCGGTGTCTCGGCCGTGCCGCTGCGGCAGGCCTGCAAGACGCTGTTCGCTGGGCTCGCCTGGGCCGACAGCGCGGCCTGGCAGGCCGATGTCTTGGCAATATGGCATGAGGCCGAGTTTCGCGAGCAACGCTACGCCGCGATAGAGCTGACCGGACTACGCAATGCCCGGGCCTTCCAGACGACCGAAGCCCTGCCGATGTACGCGGAAATGATCGTCACCGGCGCCTGGTGGGACCACGTCGACAACATCGCCGGCCCGCGCTTCTGGCCGCTGCTGCAGAACGATCGCACGGCGATGACCGCAGCGATGCGCGCCTGGGCGCATGACGCCAACATGTGGAAGCGGCGCAGCGCGATCATTTGCCAGCTCCACGCCAAGGCGGAGACCGACCTCGACCTGCTCTATGCAGCAATCGAACCGTCGCTCGATTCCAAAGAATTCTTCCTGCGCAAGGCGATCGGTTGGGCGCTACGCCAATATGCACGGGTCGATCCCGACGAAGTGCGGCGCTACGTCACCGCTAACGAGATGCGGCTCAGCGGCCTCAGTCGGCGCGAGGCGCTCAAGCGGATCTGACCGCTCAGCGCTTTCCCGGGCCACCGCCGCCAGCATTCGCGGCGTCGTTGCGCAGACAACGCGACACCACGGTCGGATAGTCGGCAGAGAGCGCCGCGTCGCTCTGCAGGGCGTTCTCCTGGCCGGCTTCGCAAAGCGCACGCGTCGCATAGCGCTCGGGCTGAGCGCTCAGGCGCTCGCAAGCCGTCCCGTCGTCCGCGCAACCCAACAGCACCAGTGCGAAAACCATGCTCATCGCCGTCATCCCTCACGTCATCCGCCAACCGGATGAACGCGTTATGGGGCTCATCGCCGCGATGCTCTGTGCGGCGGCCCACTCCCACGGTGTGAACTTTCGCACAGAGGCATTGGCGCTTTCCTACGTTTCACGGTTTCCAAAAGATTCCGCGGGCCATTCGGTTTCCCCCGAGGGTCCCGGCTTCCGTCGGCGCTTCGTCCAAGCTATCGCAGCGCCATGCCCGCTACCCCTGCCTGGCCGCCCCGCAGTGCGCCCCGTCTGTTCGTGTCCGGCCCGCTGGTCGAGGGCGCTGCGGTGCTGATCGACGGCCAGCCCGCGCATTACCTCACGCGCGTGATGCGCGTGACCGCGGGTGATGCCGTGATCCTCTGCGATGACCAGACCGGCGAATGGGCTGCGCGCGTCACCGCGGCAGGCAAGCGCGACCTGACGCTGACCCCTGAAACCCTGCTGCGCCACCGCGAACAGGTGCCCGATTTCACGCTCTGCGCGGCCCTGCTCAAGAAGCCCAATTTCGATCTCGTGCTCGAGAAAGCCACCGAACTCGGCGTACGGCGGATCCAGCCGCTGATCACGCGACGCTGCGTCGCCGATGCGCTCAATGCCGAGCGCGCGCGGACGATCGTCACCGAAGCGGCCGAGCAGTGCGCGCGCACCGCCCTGCCGGAGATCGCCGCGCCGATGAAGCTCGAAGCGCTGCTGCGCGACTGGCCGGCCGAGCGCGCGCTGTTCTTCGCCGACGAAGCCGGCGGCGAACCCGCCGCTGCCGCCTTTGCCGCGCACGCGGGCGCGGCGGCCCTGCTGGTCGGTCCCGAGGGCGGCTTCGACGATACCGAGCGCGCGACGATCCGCGCCCTGCCGCAAGCCCGAGCGATCACGCTCGGCCCGCGGATCCTGCGCGGCGAAACCGCGACGATCGCCGCCACGGCCCTCTGGATGGGCGTGGCTGGCGACTGGTCGCAGAGTGCCAAAACGGACGGCAAATAGTGCTGGCGCAACAATTCGCGCTCACCTAACGGCACGCCATGAGCACGCGGCAAGTTTCAAATCGCAACGATCCTGTGATCGAACACGTCAGCCAGCTCGCCGAGCCGATGGCCAAGGGTGAGAAGCCCGCCGAGCGCTGGCGGATCGGCACCGAGCACGAAAAGCTGGTCTACGACCGCAAGGACCACCACGCGCCGTCCTACGACGAGCCCGGCGGCATCCGCGACCTGCTGCTGTCACTCAAGGAATTCGGCTGGGAGCCTGTCGAAGAGGGCGGCAAGGTCATCGCCATGTCGGGTCCGGACGGCGCAGTCAGCCTCGAACCCGCGGGCCAGCTCGAGCTCTCGGGCGCGCCGCTGGAAAACCTGCACCAGACCTGCGCCGAGACCGGCCGTCACCTCGAACAGGTCAAGGCGATCGGCGAGCGCACGGGGACGAGCTTCCTCGGCCTCGGCATGTGGCCCGACAAGACTCGCGCAGAACTGCCGATCATGCCCAAGGGCCGCTACGAGATCATGCTGCGGCACATGCCACGCGTCGGCTCGATGGGCCTCGACATGATGCTGCGCACCTGCACGATCCAGGTGAACCTCGACTATGCGAGCGAGGCGGACATGGCGCAGAAGTTCCGCGTCGGCCTGGCGCTACAGCCGCTGGCGACCGCGCTCTTCGCCAATTCGCCTTTCACCGAAGGCAAGCCCAACGGCTTCCTCTCGTACCGCAGCCACATCTGGTCGGACACCGATCCGCACCGCACGGGCATGCTGCCCTTCGTCTTCGACGAAGGCTTCGGCTACGAGCGCTACGTCGACTACATGCTCGACGTGCCGATGTATTTCGTGTTCCGCGATGGCAAGTACATCGACGCCTCGGGCCTGTCGTTCCGCGACTTCCTCAAGGGCGAGCTCTCGGTCCTGCCCGGCGAGAAGCCGCTGATGAGCGACTGGGTCGATCACCTGTCGACCGCCTTCCCCGAAGTCCGGCTCAAGTCGTTCCTCGAGATGCGCGGCGCCGATGGCGGCCCGTGGAACCGCATCTGCGCATTGCCGGCGCTGTGGGTCGGCCTGCTCTATGACCAGACCGCGCTCGACGCCGCCTGGGACCTCGTCAAGGGCTGGGACATGGAAGGCCGCGAGGCGCTGCGCAACGCCGTGCCCAAGCTCGGCCTCGACGCGCCGCTGCCCGGTGGGGGCAAATTGCGCGACATCGCGGCCGAAGCCGTGGCGATCGCGCGTTCGGGCCTCTCGGCGCGCAACCGCCTGAACGCCGCCGGCGACAACGAGACCAGCTACATCGCCCCGCTCGAAGAGATCGTCGCCTCGGGCAAGGTCCCCGCACAGCGACTGCTCGACAAGTACAACGGCGAGTGGGGCGGCGATCTCAGCCGTATCTACGAGGAGCGCTTCTGACGATGATCGTGGTGGTCGGCAGCTTCCGCCTGCCCGTCGCCCATCTGGCTGCGGCGCGCGCGGCGATGGCCCGCGTGATGATAGCCACGCGGGCCGAAGTCGGCTGCCTCGCTTATGCCTATGCCGAAGACCTGCTCGAGCCGGGCCTGATCCGCGTCAACGAAGCCTGGACCACGCGCGAGGCGCTAGCGCTGCATTTCGAGCAGCCGCACATGATCGAATGGAAGCGCGAGCGCGCCGACTTCGGCCTGACCGAACGTGTAATGACGGCTTACGAAATCAGCGGCGAAGAAGCGCTCTGAGGCTATTCGGCGGGTTGCACCTGCTGCGCCTGCCCGCGCTCTCGTAGCTTGCGGCCGAGGTGGTTGAAGCTCCGCGTGATCAGCGCGTTCTCGCTCATCCAGGCGTGATAGGCGCGATACTTGGGATCCTCGCCCAGCAGATGCTTCTCCTCGGTCTTGGCGCGCCAGAAGTAGACCGCGCTGACGAGGGCCATGATCGTGGTGTTGCGCACCACGTCGGTCAGGGCACCCGTCGTCGCGAAGAACGGCAAGGTCGAGAGCCACCAGAACAGGTTCTTCGACAGATAGGCCGGGTGCCGCGTAAAGCGGTAAGGGCCGTTGGTCAGGACGCCGCGATAGGTGAGGTTGGAGAAGCGCAGCCCGAAGGCCACGGTCGCCCATGCATAGATAGCGGTCAGGAAGACGAGCACCGCGCCCCAGACCCACAGCAGCGCGGTATGGCCCTGCAGCCAGATGCCCCAGTCGGCGCTATGCTCGTGATAGGATAGCGGCCCGCCCTCGCCCATCAGGATGAAGGGCGGATAGCACATCAGCGCGGCCACCCAGCCGGCCAGATAGGGATTGGCGCTGCGGATCTGCGCGTCGAACGGCTTGAGCGTCATCAGATAGCCGACCGTGCCGATCTGCACGTCGATCAGGAACAGCAGGTCGATCAGCCGCCACGACAGTTGCACCGGATCGGCCGGGATACTGGCGAAGTCGAGCTCGACGATGGCGCGGAAGCCACCGGGCAGGATCGAGATCATGAAGGCGCAGAAGAAGCCCTTGACCGTCCAGGCCAGCAGGTGCCGCTTGACCTCGGCGATGTCGTAAGGCTCGCGCCCGATCAGCATGGCGCCGAAGTGCCAGGCGCCGTCGCGCGGATTGATCAGCACGCGGTCGAGCCAGAGCACGTAGGGCACCGACAGCACGAACAGCGGCACGGCCGCGACGCCGATCACGTCCATCGCGAATAGATAGCCGTCGCGCCAGTACCAGCGCGCCACGCAATAGGCGAAGCCGATGATCGCCCAGGTCGCCCAGAGCCCGGCCAGCTTCGTGATCGACACGTCGACGGTGTCCGAGAGACGGCGAGGCTTGGTCCAGTCGATGCCGGTCGAGGCACGCCGGTGGACCTTGTCGACGAGAACCGACCAGGCGATCATCGGCAGGCTGGTGAAAGCCAGGGTCAGGAGCGCCGCATAGGCACCCGACATCGGCGCGCGCGGGCCGGGAAAGGCAAAAAGATCGGCGATCGTCGCCCAGTTCCGGCAGATTGCGATCCACAGGAACAAGCCGAACAGGCCCGACAGGCCGACGCCCGCCGAAACGTCGCTGACCGGCCGTGTCGCCGGGGCCTGCTGCCGCTCGCTCATGCGGGCGGGATTAGCGGCAATTGGTTAAGGTAGGTGTAAAAGCCATCCTCCCCGGCCCGGGGAGTATGGGTATCACTTGAAGGCGCTGATCCGGCCGCCGTCGTCGAGCACGTAGAGCACGCCGCCGGCCACGACCGGCGCCAGCGAGACCGCGCTGCCGACTTCGGTGAAGCTGCTGACGCTGCCGTCGGTCACGCTGGCCGAAGATATCTCGCCGCGCGAATTGGCGATCCACAGGCGGTTACCCGCGAGCACCGGCCCGGTCCAGAACACGGGGTTCTTGCGCTTCTTCTCGTTCTCGTAACGCATCAGCTGGGTCATCCAGCGGACCTTGCCGCTCGAACGTGCGATGCACAGCAGCTTGGCGTCGTCGGTCAGGGTGAACACCCAGTCGCCCGCGACCGCCGGGGTCGAGATGCCGGCGAGGTTGAGCTCCCAGATGCGCTGACCCGTGGTCAGCTCGTAAGCCGCCATGCGGCCGCCCTGACCCAGCGCGAAGACGCGGCCGCGGTCGATGATCGGATCGGCATCGACGTCGGTGAGAATGCCCACCTGGGTCGAGATCGAGGTGCGTGCGAGCGCGTCGGACCACAAGGTGCGGCCGTTCTCGTAGCGATAGGCGACGAGCTCGCCCGTAGAATAGCCGGCGATGACCGTGCCCTGGCCCGCGGCGGGAGCGGCGACGCCGAACACACCGGCCTGGCCCTGTGAACCGGACTCGCTCCACAGCACCTTGCCGTCCTCGGCATTGAGCGCGTGGAGTTCGTTGTTCTGGGTCATCACATAGACCGAGTTGAACCCGATCGTCGGCGATCCACGCAGCGGCCCCGCGGGCTTCACCTTCCAGATCTGATTGCCCGTCGCCGCCTCGAGCGCGGCGACTTCGCCGACGCCCGTGGTAACGTAGACGCGGCTGTTGTCGTAAGAGACGCCACCGCCGAATACCGAGTTCGAACCGTCGCCCTGAATCGAGAAGCTCTTGGTCCAGACGCGCGCGCCGCTCGCCGCGTCGAACGCGCTGACGAGGCCATCGGTATCCATGACATAGAGCTTGCCGTCACCGATCACCGGCGAGGCGGCAAGGCGCTGCTTGCCCGAAGAACCGGCAACGTTCGCTGTCCAGGTGCGGCCCGGTGTCTGCGCCAGAGCGAGATGGCCATAGGCCTTGCTCGCCGTGCCGCCGGCCTGGGGCCATTCGGCGTTGCTCTCTTCGGGGGGCAGAATCACCTGCACCGACGCCATCGTCGGATCGACCTTGGCACCCGATTCGATGCGCGAGAGGATCGGCACGCGATTGCCCACGGTGGGCGTCTTCGGCCCGCTCTTGCCGCCGCCGAACACGCCGCAGCCCGACAGACCGAGCGCCAGACCGAGTACCAGCGGCAAGGCGAGCGAGCGGCGCAGATTCGAAGACTTCATTCAGGCATCCTCTACAAATCGCGGATTATTGCGCCGCTGGTTCGGGCGCATCGCCGCTCGCGGCCTTGGCCACGTCGTCGATCGCATCAACACCGAGCAGCCCGGCAAGCTGCCGCGTGCGACGCTTGAGGCTGTCGGGCACGTCCTTGTCGCGCGAAATCGCGGCGAAAAGCGGGCCGGCCAGATCGTTGCGGTTCTGTTTCATGTAGGCGATGCCGACGAGTTCGCCGGCATTGCCGAACCAGGGGTTGCCCGGGGTCGCCAGCGGCTTGAGCCGATCGACGACCTGCTGCGGCGGCAGCGTATCGAAATTGATCGAAACCTCGCGAATCGTCGCGAGATCGCGGAACGGCTGCGGCGCGTCGCCATCGGCGGCAACTTCGGCGAAGAGCTTGGCGGCTTCGGCCTGCTTGTTCTGTTCGAGCGCGATGCCCGCGCGCAGCAGCTTGGCGGCCGCGGCGCTGCCATCGCCACCCTTCTGCTCGACGGTGACGAGTTCCTTGTCGGCCGCGGGCAGGTTGCGCGCATCGAGCTTGTCGAGCGCCATGGTGAACTGTTCGCCGACTTCGCCCGCAGACTGCTTCGAGCTGTGGTCCCACCAGAGATAGCCGGCGAGTGCGAGCAGACCGACCACGACGACCGCGATAGCCGGCTTGCCGTAGCGCTGGAACAGAGTGAACATCTCGTCCTGGCGCACGGCCTCGTCGACCTCGCGCAGGAACACGTCCTGCTGAGCGGCATCGCGCTGGGCCAGCTTGTCGCTACGGGACTGGGGAGGCAGGGCCAAGACGGGCGCTTTCTGCAGCTATGGAACGGTGGGGGGCTGTTTAGCGGATGGCGTTGCCATTTCAACGCCTAACCGCGCTGGCCTGTGGACGGTGAAGCCCGCCTGAACGCCGCTCAGGGAAAGCTCGCGCGCTTCAGGGCCCGCGCGTAGACACTGCGATAGGCGGCGATCATCGTCTTCTCGTCGTATTCGGCGCGGGCGAGAAGCCGGTTGGCCTCACCCAGACCACGACGCAGCGCCTCGTCAGCGGCCAACGCCGCGAGCGATGCGGCGAGCGCGGGCTCGTCGGCCACCGCGGTCACGTAGCGGCGGTTGCCCTCGGCCAACATGCCCGCCACGTCGCCGACATCGGTCGAGACCACGGCGAGCCCGGCCGCCATCGCCTCGACCACCGAGATCGGGAACTGTTCGCTGTCAGAGGACAGCGCGAACAGGTCAAACAGCCCGACCGCCTTGGCCGGATCGGCGACGAAGCCCGGCAGGTGAACACGGTGCGCGACATTCAACCGCAGCGCCTCGGCACGGATCGCCTCGCGCTCTGGCCCCTCGCCGAGGATCACGAGCTGCCATTCCTCGGGCAGGTCGGCAAAGGCGCGGACCAGCCGCGGCAGGTTCTTCACCGCGCGCAGCCCGGCCAGTGTGCCGAGCCATTTCTCGCCCGGTCGCTTGATCACGCGCGGCAGCGCGTCGGGCTTGGCTTTTTTCGCATAGGCGGCGGTGTCGATGCCGTTGGCGATGCGCGCGACGCGGCCCTCGGGCTGGTGCCATTCGCCGAGCGCGATCGCTTCGAGCCGCCGCGACGGCACGACCAGCGCCGAGGCGCGGCCCAGACCGATCCGGCGATACCAGTTGCGCGAGCGCTTGCGCTGGACGGTCTCATCCTCGTTGAAGCCATCCTCGTGGTGGACCAGCGGCGGCAGGCCGTGGAGATCGTGGAACAGCGTATGCGCCATGACCGCGTCCATCGCCCCCCAATTGTAGGTGAGGACGAGGTCGAAGCCCCTCATCGCCTGGGAAATCCGCTGCAGCCGGCCCGGCCGCAAGGGCCCGGCGAGCGAGGGAAAGTCGCTGGGGTAGCCGACCGGGATCCGCGGATCGATGGCCGAGGCCGCGCCCATGGCATCGGGCACGGCCGAGACCACCACGTGCGAAACGTCCTTGCCGAAGGCGTTCATGAGCTTGGCCGCGCGCAATTCCTTGCCGCCGGTACCGAAGCTCGAATGAAGATGGAGCAGTCGCAAGGTCAGGCGCCGTACACTCAGGCGCAGCGCGCCAGAAGCCGCTCGATCGCGGCAACCGCATCGGGCTCGTCGAGCGTCGGCGCATGTCCGACGTTCGGGATCGTTACCGTCTCCGAGCCCGGCAATGCCGCGCGCATCTGCTCGAGTGTCTGCGCCGAAAGCAGATCGGACAGCGCACCGCGCAGCAGCAGGATCGGCTTGCCCGCCAGCGCGTCGATCCCCGGCCAGAGATCGGGCTGCGGCCCGGCCTCGATCCGCGCGAAAGGTTCAGCGATCTTCATGTCGTAATCGAAGACGATGCGACCGTTCGACGAGAGCACCATCAGCCGCTTGGCCAGGGCCAGCCATTCGTCGATGCCATAGTTCGGATAGGAGACGGCCTGTGCCTCCTCGATCGCACGCGCCGCGTGCATCCAGGTCGGGAAGCTGCGCCCCTGGCCGACATAGCCACCGATGCGCGCCAGTCCCTCGGGCTCGAGCACCGGACCGACGTCGTTGATCACGGCACCGGCAATGCGCTCGGGCGCGTTCATCGCCAGGATCATCGTCATCAGCCCGCCGAGCGACGTACCGATCGCGACATAGCGCTCCACACCCGCCTCATCGAGCAGATGATTGACGTCGTCGACGTACTGAAACGGATTGTAGGTCGATGAATCCTTGGCATAGGCGCTGTCGCCCCGGCCCCGCATGTCGGGGGCGATCACGCGCCATTCGCCGGCAAGGCGCGTAGCGAGCGCCGCGAAATCGCGGGCATTGCGCGTCAGGCCCGGCAGGCACAACAAGGCCGGGCGGTCCTCCGGCCCCGAATAGTCGCGATAGTGCAGCTTGAGCCCGTCCCGGCTCGTCCAATAGCAATCCGCGAATTCGGTCATGACAGTCCCACCCCGCTTGCGTGGCGGGCCTCCTCCCCCCACTATCGCCTGATGCGCAGCGAACCGCAAGCCGGCGACTATCGGCCCGATACTCCAATCCTGTCCCTGGCACCCTGGCTCGGCGATACCGTCATGGCCGCGGGCTTTCCGCAGCACGTCCTGCGCTTCCGCAACCACCGCTGGGCACCTGCCGTCGGGCTGGAAAGCCTGAGCGACGACCGGTGGCTCGACCATTTCGGCCGCTTCGAGCCGCTCGCAGGCAATCTCGAACGGCCTCTGGCGCTGCGCTATCACGGCCACCAGTTCCGCCACTACAACCCCGACATCGGCGACGGACGAGGCTTCCTCTTCGCGCAGATGCGCGACAGCGAAGACCGCCTGCTCGATCTCGGCACCAAGGGTTCGGGCGTCACGCCCTACAGCCGCAGTGGCGACGGGCGACTGACGCTCAAGGGCGCGGTGCGCGAGATCATGGCGACCGAAATGCTCGAAGCGCTCGGTGTCTACACCAGCAAGACCTTCTCGGTGGCCGAGACCGGCGAGGAGCTGTGGCGCGGCGACGAGCCCTCCCCCACGCGCTCGGCCGTGCTGCTGCGGCTGAGCCACGGACACATCCGCATCGGCACCTTCCAGCGCCTGCGCGCCTACGAGGACGCCGAGCACATGACCGCGCTGGTCGACTATTGCCTGGCGCAGTTTCCGGGCCCGCCCCCGCCCGAAGACGCGCCCGGCCGCGACGAGCCCGCAATCCGCCTGCTCCACCAGGTGGTCGAGCGGATGGCCGATCTCGCGGCCTCCTACATGGTCGCGGGCTTCGTTCACGGCGTGCTCAATTCGGACAACATGAACGTTTCGGGCGAGAGCTTCGACTATGGCCCCTGGCGCTGGCTGCCCGCCTGGGACCCGAGCTTCACCGCCGCCTATTTCGACCATTCGGGGCTCTACGCTTTCGGGCGCCAGCCCGAGGCGATCCTGTGGAACTGCAACCAGTTGGCTGTCGCGCTGCGGCTGCTGGTAGAAACCGAGCCGCTGGTCTTCGCGCTCGAACGCTTCGGCGGACTCTATCAGCAGGCGATGGCGCGCCGCTTCTGTTGGCGGCTGGGCGTCGTGCCGCAGGGGCTTGAGACCGAGATGAAGCTCATCACCGCTGCCGAGCAGCACATGGTCGCGGAAGGCCAAGCGCCCGACGCGATGTTCTTCGGTCACCGCGGCGGCCGCAACGCGCCGACGGGCGAATTCGGCGACCTGCTGCGCACCTATGGCGCGACAGGCGACGATGGCCATCCGCTGTGGCATGAGGAGGCCCCGCCGACCTTGGTGATCGACGAGGTCGAGCGCGTCTGGGCGGCGATCGCCGAGCACGACGACTGGGAACCGCTGGCCGACAAGGTCGCGGCGATCCGCAGGATGGGCGATGCTCTGGGCGAACCGCCGCATCCGGCTGGGCACAACCCCGCCTAACGGCTTCAAACCCGGCACCTTTGCCGCTAATCCCCGTTTCACCCTCAGGAGGCCGACCCGAGATCGTGAGCCAGTCCGAGATCATTTCCTACGAGCCCGCGACGGGCGCGGAACTCTGGCGCGGCAAGATCGGGGACGTGGACGACGCGGTCGGCCAGGCCAAGCGCTCATGGCCAGCCTGGGCGGCGCAACCTCTGGCGACGCGCATGGAACTGCTGCGCCGCTTCGCCAACGAAGTGCGCAAGGATGCCGAAAAGCTCGCGACGATCATCGCGCGTGAAACCGGCAAGCCCAATTGGGAAGCCCAGGCCGAGGTCGAGAACGTCGTTGCGCGAGTCGAGATCTCGATCCGCGCCTATGCCGAGCGCTCGGCCCAGCGGAAGCTAGACAGCGCGCTTCAGGGGGCTTCGGCGGTCCGCCACAAACCGCACGGCGTCATGGCCGTACTCTGCCCCTTCAACTTCCCCGCGCACCTGCCCACGGGGCACATCATTCCCGCGCTGATCGCGGGCAATGCCGTGGTGTTCAAGCCCAGCGAGAAAGCCCCCGCCACCGCGGAGGCGCTGGTCCAGTGCTTCCACCGCGCGGGCATCCCCGCGGGCGTGATGCAACTGCTGATCGGCGGACCAGACATCGGCCAGGCGCTCGCACTGCACGATGGCATCAACGGCGTACTCTTCACCGGCTCGGCGCACACCGGCATCGCGATCAACCGCAAACTGGCGGCCCGGCCCGACAAGATCGTCACGCTCGAGATGGGTGGCAACAACCCGATCGTCGCCTGGGACACGCCGCTGATAACCGATGCCGCAGCGCTGATCGTGCAATCGGCCTTCACCACCGCCGGCCAGCGCTGCACCGCCGCGCGCCGTCTGATCGTGAAATCGGCGCTCTACGACACGCTCATCGGCGCGGTTAAGGACCTCGCCGACCGCGTCATTGTCGGCGCGCCGTTCGACGAGCCCACCCCCTTCATGGGGCCGGTGATCGACAATGCCGTCGCCGATGGCCTGACCGAGAGCTTCCTCTACCTGCTGAGCAACGGTGGCCGACCGATCAAGCATCTCGTCCGGCCCGATGACGACAAGCCGTTCCTGTCACCCGCGATCATCGACGTCACGGGGATGAAGGACCGCCCCGACGTCGAACTGTTCGGCCCGATCCTGCAGGTGATCCGCGTCGACGATTTCGACCAGGCGATCGCCGAGGCCAATGCCACGCGGTTCGGGCTGTCGGCCTCGCTGATCGGCGGCTCACCCAACGACTACAACCGCTTCTGGGCCAACGTCCGCGCGGGCATCGTCAACTGGAACCGCCCGACGATCGGCGCGCCGCTGGCGGCGCCCTTCGGCGGCATCGGCATCTCGGGCAACCATCGCGCGACGGGCTACTATGCGGCCGACTATTGCGCCTATCCGGTGAGTTCGGCCGAGATGGAACAGCCCCGCGCGCTGATCGGCGTGGGCCTCAAGGACGCCTAGACACCGCCCACGACGACATCGGCCGCGGTCAGTCCGTCCTCGTTCGGACGCAGATACACGACGTAGCCGGTTCCACCCTGGCGTCCGCGCAGCAGGTGTCCGGCACCATCGCTCGCGTGTTCGACGGTGAAGCGCGCGCTGCGCAGTCGAGCGTTATAGAAAGCGAGCACGTCCGCCACGGCAACCGGCGAGCGGAAATGAACGATCCGCAAGCGGCAGCCGACATCGCTGCCGGCAGCCTCGTCCACCGCGCCGCGCGGATAGACCGACAGCGGCTCCGGCAACATCGTCGCCCAGCGGGCGGTATAGCTGACGCGCCCGGCGCAGTCGGAACCGGGAACGCGCGCTGCAACCGCCATCTGCGCGGCGGTCATGGCTTCGCGAAAGGGCGTGAGATCGGTCGGGCCAGCATCGGGCACGGCGGCGGGCGTCCCCCCGATCAGCCGTGCGGCCGCGTCCCTTGCGGCATCGACCGCACCGTCGCCGGCCTCGATCGGCGGCAGGGCAGCGCTGACCGGCCCGCTCACGGCGATCGCGGCATGGGCCTCGTTCTGCGAAGCCAGTTCGGGATCGGACATGATCGGATCGGCCAGCGCATCGATCACCGCGGCGTCGTCCGGCTTGAAGCGCGCTGCGTCCTTCGCAGCACCACCGCAGCCGGCGAGCAGCAAAGCGGCACAAGCGCCGGGCAGAAGGGCAGCGATGCGAACCATCAGGCCACCGGGTAACGCCAAGCCCCTAATTTCGCGTTAGCCGGACACGAAAGGGCGCCCCCGATCGCTCGGGGGCGCCCTTGTGAAACGCGCGCTGGCGGCGCGGTTTCGCGATTAGCGGCAGCGACGCGAAGAGCCGCTGCGCTCGACCTCGCGGCCGAGCAGGGCACCGCCGGCAACGCCGAGAATGGTGCCCAGCGTCCGATCACCGCCGCGGCCGGCGATCTGGTTGCCGATCAGGCCGCCCGCTGCGCCGCCGATCAGCAGACCGGTGGTGCCGTCGTTGCGACGGCAGTAATAGCGGCCGTCGTTGCCGCGCCACGAGCGACCATTGTAGTTGTAGTTGCGATCACCCCGGTAGCCGCGGTCTTCACGCCAGCGACGATCGCGATACTGGTTGGCTTCTAGATCGGCCGTGCCGGTCATCGTCGAAACCTGCGCGGGGACGTCGAAAGCCGTTGCCGCAGTCGCGGGAGCGGCGGCAGCGAACATGCCGGCACTGGCGAGGCCGATCAGGGCGGAGTGGTGAAGCTTGATCATGGCGGGTCTCCTAGGCTCTACATTCAATCTTGAGTGGCGTTCAGTGCGTCTGCGTTCAGTTAAACACCCAGAACCCTGAACAGAGGACAACACCCAAGTCAGGATCGCCAAGATTGCGGCAGGCGGAGTGAAAACGTCCGATCAGCCGAGGGTTGCCCCCGGGGACCGCCGGGTCTAGGGCCGCGTCAGGAACCGCACTTGCCCCCAAAAGACCCCGCTTCAGACAGCCCCAGCGGGCTTCCGCACGCGATCGGCGCTTACCTCGTCTGGGGGCTGCTGCCGCTCTATCTCCGGCTCGTGCACAGTGTGCCACCCTTCGAATTCGTCGGCTGGCGGCTGATCTTTACGCTGCCCGTCTGCCTGGCCATCGTCGCGCTGCGACGGCAGGGTGCCGAGGTGCTTGCAGCCTTGGGCAATCCACGCACGCTCGGCCTGCTGCTGTTGAGCGCGTTGCTGATCGGCGCCAACTGGCTGCTCTACATCACCGCGATCCAGGAAGGCCACGTCTTCGCGACGAGCCTCGGCTATTACATCAATCCGCTGATGAACGTGCTCGCCGGCACGCTCTTCCTCGGAGAGAAGCTCAATCGCCGTCAGTGGACCGCAGTGGCGATCGCCGCCGCCGGCGTCTCGCTGCTGGCCTGGGACGCACGCGAGATGCTCGGCATCGCGCTCGCGCTGGCGATCACCTTTTCGGGCTATGGCCTCGCCCGCCGCTTCGCGCCGGTCGGCTCGCTGCCGGGGCTGACGATCGAGACGATCCTGCTGCTCGTGCCGGCGATCGGCATCGTCGTCTGGCAGACGCAGGACCACGGCACGGCCTTCGGGCGGGATATGCGCACCGACCTGCTGCTGCCGCTTTCGGGCGTGCTGACCGCCATACCCCTGCTGATGTTCGCCACGGCGACGCGGCGGATGAACTATTCGACGCTCGGCTTCATCCAGTACCTGTCGCCGACGATCGTGTTCCTGCTCGGGCTGTTCGTGTTCCACGAGCCGCTGCGGCCCGTGCAACTCGTCTGCTTCCTGCTGATCTGGACCGCCGCGGCGGTCTTCGTCTGGGATCTGCTGTCGCGGCGTCGCGCGTCAGGCCAGGCGCCAGCCTAGCGTTGTTCCCGCATGGAACGGCACGATCGGCGTGCCGTTGGCGTCGATCCGCTCGGGCACCGCGACCTCCGCACGTTCGAGCGTGACCCGCTCTTCGTTGAGCGGAAGACCGTAGAACTTCGGACCGTTCTCCGAAGCGAAGGCCTCGAACCGATCGAGCGCGTTCTCCTCGTCGAACACGGTCACATAGCTTTCCAGCGCACAGGGCGCGTTGAAAATGCCGGCGCAACCGCAGGCGCTTTCCTTGGCACCCACCGCATGCGGCGCGCTGTCGGTGCCGAGGAAATACTTGGAACTGCCCGAGGTCGCGGCCTTGCGCAGCGCCAGCCGGTGCTTCTCGCGCTTGGCGACGGGCAGGCAATAGGCGTGCGGGCGGATGCCGCCGACGAGCATGGCATTGCGGTTGATGTGCAAGTGCTGCGGCGTGATCGTCGCGCCCACGTTGGCCCCGCTGGCATCGACGAAATCGGCCGCTTCGGAAGTGGTGATGTGCTCGAACACGACCTTGAGCTCGGGCAGGTCGCGCAACAGCGGCGCCAGGGTGCGCTCGATGAACACCGCTTCGCGGTCGAAGATGTCGACCTCGTGATCGGTGACTTCGCCGTGGATCAGCAGCGGCATGCCGATCGCCTGCATCTTCTCGAGCACGCTGCGGATATTGGCAACGTCGGTCACGCCGTGCGCCGATCCCGTCGTCGCGTGCGCCGGATAGAGCTTGGCCGCGACGAAGACCCCGTCGGCAAAACCCGCGGCGATGTCCGCCGGGTTCGTCGAATCGGTCAGATAGGCGGTCATCAGCGGGGTGAAGGTCATGCCTTCAGGCACCGCCGCCTCGATCCGCCCGCGATAGGCGATGACACCCGCAGCGGTGGTCACCGGCGGCGACAGGTTCGGCATGACGATCGCTCGCGCGAACTGCTTCGCCGTGTGCGGCAGGACGCCCTTGAGCACTTCGCCATCGCGAAGGTGGACGTGCCAGTCGTCGGGGCGGCGGATCGTGAGCTGCGAGTCGGTCGAGGTAGCCATGCCGGCGCCCCTGCCACACTTTTCAGGGATTGGCATGCCCGTCTGCCGATCCGCGCGTCGCGAAGAATCCGATCGTCGCCGCAACCGCCAGGATCACCGCGGCGATCAGAAAGCTGCTGCCCGGAACCGAAACCGACAGGCTGTAGACCCAGCCGAAGAAGATCGGCGAGACGATGCCGGCGATCGAGGCGACGCTGTTGTTCGCGCCCTGGAGCTGGCCCTGCTCGTTCTCGGCCACACGCTGCGTCATCAACGACAGCAGGGTCGGCATGGCCAGGCCCCACAGGGCATTCGGAAACAGCGCCGCGACGAACCATTCGGGCGTCGGTGCCAGCCCAACCGCGACGAGACCGAGCGTCCCGCCGATGAGCCCAATCACCATCGTCTTGCGATCGCCGAACCTCTTGACCACGCGGCCCACGACTAGGCCCTGCATGATCATGTCGAGCACGCCGGCCAGCGCCAGCATGAGCCCCACCTCGAAAGCGCCCAGGCCATAGCGGTGATAGGCATAAAGCACATAAACCACCGAGAAGACGTGATGCGCGAAATGAAGCAGCAAGGTCACCGCCGCAAGGCTCGACAGTTCGGGATGCGAACGCAGCAAGCGTAGCGAACCGAGCGGATTGGCACGCGACCAGGCGAAGGCCATGCGCTTTTCTTCGGGCAGCGATTCTGGCAGGATCAGCCAGCCATAGACGAAGGCCAGGCTCGACAAGCCCGCCGCCACCCAGAACGGCACGCGCGGCCCCCAGGCACCGAGCACGCCGCCGAGCGCCGGTCCCGCGACGAAGCCCAGGCTGAAGGCCGCGCCGACCAGGCCATAAGCGCGGGCGCGCTGATCGGGCGTGGTGACGTCGGCCATGTAGGCGTAGCTCGCGGTGAAGCTCGACGAGGTAATGCCGCCAATGATGCGGCCGAGCGCGAGCCACCAGAGGTTCGGCGCCAAAGCCATCAGCACCCAGTCGATCGCCAGGCCCGCGGTGGAGATCAAGATCACCGGCCGCCGCCCGTAGCGGTCCGACAGCGAACCGATAACCGGTGAACAGAGGAACTGCATCCCCGCCCAAAGCGCGGTCAGCACACCGTTCCACAGCCCCGCGCCCGAGCGCGATCCTGCGAACTCTTCGATCAGCGGCGGCAGGACGGGAATGACCAGCCCCATCGCCATGACGTCGAGCACACCGGTGACGAAGATGAAAGCGATCGCCGGCTGGCGCAGCGAGAAGGCGGATTCGGGTTTCACCCACGCGCCTCTAGCAGTGGAGATCCTCGGCGTCGTCCCGATTGCCATTCGCCGCGCAAGTCGCCACTTTGGCGCCATGACCGCCACCCGCCTGTTCTCCCGCGCCATCGTCCGAGTTTCACCGCAAGACGCCGAGGAGGACGTCGCCGAGTTCCTCCAGGGCCTCGTAACCAACGACGTGGCGGGCATCCTGCCCGTCTGGGCCGGACTGCTGTCGCCGCAAGGCAAGGCATTGTTCGATTTCATCGTCTGGCCCTCGGGCAAGGACCTGCTGCTCGACTGCGAGGCCGAGGCTGCGGATGCTCTGGTCAAGCGGCTCTCGATCTATCGTCTGCGTCGCCGCATCGGCATCGCACGCGACGAGGGGGTCGCGATTCACTGGCGTCCGCACGAAGGCGACGGCGCCGCCGCCGACCCCCGCCTCCACGCGCTCGGCGAACGCTGGATCGCGCCGGTCGAGGCCGACGACGAAGGCGCCGACGAGGAATGGCGCGCGCATCGGCTGGCGCTTGGCATCATCGAGGGCCGCGGCGAATTCGGCAGCGACGCGACCTTGTGGCTCGAATGTAACGCCGTCGAACTTCACGGCGTGAGTTTCGCCAAAGGCTGCTACGTGGGGCAGGAGAATACCGCGCGGATGAACTGGCGACAGAAGGTCAATCGCCGGCTTGTCGTCGTGCCGCTGGCGAAATCGGACCCGGCACGGCAGCGCGTGGCCTATCCCGAGTTCGGCCTCGCGATCGATCACTTGCGCGTCGAAGACATCGACCGGGATCATGCCCCGGCCTGGCTGAAGGCCGGGCTGGACTAGCCCGGGAGCATCGAAGCCGCGCGCTCGGCGGCGTCGGTCAGAACGCGCTCGGCCATGTCGCGCGCGGTATGTGCGGGCAGGCCCAGCGAATTGGTCAGAGCCCCGCCCATTTGCGCATCGCCCAGCGCGAGCAGCACCAGCGTCAGAGTGACCTCGCGGCGGATACCGGCACCCGAAGCGTCCAGTTCGTCGACCATGTCGTGGATCGCCTCGACGATCGGATCTAGCGCGTCCTCGTTGCCGTTGAGCGACATCCACGACGCGAGAGCGCCGCCACCCTCACGGGTAAAGGCATCGAAAGTGAGATCGACCACGTCGCGCGCCGAGGCGAGACCCGCGCGATTTGCCAGGACAGCCTCGGCGATCGTGCCGCAGATGGCACCGGCAAGGTGACTGGCAAGCGAGCGCTGGAGTTGCGCGGCCGTACCGAAATGGTGGAGCAGGTTGGCATGTGTCCGGCCCATGCGCGCAGCGACGGCCTTGAGCGTGACGGCCTGCGGACCGCTTTCGATCAGCAGCGCGCGTGCGGCTTCGAGCGCGGCGATGCGGCTTTCATGCTGCGGGAGACGCTTGCGAACTGCCATCGAATGCCATGCCCTCGTTGGAAGCAACGACCGAGGAAGATTTCACGATCATATCATTTCCGGCGCCCTTACGGGAGCCGGCAGCGAAGGGCACGAAAGAAAATGTTTTGGGTGGGCTACTGCGCCGCATTCGCGATATTTCGCAGCTCGCCTGGACTCCTGGCAAAAGACCTTTAGAGCACGGCTATAGCGTCATTTATTGACATTTATGTCAGTTAATGACATGGAGACCGCGATGAACGCCTTAGGCAAGTTCCCCTCCCCGGCCGAAGCGGCATCGCCCGCGCCGACGGATCTTGCCATCACCGTGCGCGACCGCCGCTTCTCCCGTGTAGACAAGCCGCGCTGGTGGCTGAACGGCGATCCGATCGCCACGGCCTGGCTCCACTCGCTCTCGGCCACCTTCCCACGCGGCGAGGCGTTCTTCATCGAGTCGGTCAAGGCGTTCCGCGAGGGCGTGTCACCCCAGCTCGCCGAAGAGATTCGCGCTTTCGTCGCGCAGGAGATCAACCACTCGCGCGAGCACATCGCCTTCAACCGTTCGGCGACCGACGCCGGCTATGACCTGTCCGCAATCGACGCGCACGTCGTCGAATGGCTCGAAATAACCCGCAGCCGGCCGATGATCTTCAACCTGGCGGCCACGATCGCGCTCGAGCACTTCACCGCGATGATGGCGCACGAGTTCCTGCTGCGTCCCGAGTATTTCGAGGGTGCGCATCCCGATTCGGCCGCCATGTGGCGCTGGCACGCGATCGAGGAGATCGAGCACAAGGGCGTCGCCTACGACACCTACCTCCATGCGACCCGAGGCTGGAGCCGGTGGAAGCGCTGGAAGCTGAAATCGCTGGTCATGCTCGCCGTCACGCGCGACTTCGTCCACAACCGCATCCGCGACACCCTGCAACTCCTCGCACAGGACGGCATCACCGGGCCGCGCGTGCGCTGGCAACTCCTCGCCTATCTGTTCTGGTCGCCGGGCGTGCTGCGCCGCATCCTGCCCGCCTGGCTCGGCTATTTCCGGCCGGGTTTCCATCCCTGGAACCACGACGACCGTGCGCTGATCGCCAGGGCCGCGGCAGACTTCGCCGATCCGGAGGCCGCCACCTAGCTTCGCAAGACCTCAGGCGGCGCGCATGGCGTCCACGTCGTCGTCGCAATCGCTGCGATCGCCGAGCGTCAGAGCATGCAGTTCGGCCGGCGCCTCCCCGCCCCGGCCCAGGCTGAAGCGATTGCGCACGTCGCCCGTGGGGCAGAAGCCCAGCTTGCGGAGCACGCGGCCCGAAGCCGGGTTGTCGACGAAGTGGCCCCCCACCAGGCGCCGGTGGCCGAGCGACTTGGCCAGGCTCAGCATCGCCCGCGCAGCCTCGGTCGCATAGCCCTGGCCCCAATAGGGCCGGCCGATCCAATAGCCGAGATTGACCTCACCCTCGACCAGGCTGAGCCCGACGCTGCCGATCAGACGCGCGCCGTCGCTACCCGGCAGGGTGACGAAGAAGTTCGGCAGGAGGCGATCCTGCTCGCGCGCTGCGAAGGCCTTGGCGTCCTCGGCGGTGTAGGGCCAAGGCGCCCGGGCGAGATTACGGACCACTTCCTCATCGTCGATGAGGGTCAGCAGGTCTTCCCATTCCTCGGGCCAGCCCGGCCGCAGGAACAGCCTTTCGCTGCGAATGAACATGAGCATCAACTCCACTCGGACGCCCCCCGGCGAGCGGCCTCTAGTCGGCGCTCGTGACAGGCGGGTTACGGTTTTCGCCAGGTCGCGCGCCTTAAGCGCCGCTCGGACGAATGCGTTCCAAGGGAGAAACGAAAAAAGGGAGACGGGTTGGCCCCTCTCCCTTGATTCAACCGGATTCCAGGATCCGGTGGGGGCCATCCATCACGGACAGCCCTTTATCGACCATCCGGTTTTATTCGGCGGCTTGCGCCAGATCGACCGATACGTACTTGCGGCCGAGCTTGCCGTCATGGAAGCGCACGCGGCCCTCGACGAGCGAGAACAGGGTGTGATCCTTGCCGATGCCAACATTGGCGCCCGGATACACGCGGGTACCGCGCTGGCGGATGATGATGTTGCCGCCGATCACTTCCTGACCGCCGAACTTCTTCACGCCGAGGCGACGGCCGGCCGAATCGCGACCGTTGCGCGACGAACCGCCTGCTTTCTTATGTGCCATGTCGAATGCTCCTTGTGCGCTTCAGGCTCAGCCGACCGAGACGATCTTGAGGATCGTGTGGTTCTGGCGATGGCCGTTCTTGCGGCGATAGTTGTGGCGGCGACGCTTCTTGAAGACGATGACCTTCTCCGCCTTCGCCTGCGCAACGATCTCGGCCGCAACGGTCAGGCCGGCAACGGCCTTCAGCTCGGCACCCTCGCCGGCGAGCAGCACGTCTCCCAGCGTCACCGACGCCCCGGCGTCGCCGTCGATCTTCTCGACGACGATCTTGTCTCCGGCGGCGACGCGGTACTGCTTGCCGCCCGTGCGCACGACTGCGAACATGGCCTTGATCTCTTTCAAATGCGTAGC
>SECS01000046.1 GCA_004211435.1 Novosphingobium sp. | reverse complement strand
GTTGAGCTCCTCGCGCTTGAAGTAGATCTTCGGGCCCTTACCGGCGGGCGCCTTGCCGCGGTAATGCTCGGTGATGCGCGGCGCGTAGTAGAGCGGGCTCGGGCGGCCGACGAAATGTTCGAGCAGATCGTCGAACTCGGCGCGGAACGCCGGGTCCTTCTTCGCCGCGGTATATTCGCGTTCGAGGTCGAGGATCAGCGGCATTAGCGTCTCGGCGACGTAACGCCCGCCGAACGGGCCGAAGTGACCACTCTCGTCAGGTTGATTTCTTAGCGAATTCGCGGGGGAGGAAGGGGCGTTCATGATGCCGCGCGTTGGCAGACGGGGGCGCGGAAGTCCAGCCTTTCGGGCATTTCGGCGCCAGGAGGTCTGCGAAATATCATAACCGAAGTTCATAAGATTATGTTGCAGAACTGTCACATAACTACGTTTCTGTGACACTTATGAATGCGGAGTTCATTGCGGTGACAGGTTGCGATCCCTAGCTAGCGGGCCTCCCCTGACACGGGGATGAATGATCCCGCGGTGCGGGACCGAATGATCTAAGGAGTTGATTATGCGCAAGGTTCTTCTCTCGCTCGCCGCCGCTGGTGCGGTTGCAGCATCGCCCGCTTTCGCGGCGGCTGAACCTGGTCCCTATGTCGGCGTCGGCGTGACGCACGACAACGTGAGCGGCACGCAGGATGCCGAAGGCCTCGGCTTCAACGGCATCGGCGGCACCGTCTTCGCGGGCTACAACATCCCGCTGGGCGAAAAGGCTTTCGCCGGCGTCGAAGCCAACTTCGACCTGTCGTCGGCCAAGGTCGAAGACGCCACCTCGAGCATCAAGGCGCGCAACGCCTATGGCGCCTCGGCCCGCCTCGGCTACCGTCTGAGCGAAGGCGCTGCGCTTTACGGCCGCGTCGGCTACCAGCGTGGCAGCCTGAAGTTCAACGACGGCCTCGCCACCGAGTTCAAGAGCTCGCGTGACGGCCTGCGCCTGGGCGCCGGCCTCGAAGCGAACGTCGCGGGCAACACCGCGGTGCGCGTCGAGTACAACCACACCAACTACTACCGCGACAAGGACGTCGATCCGGTCAACACCGGCCTCGCCAACAACCAGGCGACCGTCGGCCTCGTCGTAGGCTTCTGATCGAAAGCCACCGAGGCGATCGAGGAAGGGGGCGGTCCGGCAACGGGCCGCCCTTTCTCGTTGGTCCGAAGTTTCGGCCTTCTTTGTGGCTTTGTGCCTTTGTGTGAGACCCGCTTTTCTTGCGGTCAGACCGTCCGCGCCGCGCGGCAGAAGGCCGCGATCAGATCCGCGTCCTTGACTCCCGGTGCGCTTTCGACGCCCGAGGCGGTGTCGACCAGTGGCGCGCCCGTGCGCGCGACCGCTTCGGCGACGTTGATCGGATTGAGCCCGCCGGCGAGGCCCCAGGCGAGCGGGCCTTTCCAGTTCGCCACCAGGCTCCAGTCGAAGGCCAGGCCCATGCCGCCGGGCAAGGTGCCCTTGGGGGTCTTGGCGTCGAACAGGATCAGGTCGGCGGCCGTCGCATAGGCATCGGCGCGCGCGACGTCGGCGGCGCTGGCGACCGAGATCACCTTCCAAACCGGCACGCCGAAGCGCGCGCGGACCTGCGCGGCGCGTTCGGGCGTCTCCTGGCCGTGGAGTTGGATCGCATCGAGCCGGCCGGCCGCGACCGCCTCGGTGATCGCGGTGTCGTCGGCATCGACGAAAAGCCCAACGCGCGAAATGCGCCCCTCGGCCCGTTCGGCCAGAGCGGCGGCGTCACGTGGCGCGAGATAGCGCGGCGAGGGTGGGAAGAAGTTGAAGCCGACATGGTCGGCGCGCGCCTGGATCGCCGCCTCGAGCATGTCGGGCGTGGTCAGGCCGCAGATCTTGGTGGCAGTGCGCGACACGGGGGGCTTTCTCCAGCAACGGCCGGCCTTTGGCACAGCCGCGCTGGAGAAAACAGGGGCCGCGATCAGGGCGCGAGTTCGAACTGGACAGTGACGTTGACGTTGAGCGCGACTTCGCCGGCGGCGATCGGCGCCGGCGCGGCCTGGGCGCGCACCGAATCCATCCGGTACATCACCGGCGAGGGTGGGGAATAGCCGCCGCTCTCGCTGATCGAGACCAGGCGCACGACCTTGAGGCCGGAAGCGCGGGCATAGAGTTCGGCGCGCGCGCGTGCGGTTTTCACCGCTTCGGTCCGCGCTTCGTCGAGCGCGGGTTCGGGCTTGTCGAGCATGAAGCTGGGCCCGCTGACCTGGTTGGCGCCGGCCGAGACCAGCGTGTCGATTACCTTGCCGTAGTCGCCGAGCTTGCGCTGGCGGACCGAGACGCTGTTGCTGACCTGATAGCCGACGATCTCGGGCGTGCGGTTCTCGATCGAGCCGTCGGGCAGGCGGCGCGGTTCGGCATAGACCGGGTTGATCGACAGGTTGCTGGTCTGGATGTCGCGATCGGCGATGCCGGCGCGCTTGAGCGAAGCGATCACGCGGTTCATCGCGGCCGAATTGGTCGACAGCGCCTCGCCCGCGGTCTTGCCCTGGGTGGTCACGCCGGCCTGGAACAGCGCGAGATCGGGTTCGCGCTCGACCTTGCCCTCGGCGCTCACGGTCAGCAGCGTGGAACCCTGTGCCAGAACCGGAACCGGGCTCACGGCCTGCTGCGCGAGGGCCGGCGCGGACACCGCCGTCGCCAGGGCCAGGCCGGCAAGAGCAGGGAGGGCAAAACGCTTCATCGACAATCTCCTTCGTGTGGGACGCGCAACGAACCACGGTCGGTCCGGTTGCGCGGCAGAATCACAAGATGGATATTGTTCAGTTTAGTTGACGGTAAGATGAACGGAGGCGTTCAGAGTGTTTCCTCGATCGCGCGCGCGGCGGCGAGCGGATCTTCGGCGCGCGTGATCGGACGGCCGATGACGAGCACCGATGCGCCGCCGTCGCGCGCCTCGCGCGGGGTCACCGCACGCTTCTGGTCGCCGAGCTTGCCATTTGCCGGGCGCAGGCCGGGGACGACGAAATAGCCGTCCTTCCACTGCTTGTGCACCGCGGCGACCTCCTGGCCCGAGCAGACGATGCCGTCGAGCCCCGCCGAATGGGCAAGGTCGGCCAGGCGCAGGACCTGGTCGTGCGCCGAGCCCGCAACGCCGGTGCGCGCGAGGTCGTTCTCGTCGAGGCTGGTGAGCATGGTCACGGCGACGACCTTGCAATGTTCACCCGCGGCAGCCTTGGCGTCTTCCATCATCGCGCGCCCGCCCGAGGCGTGGACCGTGACGATCGCCGGTTCGAGCACGTGGATCGCCTGCATGGCGCCGGCGACGGTGTTGGGAATGTCGTGCAGCTTGAGATCGAGGAAGATCGGCAGGCCCAGCTTGGCGATCTCGTGCACACCGTGGTGGCCGTGGGCGCAGAAGAATTCGAGGCCGAGCTTCAGCCCGCCGATGTGACCCGCGACCTTGCGCGCGAGCGCTTCGGCGGCATCGAGGCGGGGCAGGTCGAGGGCAAGATAGATGGGATTGCGTGACATGTCAGGTGGTGGGTTCTTCCGTCGGTTGCTGGGCGGCATCGAGCTGCGTGGAGGTGGCGACTGGCGGCTGGATGGTCGTGGCGCGCACCGAATTTTCGAGCGCGGCGACGCGGCGCTGCCAGCGCCACTTGCCGGCGCGGTGGTAGAGCCACATCGGCAGGGCGCCGAGCACGAAGAAGACCAGCGCGATCACGCCGACCGGCCACTGGAAATAGACGTAGCCGCTGGCGAGCGGCCAGATGTTCACCGGCGCGCGTTCCCAATTCATCGCGATGAAGGCGACGAGGACCACGGTGGCGACGATCCAGATCAGCGTGCGGATAAGCTGCACGTCCCGTCTCCTCTTTCCCTCGGGCTGTCGTGGGATGCTAGCAAGATTGCACGGTAAGGGAAGGGTTTGCGCGGAATAGTTCCGCTCCGGGCGAACCCGGAGCAGACTGCAGGCTCACTCGCCGAAGACCCGCGCGAAGATGTGGTCGACGGCCTTGAAGTGGTAGTCGAGGTTGAACCGGTCCTCGAGTTCCTGCGCCGACAGCGCCTTGGACACTTCGGGATCGGCCTTGAGGAGTTCGAGCAGCGAGAGCTGACCGTCCGATTCCCAGACCTTCATCGCGTTCTTCTGGACCAGACGGTACGAATCGTCGCGCGTCAGGCCAGCTTGCGTGAGCGCCAACAGCACGCGCTGCGAGTGGACCAGGCCGCCCATGCGGTCGAGGTTCTTCTGCATGCGCTCGGGATAGATCACGAGCTTGTCGATCACCCCGGTCAGGCGACCGAGCGCGAAGTCGAGCGTGATCGTCGCGTCGGGGCCGATGTAGCGCTCGACCGACGAGTGCGAGATGTCGCGCTCGTGCCAGAGCGCCACGTTCTCGAGCGCCGGGGTGACGGCCGAGCGGACGACGCGGGCGAGGCCGGTCAGATTCTCGGTCAGCACCGGGTTGCGCTTGTGCGGCATCGCCGACGAGCCCTTCTGCCCCGGCGAGAAATATTCCTCGGCCTCGAGCACTTCGGTGCGCTGGAGGTGGCGGACCTCGGTGGCTAGGCGCTCGATCGAGCTGGCGATCACGCCCAGCGTCGCGAAGAACATCGCGTGGCGATCGCGCGGGATCACCTGCGTCGAGACCGGCTCGACCGTGAGGCCCAGCTTCTCGGCGACATATTCCTCGACCACGGGATCGATGTTGGCGAAGGTCCCCACCGCGCCCGAGATGGCGCAGGTGGCGATTTCGGCGCGGGCGTTGATGAGGCGCGTCTTGCAGCGGCTGAACTCGGCATAGGCCTCGGCCAGCTTCTTGCCGAAAGTGGTCGGCTCGGCGTGGATGCCATGGCTGCGACCGATCGTCGGCGTGTGCTTGTGCTCGTAGGCGCGGCGCTTGATCGCCGCGAGCAGCGCGTCGAGGTCTTCGAGCAGGATGTCCGAAGCCTTGGCCAATTGAACCGACAGTGTCGTGTCGAGCACGTCCGAGCTGGTCATGCCCTGGTGCATGAAGCGCGCCTCGGGGCCGACCTGCTGCGCCACCCAGTCGAGGAAGGCGATGACGTCGTGCTTGGTCACGGCCTCGATCGCGTCGATCGCGGCGACGTCGATCGTCGGATTGGTCGCCCACCAGTCCCACAGCGCCTTGGCGCCGCTCGGCGGCACCACGCCCAGCTCGCCCAGCTTCTGCGTGGCATGGGCCTCGATCTCGAACCAGATGCGATAGCGCGCTTCGGGCTCCCAGATCGCGGTCATCGCGGGGCGGGCGTAACGGGGGACCATGTTCGACTCCGATGTTGGGACTGGCTGATTGACCGCGGGCGCTAAGGGCGGCGTGCCCGGATGGCAAGGGGAAGCGCCGTGTCGCACCCCCTACCTCCCCCTTGATGGGGGAGGGATACGGAAGCTTACCGGCTCTGCCGGTTAGCTGGAGTTGGGTGGGGGTGAGGATTCCGGCGAGCGCCGTGTTGGCGGCACGCTCACCCCCATCCAGCTGCGCCTAGGGCGCAAGCGCCCAAGGCTTCGCATCCTTCCCCCATCGAGGGGGAAGGAGAGCTTCCGTCACCGAAACGCCGGCAGGACCTCGGTCTCGAACAGCTTGAGGCTGTCCCAGGCGGCCTGGATCGGCATGCCGCCGCAGAGCGGGTGGAACTGTGCCGCGGCAAAAGGCGCGGCCTTGAGCTGGGCGACGTAGTCCTCGGGCGTGACGACGTGATAGAAGTCGGCGCCACGCAGCGCCTCGACGTTCGGGAAGGGATCGTAAGGCGTGTCCTCTCCGGCGGCGACGCGCCAGGCGGCATAGGCGTTGGTCTCGTGCAGGAAGGCCTGGCCCATCGCCGCCCAGCCGGCATCGACGTCCTTGGCCAGCGCCGTGACCTGGGCCGAACCGCCGCCCATGCCGGGGCCGGGGTCGCCCTTGCCGAGCTTCTGCATCTCGTCGCGGTAGAATTCCCAGAACTTCTGTTCGCTCGGCACGAAGCCGTCGGCAATCCGCGCCGCGCGGCGCGCCGCGGGCTCGCTGGCACCGCCCATGATGACGTTGGGGCCGCCCGGACGGACCGGCGCGGGCGTGACGTGGACCGTGCGGCCGCGGTACTCGAAGGGTTCGCCGGCGAAGGCGGCCTTGAGCGTGTTGACGACCTCGGTCACGCGCTTGGGACGTTCCTTGATCGGCACGTCGAACATGGCAAACTCGCTCGGCGCATAGCCGCCCGCGACGATCAGGTCGACGCGGCCGTTCGTGATGTTGTCGAGCACGCAGAAGTCTTCGGCCAGGCGCAGCGGATCGTGAAACGGCGCGATCGTCGCGGCCGTCGAGAAGCGCAGGCTCTTGGTCCGCGCGGCCATGGCGGCGATGATCAGCTGCGGGCTGGGGATATAGCCGTCTTCCGAGCCGTGGTGCTCCGACACCGCGATGCTGGCGGGGATGCCCAGGCCGTCGGCCCATTCGGCGATGTCGAGCGCGGCGGCATAGCGATCGGCCATGGTCGTGCCGGCGAAGGCCGGATTGCGGAAGTCGAAACGCATGGACAGGTACATGGAAAGGCTCTCCCTCGGTGCCGGTCCCCCGCTCTACCAGGCGAAGGTCAGCTTGGTTTCCCCGGTGCTCTCGCTCGCGGACGAGAAACGCCGTTCGATGATCGTGCCCCGTCCGCCGCGGTCTACCGCGACGACCGTGGAACAGCGCGTGCCGTAGACGGCGTCGCGGATGAACACGGGCGTCTCGGGCGCCTCGCGCGGCACGTCGGACGGTTCGCGTGGCGGCAGGCCTACATCAGCCAGGTCCTCATTGCGCAGCGCTGAGAACAGTGGTCCGAAATCATCGCTGGCGCGATTGAGCCAGTCGAGCAGTGCGCTCTTGAGCTGGAGCGTCTTGGGCCAGGGCTCGTCGAGCTGGCCGTTCGACAGCCCATATATGCCGTGGGCGAGGCGGGTGCGGATGTCGTCGGGGCGGTTCGAGAGGAAATGCGCCGTGTCGCGATCGGCGAGGATCAGGTTGAACGGATTGAAGTCCTGCAAAGGCGCGGTCGCCGGATCGGCATAGGCTCCGCTGCCCGTGAGCAGGTCGGTGACGAGCGCGCCGCGCGAGGCGCGGTCGGGCTCGGGGGGGCCGTAACCGCGCAGGTTGGTGACGAGCGCGAAGCGGCCGGCGGGCGTCGCGCCGAGCCAGGTGCCGCCCGAGCGCAGGTCGCGCCCGGCGAGCACGCCGTTTTGCCAGGCCGCCAGCGGCGCGGCAGGGCGCTCGTGGAATTCGTCGCGGTTGCCGATCGCGACGAACAGCCATTGGGGATGCGCCTGCCAGGCGAAGGCGGCTACGCACATGTCAGATCAGCCCCTTGGCCTTGAGTGAGACATGCCCTTCACGGCCGATGATGACGTGATCGTGGACGACGATGTTCAGCAGCCGCCCGGCTTCGGCGATCTGGTTGGTGATCTGGATGTCGGCGCGGCTCGGCTGGGGCGACCCCGAGGGGTGGTTGTGGACGAGGATCAGCGCGGTCGCGCCGAGGTCGAGCGCGCGGCGGATCACCTCGCGCGGGTGGATCGCGGCCTCGTCGATCGAGCCGTCGCCGACGTGGTCGTCCTGGATCAGCATGTTCTGGTGGTTGAGATAGAGCACGCGCACGCGCTCGACCGTCAGGTGTGCCATGTCGATCGTCAGATAGTCGATCAGCGCCTGCCATGATCCCAGCACCGGCTGCTCGCGCACCGCTGTGCGGGCGAGGCGGCGCGATGCCAGCGCGACGATCTTGAGCGCGGCGGCGCTGGTCTCGCCCATGCCCGGGTGCTTGGCGAGCGCGGTGGCATCGGCGTTGAGCACGCCGGCGAGGCCGCCGAAGCGCTGAATCAGCGCGCGCGCCAGCGGCTTGACGTCGCGGCGGGGGATCGCGGTCATCAGCAGGTATTCGACGACCTCGTGATCGGCCAGCGCCTCGGCCCCGCCGTCGAGCAGCCGCTTGCGCAGCCGCGCGCGATGGCCGTCCGCACCGTGGGCCGGAGAATCGGCCCCGCGCCGGGGTTCCCGTTCAGGAAAGAGTTCGCTCGTCTCTGCCATGGGTAGGCGATGCATTGCCTTTCCCGGCCGTGCGCGCAAGTGTGGGGCGAATGGCGCAAGCAGACGACGATCAGCCGCCCTCGGATGAGGCACCGGCGCGCCGACGGCGCTGGCCGCTCGCGCTCGCCCTGGCCGCCGGCCTGATCGTCCTGGCGCTAGCGGCGCTGTGGTTCTCGCGAGAGCGCATCGTCGGCAACGTCATCGCCGGCCAGCTCGCGACCTATGGCCTCCCCGCCACTTACAAGATCGAATCGATCGGGCCACGCCGACAGGTGCTGCGCGACGTCGTCGTCGGCGATCCGGGGCATCCCGATCTTACCATCGAGCGCGTCGAGACCGAGATCACCGCGCGCTTCGGTGCACCGATCATCAGCAGCGTCACGCTCGTGCGGCCGCGACTCTATGGACGCTATAGCCAGGGCAAGTTGAGCTTCGGCAGCCTCGACAAGGTGCTGTTCGCGGGCAAGAGCGAGGCGCCGTTCCGCCTGCCCGACATGGCGCTGGCGCTGGTCGACGGCCGCGGGCTGGTCGAGAGCGACTACGGCCCGGTCGGGATCAAGGCCGAGGGGAAGGGCAAACTGCGCGGCGGTTTCGCCGGCACGCTCGCGGCGATCGCGCCCAAGCTTGCGGTCCAGGGCTGCGCGGCCGAGCGCGCTTCGCTTTACGGCAGCGTCAGGGTCGACGGCGAGAAGCCGCGCTTCGTCGGGCCGCTGCGGCTGGGCAAACTCACCTGCCGCAACGGGTTGACGCTGGCCGATGCTGGCCTCGAGCTCGACGCGACCGCCGCCAAGCCGCTCGACGGCGTCGAGGGCCAAGCCGGTCTGCGTAGCGGGGCTCTGGCCTACGGCACTACGCGCCTGGCCGATGCCGACGGTACGCTGCGCTTCACCTGGCGCAAGCAGGCGATGACAGCGCGCTACGACGTCAAAGGGCACGGGCTCGCGACGCCGCAGGCTGCCGCGGTGGCGGTCGGCACAGCCGGCGTGCTGCGCCAGTCGGCCAGCCGGATCGAGCTCGAAGGCCAGCTTTCGGGTGAGGGCTTGCGGCTCGGGCAGGATCTCGACGCGACGCTCGCCTCGGCGCAGCGCTCGGCCGCGGGCACGCTGGCGGCGCCGCTGCTCGGCCAGATGCGCGGCGCGCTGCAGCGCGAAGGGCGGGGCAGCCGCCTCGCCGCGAGCTACATCCTGCGCCGCGCCGGACCCGCGACCAACGTCGTCGTGCCGCAGGCCGAACTGCACGGCGGCAGCGGCGCGACCTTGCTGTCGGTTTCACGCTTCCAGCTGACCGCCGATGGCCGCGTGACACCGCGCTTGGCGGGCAATTTCGCCACGGGCGGTGCAGGCCTGCCGCAGGTCACCGGGCGGCTCGAGCGCCAGCCCGGCGGCCGGCTGGTCACCCGCATGACCATGGCCGAATACCGCGCTGGCGACGCGAAGATCGCGCTGCCGCGCGTGACCTTGGTACAACTCGCCAACGGCGCGCTGGGCTTCGCCGGCGAGGCGCGGCTCTCGGGCGCGCTGCCAGGTGGCCGCGCGGAGAATCTCGTCCTGCCGCTCGACGGCAACTGGCGCGCCGGGACCGGGCTCGCCGCCTGGCGTAGCTGCACGGCGGTGCGATTCGATCGGCTGGCCCTGGCCAATCTGACCTTCGAGCGCCGCGGCCTCACGCTCTGCCCGCCCGGCGGCGGCGCGATCCTCGCCGTGGGCCCGCGCGGCCTGCGGATCGCCGCGGGCGCGCCGTCGGTCGATCTCGCCGGCAAGCTCGGCGCGAGCCCGATCCGGTTGCGCTCGGGACCGATCGGCCTCGCCTATCCGGGTGTGCTCGCGGCGCAAGCGGTCGACATCGAGCTGGGGCCCGCCGCGACCGCTTCGCGCTTCCGTATTGCCAACCTCGCCGCGCGGATCGGCTCGGACGTTGCCGGCAGCTTTGCCGGGGTAGACGTGCGCCTCGCTTCGGTGCCGCTCGACGTGCTCGATGCGACGGGCCAGTGGCGCTTTGCCGGCGGCCGCCTCGCGCTCACCGGCGCGAGCTTCCGGCTCGAGGACCGCCAGCTCGACGACCGCTTCCGCCCGCTCGTGACGCAGGACGGCGAACTGACCCTGGCGAACAACGTCATCGACGCCGCGGCCACTCTGCGCGAGCCGGCGAGCGCGCGCGCGATCGTCCGCGCGACGATCCGCCACGATCTCAATTCGGCACGCGGCCATGCCGACCTCGCGGTCGCGGGGATCCGCTTCGACAACCAGCTCCAGCCCGACACGCTGAGCGCGCTGGCGCTAGGCGTCATCGCCAATGCCCAGGGCGACGTCCGCGGCAATGGCCGGATCGACTGGACGGCCGAACGGATCACCAGCACCGGCGCCTTCACCACCGATTCGCTCGACTTCGCCGCGGCTTTCGGCCCGGTCAAAGGCGCCTCGGGCACGATCCGCTTCACCGACCTGCTCGGCATGGTCACGGCGCCCGACCAGCAGATCCGCATCGCTTCGATCAATCCCGGCATCGAGGTGAACGACGGCGTCCTGACCTACGAGCTGCGCCCCGATCTGCTCCTCGTCGTCAAAGGCGGCGCCTGGCCGTTCCTCGACGGCACGCTGACCCTGCTGCCGGTCAACATGCGGATGGGCGTCGCCGAAGTGCGCCGCTACACCCTGATGATCGAGGGCCTCAACGCCGCGCGCTTCGTGGAGCGGATGGAACTCGCCAACCTGAGCGCCACCGGCGTGTTCGACGGTACCCTCCCGCTGGTCTTCGACGAGAACGGCGGCCGGATCGATGGCGGCCGGCTCAAGTCGCGCGAGCCCGGCGGCAACGTCTCCTACATCGGCGCGCTGACCTACAAGGACCTCTCGGCCATGGCGAATTTCGCCTTCGACGCGCTCAAGTCGCTCGACTACCGGGACATGGAGATCGGCATGAACGGCGCGCTCGAGGGCGAGATCGTCACGCGCGTGCAATTCTCCGGCATCCGTCAGGGCGGCGGCACCAAGCGCAACTTCCTCACCGACCGCATCGCCAAGCTGCCGATCCGCTTCAACGTCAACGTGCGCGCGCCGTTCTTCCAGCTCGCCTCGACCTTCCGCTCGTTCTACGACCCGGCCTATGTCCGCGATCCGCGCTCGCTGGGGCTCATGGACGCCAACGGCCGGCCGATCGTCCTGCCCGTTTCACCGCCGAATGTTCAGCCTTCAGAAAGCGCTCCCAAGCCATGATCAGCCCCGGATTGACCAACCAGTTCCAGGCTGCGAGACAGCAGGCCATGCAGTCGAACGGCCAGGGAACAGGACGGTTGAGCCCGCGCGCGTGGCGAAACACGGGCGTTCTGGCGATGCTGATGGCGGCATCGATGCTTTCGGGATGTATCTCGGTCACCGCACCGGACAAGCCGATCGTCATCGAGCTCAACATCAACATCAAGCAGGAAGTCATCTACCGGCTGTCGCAGGACGCCAAGGACACTATCGAGAGCAATTCGGGGATTTTCTGATGCGTGCTTTCTCTCTCAAGTCTCTGCTGCTCGGTGCGGCGCTGCTCGGCATGACGGCGGGCGCGGCGGTCGCCGAACCGCGCGATCCGGCCTATTCCGCGGCGCGCGCGGCGGGTCAGGTGGGCGAGAAGATGGATGGCTATCTCGGCGTGATCGGCGGCGGCAGCCCGGCGTTGCGCGCCCTGGTCGACGATCTCAACATCAAGCGCCGCGCGGTCTATTCGCAGAAGGCGCAGGCACAGCGCGCGACGGTCGAGGAATATGCCTTCACCTCGGGCTGCCTGCTGATCGGCCAGACCTCGCCGGGGGAGAAGTATCAGGCGCCCGACGGTTCCTGGCAGACCCGCGGTGGCGGCGCCCCGCAGCGCGATCCGCGCTGCCCCTGATCCCGCCTACCAGCGCAAGCCAAGGGCGGATGCCCTTGCCGCATCCGTCAATGCGACGGCGCGGGTAGCAGGGGCTGGCTCGGCTCCGCGCCCGGCGCGAGTTCGAATGCGGCGATGTTGCCGCTCGCCCAGCGCACGACGCCGCGCTGCTCTTCGTTCGGACCGTTCATCACCGTGACGGCCAGGCCCGCCTGGAAGCGCGCATCGGGCTTGCCGCCCGCGGGCGGGGTGGGGCGGCCGTCGCCGGGCCAGCGCCGTCCGTGCAGCAGGTTGAGCGTTGCGGGCGAGGCGACGACGCCAGCCTGCGGCTCGACCGCGTCGAGCAGCGCGTCGCTGTCGACGGTCCCGTCGAAAACCACGCCGCATTCGCGCCCGCGGACCCAGGCGACGGAGCCGCAGAGCATGACCGAGGACGAGAGTGCCACGGTCACCATGTCGTTGAGCTGAAGCGGCACGGTGAGATCGAGCTTCATGCCCGTGTCTGAGAAGTCGCGGCAGCGCGCGTAGGCGGCGGCGCCGTCGTGCGCGACCTGCACCACCCGCGGTGCGCGGATGCGGCGCTGTTCGCGGCGGTCGCTCATGCGCGCCGCGAGCGAGAGACCGTCATTGCACCCGAACCTCGGCGAGGTCATGGCTCGTTCCTCAATCCATCGATCCGCGGAATTGCCGACCGATCTTCCCCGTTTGCTCCCGGACGACGATCACCGCGAAAGTGCCGTCACCCTATTAGACGACAGTCGAATGAAGTTTTTAACGGTTGGTAAACTTTTTTGTTTTCGCCGCTGCTCCGGCACCTTCTATCGTTGTACCGTCACTTGCCCGAATTTTGCGCGTCATCGCCCCGGCGATTCCGCAGTCCCCAGGGGTGCAGCATCACTCGGTTGACTCGTGATACCCCCCCGCCTAAGGGGACGGCGCCCTCGGCGGGCACCCGTTGAGCGTGTCATACGTTCCCTTGGAAAAAGGAGCCTGACATGACCGACGAGCTGCCCGCACGAGACCCTATCGGCGAGGATGCGCGTATCGATGCGCTCGACGAACGGCTCAAGGCCGCACGCGAGCGCGAAGATGGACGCAACCGGCCGGTCGCGGGCGCGGAGGCCGATGCGAACTATCGCATGGGCAATCGCGTCCTTGCCGAACTGATCGGGGGGATCGGCGGCGGTGCGTTTGTCGGCTGGGTCATTGACTGGGCCGCCGGAACCTCGCCCTGGGGCCTGCTGGTGGTGATGTTCCTCGGAATCATCGTCGCCTTCAGAAACATCATCCGGATTTCCAGCCGGCGTCCCGATTGACCCGAAGAGCGGGCATGAGGGGCGCTGTCGTGCATATGAAGAATGAGGCAAGGCGTGGCCGAAGCGGGTAAAGTCGATCCGATGCACCAGTTCACGATCGAGCCGATGTTCGGCACCGATCACTGGGAAATCGCGGGCTATTCCATTCCGTTCACCAACTCCGCACTGTGGATGGCGATCACGACCGTGGCGCTGTTCCTGTTCGTCTGGGGTGGTATGAAGCGTCAGCTGGTCCCTGGCCGCTGGCAGATGGCCGTCGAATCGATGACCAGCTTCGTGGACAACCTGCTCGCCGCCAACGTCGGCCCGGCCGGCAAGAAGTATGTGCCCTACATCTTCTCGCTGTTCATGTTCATCCTCTTCGCCAACGTCCTCGGCCTGCTGCCGCTGATGCTCGTCGGCGTGCATCCCTTCACCTTCACGAGCCATTTCAGCGCCACCGGCGTGCTCGCCATCATGTCCTTCGCGATCGTCCTGATCGTCGGCTTCTGGCGCCATGGCTTCCACTTCTTCTCGCTGTTCGTGCCGCACGGCACGCCGCTCTGGCTGATCTGGTTGATCCCGGTGATCGAGCTCGTCTCGTTCCTCGTGCGTCCCTTCAGCCTCGCGCTGCGACTCTTCGTCGCGATGATGGCCGGCCACGTCCTGCTCGAAGTGCTGTCGAGCTTCGTCATCGACAGCATGAACTCGGGCGCGCTGTGGGGCACTGTCGTCGGTCTGCCCAGCTTCCTGCTGATGATCGCCATCTGCGCGCTGGAGATCCTGGTTGCCGGCATCCAGGCCTACGTCTTCGCGCTGCTCACGTCGCTCTATCTGAACGACGCCGAGAACCTTCACTAAGTACGTCTTTCAAACCAACGAAATTCAAGGAAAAGGAGTTTTACCATGGAACCTGCAAGCGCAAAGCTGATCGGTGCTGGTCTCGCTGCCATCGGCGCCGGCATGGCCGCCATCGGCGTGGGTAACGTCTTCGGCTCGTTCCTCGAGTCCGCGCTGCGCAACCCCGGCGCTGCCGACGGCCAGCAGGGCCGCCTGTTCATCGGCTTCGCCGCCGCCGAGCTTCTGGGCCTGCTGTCGTTCGTCGTCGCGATGATCCTGATCTTCGTCGCCTGATCGATTGACCTGACCCTAGACCGGCCGGGTTGATCCCTCGGGATCGCTCGGCCGGAACTTACGGATACCGCCATGCCTCAAATCGCGCAGCTGTCCGAGACCTACGCCAGCCAGATCTTCTGGGTGCTGCTGTTCTTCGGGCTCATCTTCTTCGTCATCGGCAAGGGCATGGTCCCCAAGGTGATGGAGACCGTCGCGGTGCGCGACAAGCAGATCGCCGACGACCTCGCCGCCGCTGAAGCCGCGCGCAAGGCCGCCGACTCGCAGGAAGAGGCCTGGCGCGTTGCTGCCAACACGCAGCGGGCCGAGGCTCAGGCCCTGATCGCCAAGGCCAAGGGTGAGGCGGCCAAGGCCACCGAGACCCGTCTGGCCAGCGCCAATACGGTGATCGACCAGCGTCTGGCCGAAGCCGAGCAGCGTATCGCCGGCGCCCGCGCCGGTGCGCTCGAAGAGATCGAGACGGTTGCGACCGAAGCCGCGGGCGACATCGTCGCGCGTCTGGCCGGCGTCACCGTCGATGCCGCGGCGGCTCGCGTCGCGGTCAAGGAGGCGCTCAATGGCTAATCTGCTGACCCTGCTCGCCGTTGCGGCCGAACACGGTGCCGAGCATGCCGGCGCCCATGCCGAACCCGCAGCCTTCGGCCTGATCGGCCCGGGCCTCTGGGTTGCGCTGGCGATGACGGTGCTGATCCTGATCGCGCTGTTCCTCGGCGTGCCCAAGATGCTGACCTCGGGGCTCGATTCGGGCATTGCCGAGATCAAGAAGCAGCTCGACGAAGCCAAGGTGCTGCGCGCCGAAGCCGAAGCCCTGCGCAAGGAATATGCCGACAAGATCGCCAATGCCGAAAAGGACGCGGCGGCCATGCTCGAGCATGCCAAGCACGAGGCCGAGGCGATCGTCGCCAAGGCCGAGGCCGACACCACCGCGGTGATCGGTCGTCGCGAGAAGATGGCCGAAGACAAGATCGCCGCCGCCGAGCGCGGTGCGGTCGCCGAACTGCGCGCCAGGGCGGCCGACGCCGCCGCCGTCGCGGCCAAGGGTCTGATCGCCAAGAACCACGGCGCGGCCGCCGACAAGGCGCTCGTCGACCAGGCGATCGGCGCAATCTGATCGCGCTGCTGCATCGCTGAATTCAGGAAGGCCCTCGCGAAAGCGGGGGCTTTTCTTTTTGGGGTTCGAGCCCCCTCGTCCAACTCCGACCAGCGCGCTTCGTATCGGGAGACGGTGCTCTTCCCCGCTGGCGAGAGAGAGACGATACTTGCCGAACGTAGTGAGTTAGTCGCAGCGGTGAGGGTGGCAGCAGCGCCGAGGCAGCCGCTCAGCGCGTCCCGATCACCAACCGGTCGCGGTCGTCGAAGCGGACTGCGATGCCGGCCGCGCGCAGGGTGTTGAGCGTGACGTAGCCCTGGGCCGCCTGCGAGGCGCTGAGACGCGCATAGAGATCGGGCTCGACCGCCGGCTCGATCACCGCGAGCAGGTCGGACAGGCGGACGGAGATGTTCTCGTCGTCGCGGATCAGCAGCGAGACGCGGCCGGCAGCGGCGCCGTTGAGCTTGGTGGCAACGGTCAGCGAGACGCTGTCGATGCGCTTGTCGGCCTCGTCCGAAGCCGAGGGACGGTCATCCGTGGCGGTGGGATCGATTGCGGTCGTCCCGATCGGGATACGCGCGCCTTTGCGCGAGGGCTGCAGCGCGGCGCTGCGATCGGTGGCGGAACCAGCGGTCTGGGCCGCGGCCTGGCTGCGCGTGAGCGAGCTCCAGTCCTCGTCGCCGAGCATCGACATCGCCTGCGGCTTGCCGCTGTCGGTCACGGCGTGGCGGGTCGGCGAATAGGTGGCCATGTCGCGGCCCTTGGCGGCGGCGAGGCGGTCGACCGCGATCTGCGGCGGGGCAATGCGGATGACAGGCGCGATCCGCGCGGTCGTGCCCAGCGGTGCGGCCGAGACCTTGGTCGCCGCCACGGCCAGTGGCGCCGGGGCGGGCGCGGCAGGCGAGGCGCTGGCGGGCGCGGTCACGGCGGTATCGGGATCGAGCGGCAGCGGCGCGAGCTTGGGCGCGGCGATCTCGTGCCGGGCGGCGGAGAGCGCCAGCGCGGGCTGCGGCATCGTCAGGCGCACGGTATCGGCGTGGATTGCGGCCACCTTGACCGGCGCGGCGGCGAGCGGGGCGGGGCGGTAGGTCAGCGGCTGCGCGATCGCGGTGACCGCGGCGCCGACTGCGAGGGCTGCGACCAGCGCGGGCCCGAACGAGGGCACGCTCCGCTTGATGGCCTGGCTTTGCATGAATCGACTCCCGCGCGTGAAGTCCCGAGGACTAGCCGCCCTACGCCCCCAGCGAAAGCGGCAATGCGGCGGATCGCCCCGATGCGTGGGCTAGAAGCTGTCCTTGGCGGCGCGCAGCGCGGCGAAGGTCGCGACGGGATCGCCGAGCCTGGCACCCCGGTCTGCCCAGCGCGCCTGCAGGCCGGGGTCGTCGGCGCGCAGGAACGGATTGGCGGCGAGTTCGCGCGCCAGGTTGGTCGGCACCGTCGCTATGCCCTTGGCGCGGCAGGCCTCGACCTTCTCGGCATAGCGCTGCAGGCGCTCGTTGTCGGGGTCGGCGTGGAGCGCGAAGCGGGCGTTCGACTGGGTATATTCGTGCGCGCAGTAGATCAGCGTCTCGGGCGGCAGCGCCTTGAGCCGCAAGAGGCTGGACCAGAACTGCGGTGCCGTGCCCTCGAACATGCGGCCGCAGCCGAGCGCGAACAGCGAATCGCCGACGAAGGCCAGGCCGGCGCCGGGGACGTGATAGGCGACGTGTCCGTTGGTGTGGCCGCCGACGTCGATGACATGGGCTTCCCAATCGCCGATCGCGACCACGTCGCCCTGCTTCACCGTGCGGTCGACCTCGGCGATCTTCTCCGCCTCGGCGGCGGGAGCGATCACCTTGCAACCGGTCGCCGCCTTGATCACGGCATTGCCGCCGGCGTGGTCAGGATGCCAGTGCGTGTTCCAGATCTGGCTGATCTGCCAGCCCTTGCGCGCCGCCTCGCGCAGATAGGCGTCGGCATCGGGCGTATCGATGCATACGGTTTCCTCGCTCTCAGGATCGTGAAGCAGGAAGCCGTAGTTGTCGGACAGGCAGGCGAACTGGTGAACTTCGAGCGCCATCGATCATCTCCTCGGCATGCGATGTAGGCGTGAGCGGGGCAAAGCAAAAGCCCGCCCGGATCGCTCCGGACGGGCTTTCGTTTGGCTTGAGCCGGTAAGGCTTAGCTGCGGTTCTTCAGCGCTTCGCCGAGGATGTCGCCGAGCGAGGCACCCGAGTCCGACGAACCGTACTGTTCCACCGCTTCCTTCTCTTCGGCGAGCTGACGCGCCTTGATCGAGAAGTTCGGCTTCTTCGAACGGTCGAAGCCGGTGACCATGGCATCGACCTTCTGGCCGACCTGGAAACGGTCCGAACGCTGCTCGTCGCGGTCGCGGCCGAGGTCCGAGCGCTTGATGAAGCCGGTGGCACCATCTTCGCCAGCCTGGACTTCCAGGCCGCCGTCGCGGACTTCGAGGACGGTCACGGTGACGACGTCGTTGCGCTTCAGCGAACCCGACGAAGCGGCGCCAGCAACGCTGGGCGCGCCCTTCTCGAGCTGCTTCATGCCGAGGCTGATGCGCTCCTTCTCGACATCGACGTCGAGAACGACGGCCGAAACCTGCTCGCCCTTGCGGTGCAGGGCCAGCGCGTCTTCACCCGAGATGCCCCAGGCGATGTCCGACATGTGGACCATGCCGTCGACGTCGCCATCGAGGCCGATGAACAGGCCGAACTCGGTGGCGTTCTTGACTTCGCCTTCGACGACCGAACCGACCGGGTGCTTCTCGGCGAAGCCTTCCCAGGGATTCTGCTGCGCCTGCTTGAGGCCCAGGCTGATGCGGCGCTTGTCGCTGTCGACCTCGAGAACGAGAACGTCGACTTCCTGCGAGGTCGAGACGATCTTGCCGGGGTGGACGTTCTTCTTGGTCCAGGACATTTCCGAAACGTGGACCAGGCCTTCGATGCCCGGCTCCAGCTCCACGAAGGCGCCGTATTCGGTGATGTTGGTGACGACGCCGCGCAGCTTCGCGCCGACCGGGTACTTGGCGGCAACGCCTTCCCACGGATCGCTCTCGAGCTGCTTCATGCCGAGGCTGATGCGCTGCGTGTCCTGGTTGATGCGGACGATCTGGACCTTGACCGTGTCACCGATGTTGATGACTTCGCTCGGGTGGTTGACGCGCTTGTAGCTCATGTCGGTGACATGGAGCAGGCCGTCGATGCCGCCGAGGTCGACGAAGGCACCGTAGTCGGTGATGTTCTTGACGACGCCGTCGATGATCTGGCCTTCGACCAGGTTCTGGATGAGGCCCGAACGCTGCTCGGCGCGGGTTTCCTCGAGGACGGCGCGGCGCGACACGACGATGTTGCCGCGGCGGCGATCCATCTTGAGGATCTGGAAGGGCTGCGGCACGTCCATCAGCGGCTGCACGTCGCGAACCGGACGGATGTCGACCTGCGAGCCGGGCAGGAAGGCCACGGCGCCGTCGAGGTCGACGGTGAAGCCACCCTTGACGCGGCCGAAGATCACGCCTTCGACGCGCTTGCCTTCGCCGAACTCGCTCTCGAGCTTGTCCCAGGCGGCTTCGCGGCGGGCGCGGTCGCGGCTGAGCATCGCTTCGCCTTCGGCGTTCTCGACGCGGTCGACGTAAACTTCGACTTCGTCACCGACCGAGAGACCGTGCGGCTGGCCGGCCATCGCGAATTCGCGCAGGGCAACGCGGCCTTCGCTCTTGAGACCGACGTCGATGACGGCCTTGTCGTTTTCGATTGCGGTGACGGTACCCTTGACCACGCGGCCTTCGAAGCCGCCGCCGCCGGCGCCGCCGAGCGATTCGTCAAGGAGCGCGGCGAAATCGTCGCGCGAGGGATTTGCCGTAGAGGCCATTCAGTGTTTCCTTACGTCTGTTTCCGGCCAGGCGGTTGTTTCCGCCGGTCTTTCTCCGCACTGGCACCATGCCGGATGCGGGCCAAAAGGGCCGAACCGCCCGCCAGGCCGAGTGCCGTGACGGGCATTCGCGAGCGCTCTGCCGGTGCTTCTTCCCGTGAAAAACGGAAAGGGCGCGAAGAAAGCTCTTCACGCCGGAAAGCATGGCGAATGCCGTTGAACGGGCGGGCGCTTAGGCCAATGCGCGCGCCAAGGCAAGGAAAATGGGCCTTTCGGCCGGCTTGCGTGCAAGACTGAACGCAAGCGAAACCCCGCGGTAAGGCTTTGCTGCTAGGCACCCTGCGGCAGGCGGGGAAAATCATGCAGCCGATGCACAAGGGCAAGTTCGCCGATCCGGCGGTCGAAGCGCGGTTCCAGGAAGCGGGACGGCGCTATCGCGTGCCTTTCGTCCGCGGTTACGGTGTGCTCTTCATGGTCATCGCGCTGGCCTATTCCGTGGCCAATCCGTTGCTGCTCGATCATGCGGCGAACGCCAAGGTCGCGGTCTGGCTCGGCCTCACGATATTCGTCGCCGGCGGCTATGTCGGTGCGACCTTCTGGAAGGACTACGTCCGGCAACCTGTGGTCGATTTCGCCGCGCTGATCCTGCTCCTGCTGCTGGTCGCGCAGATAAACCAGACACTCTACGAGTTCCTCGCGCGGTCTGATGCCAATCTCCACGCGGTGACGACGATCAATCGCCTGGCCGTGACGGCCTTCGCCGCCGTGGCCCTGGCCGGGCGACCGCGGCTGTTCCTGATCTGGCTGGGCTGCGATTTGCTCGAGTGGATGGGCAAGACCGTCTATGACGGCACTTTCACCGCAGAGCTGATCTACGCCTTGCTGAGCTTCGTCGGCGGTCGGGCCGTGACCTTCGCGATCAACCTGGCGATCACCGCCTCGAGCCGCTGGGCCTATGCCCTGGCCGACGCTTTCGAGACCGAGCGCAACCGCAACGAGGCCCTGGTCCACAACATGTTGCCGCCCGCGGCGGTCGAGCGAATCCGGGACGGGCGCATGGTCGCCGATGCCTATGCCGACGTCAGCGTGATCTTCATCGACATGGTCGGCTTCTCCAAGCTCGCCAAGCGGGTGTCGCCGGGCCACCTGGTCGAACTGCTCAACGGCTTCTTCAACCACGCTGATCGCTGCGCGGCCGAGCACGGCGTGGAGAAGGTCAAGACGATAGGCGACGCCTATCTGGCCATCGCCGGCGGCAACGTACCGAGCGGCAACAGCGCAGATGCGGCGATCGCTTTTGCACGGGCCGTGCTCGAAGGCGTCGACGATCTCGTCCGCGCCGCAGGCGTCGAAGTCGGGCTGCGCGTCGGCATCCACAGCGGCCCCGTGGTCGGCGGTGTGATCGGCGCGACGCGCATGGCCTACGACTATTGGGGCGAGACGATGAACATCGCCGCGCGGATCGAGAGCACGGCGCCGGTCAACGGCATCGCCATTTCGGAAAGCACCTGGCTGCGCGCCCGCGAGCGGGCCGCCTTCGGTGCGCCGCATGTCGAGATGCTCAAGGGCGTGGGCGAGACCTGCGTCTATCACGCCGGCCCGGCCGCTCCGCCGGTCGAGCTGGGCGCCGCGGCCTAGTTCCTGGCCGGTAAGGGCAGGGCGATCTCGAAGGTCGCGCCTTGCGTAACGCTCTCGTCGAGGCGGATCGAGCCGCCGAGCTGTTCGACGATGCCCTTGGTGATCGCCAGGCCCAGGCCGGTGCCCGCGACCTGCACGTCGTCGCGCGGGCGCGTCGCCTGCGAGAAGCGGTCAAACAGCCGCGAGCGGAAATCCTTGGGAATGCCCGGGCCGGAATCGCTGACCCGGATAAGCGCTCGGCGGCCGTCGATCGTCAGGCTCACCCGCACGTCCGAGCCGGCAGGCGAGAACTTGGCCGCGTTCGACAGCAGGTTGGTCACGGCCTGCGCCAGGCGCATGGGGTCGGTTTCGACCGAGACCGGTCGCGGCGGTAGGTCGAGCACCAGCGCGACGGCGGTGCGCGCGGCGAAGGGGGCGTTCTCTTCGATCACGGTCCGCAGCAGCACGCTAAGATCGACCGGTGCGAGATTGATCGACAGGCGGCCCTGCTCGATGCGATCCATGTCGAGCAGGTCGTTGACCAGCGAGGTCAGGCGTTCGGCATTGCGCGCGGCGATGTCGACCAGCGGCACGGCCGGCTTGGGCAGTTCGCCCGCCGTACCGCCCTTGAGCAGGGCCAGCGAGCCGGCGATCGCGGTCACCGGCGTGCGCAGCTCGTGGCTGATGTTCGAGACGAGCTCGGCCTTGAGCCGGATTACCGTCTGCAGATCGACCTTGGCGCGGATCGCGTCGGCCTCGGCGATCGAGCTGAAGCCGACGGCGATCGGCCCCACGAGCAGGTGCGCGATCAGCATGTCCTCCTCGTCGTAGGCGTGGGGTTCGCTCGCATGGTACTTGAGCACGCCGACGGTCTGGCCGTTGTGGGGGATGGGCACGACGATCATCGAGCGCAGGCCCACGCGGTCGCAGGCGGCGCGGTTGACGCGGCCGTCCTGATGCGAGTCCAGGCAGTGCTGCGGCTCGCCGGTGAGGATGGAAAGACCCGAGAGGCTGGCGTTGAGTGGCAGGCGCAGTCCGAGCTGGCTGGCCGAAGTGCCGCTGGCGGCGGCATAGGTCAGTTGGTCACCGTCGCGCAGCTCGACGACGATGCCGTTCGACTGCGGCATCACGGAGCGTTCGTTGACGATAGCCTGCATCACCGTGGAGAGATCGCCACGGGCATCGCTGATCGCCTGCTGAATCGTGATCAGGCCGCGAAATCGTTCGATGTCCATCGGTGCTTATGTGAAGGCAGGCGAGGGTAACCGCCAAGCCTGAAAATCGCCGATTTGGACGAAAAATGCCCGATCGGTGCCCGATTACCCGATCCGCGAGTCGACCAGCGCGATAGCGGCGGCGATCGCGGCGTCGCGCGACAGCTCCGACGTGTCGAGCGTGGCGGCATCGACCGCGGCGCGCAGGGGGGCTTCCTTGCGATTGCGGTCGCGTTCGTCGCGCGCGGCGAGATCGGCGGCGATCTCGTCGAGCTGGCTCTCGCGGCCCGCGGCGATCATCTCGAGATGGCGGCGCTTGGCGCGCGCGGCGACGCTCGCGGTGATGAACAGCTTGGCGCGCGCCTCGGGGGCGATCACCGTGCCGATGTCGCGGCCATCGAGCACGGCGCCGCGGCCCTGGGTGGCGAAGGCGCGCTGCCGCGCGAACAGCGCCTGGCGAACGCCGTGGTGGATCGAGACCCGGCTGGCGAGACCACCGGTAGTCTCGGAGCGCAGTTCGGGATCGTCGAGCAGACTGGTGGGAAACTCGCAGGCGGCGAGCGCGTCGGCCGCGTCGTCGGGATTGCCGAGGTTGAGCTCCACCTGCCGTCCGACCGCGCGATAGAGCAGGCCCGTATCGAGATGCGGCAGGCCGTAATGCGCAGCCAGCGCCTTGGCGATCGTGCCCTTGCCCGAGGCCGTGGGGCCGTCGACTGCGATGATGAGGGGGGAAGTGGTCGGGGGAGGGCTCATGCCCGCTTGCTCCGCGCGGCCTTGATCAGGCCCCAGATCGCGATCGAGGCCCAGAAGAACTCGAGCACCAGCGAGGCCGGGTTGAGGTTGACCAGCAG
>SECS01000370.1 GCA_004211435.1 Novosphingobium sp. | reverse complement strand
GTCCTGGCCTACAACCGGCGTACCGCCGAGAGTAGGATCCCAGAAGAAGTAATATCCTTTGTTCAGGTTGGTCGACCCGTTAAGAACCGCTTCCATATCTACCGGAGCCTGGTAAGGGTTACCGATGAAGTTAGACCTGCCGCCTGTCTGGCTAAGGTTGGTAAAAGTAACATCGCCTGTAGCGATAGTACCCCTTGAGCGAAGTGTAGTAATTGTTGGTGTAGCATAGTTCGACTCCTGATTGATAGTCCTGTCGCCCCTTACCAGCATCCTCAATGGCTTACCTGCCATAAGGTTGTTTGTAAGTGTGCTTGTAACGGCAACCCATGATGTACCGCCTACGTTATCGTAAGTAAATAAAGACGGGTTATTACTAAGCGAAGCATCAAATCCATTTGTTCCTGCACCCGCACCTGTAATATCGGTACCAAAGCCCGGGATATCACCCTGTGGCGCGCCTTCCTGCCAGTTGTTGAAAATCGACCCGCCGTTAACCGGGGAACTGATCATCCTGAAAGCCCTTCTTGCCGGGATGTAACGCTCAATAGTCATCATACCTGATACGCTTCCTGTAACCGGAGCAACCATAGCTGTTGTAGCTACATTACTTTTCAGTACGAGCTGATCACCTGTAGTAAACTGTCCCGCTTTAGCCGTAAGGATACCTGTAAGGTTAAGATTTCCTGCCAATGTAACACCGGCAGCATTATCGATGGTCAGGTTCCTTATAAAGTTTGTATGGAATGTATTAGCAGGGATAGACTGTGCTGTTGTTCCCAAGAAAGCAACAGTTCCGTTTATAGCATCTACAGTTCCGTTATTTGATATAATACCTGCAATACGGAAGACACCTGTACCATTATTGGTAACTGTAATTGTTGCTCCGGATGCGATAGAAACATTTCTAACATCTGCAAAGCCTCCGCCTGTAGCACCTGTAATCACAGGATAAAGATTTGGAGCAGTTATAACCGGTATCTGCGCATCACTTGTAAGTGTTGGCACAACGCCACACGCCCAGTTACCTGCCGTGTTCCAGTCGTTGCTTACATCACCTTCCCAGATATTCGTAGTAATAACAGTCACGATAACTTCAGCTGAAGTCTGAGTACATCCGCCGGCTGGCGAAGTAGCGATAGCCCTGTAACGGCGTGTAGCAGTAAGGTTCGAGGTAGTATAGCTTGGAGT
>SECS01000045.1 GCA_004211435.1 Novosphingobium sp. | reverse complement strand
ACGTAGCCCTTGGGATGCCAGAACACCGAGCCGTGGGCTTCGGCCTGAAGGTGGAACAGGTCCATCTCCTGACCGAGCTTGCGGTGATCGCGCTTGGCCGCTTCCTCCAGCCGGAGCAGATGCGCCTCGAGCTGCTTCTTGTTGAGCCAACCGGTGCCGTAGATGCGGCTCAGCATGGCGTTCTTCTGGTCGCCGCGCCAATAGGCGCCCGAGACGCGCGTCAGCTTGAACGCAGCGGGATCGAGCTTGCCGGTGCTGGGCAGATGCGGACCGCGGCACATGTCGTACCAGTCCGAGCCGCTGTGATAGACCGTCAGCTCCTCGCCCTGCGGCAGTTCGGCGGCCCACTCGGCCTTGAAGCTCTCACCCGCGGCCTGCCACTGCGCGATCAAGGTGTCGCGCGCGATCACTTCGCGCACGAGCGGCTTGTTCGCGGCGATGATCTTGCGCATCTCGGCCTCGATCGCGGGCAGGTCCTCGTCGGTGAACGGACGATCCTTCGGCGCGAAGTCGTAATAGAAGCCGTCGTCGGTCGAGGGACCGAAGGTGATCTGCGTGCCGGGGAACAGGTTCTGCACCGCTTCGGCCAGGACGTGGGCATAGTCGTGCCGGGCAAGGTCGAGTGCGTCGGCCTCGTCCTTGGCGGTCACCAGCGCCAGCGCCGAATCCTGCGTGAAGGGACGCGACAGGTCGACGAGTTCGCCGTCGATCTTTGCCGCCAGCGCCGCCTTGGCGAGGCCTGGGCCGATCGCGGCCGCGACGTCGGCGGGAGTCGAGCCCGCGGGCATCTCGCGCACGGAACCATCGGGCAGGCTGATTTTCAGAAGCTCGGTCATGCTGACTCTCGGTAAGAATTCTGCTCGGTAAATTCAGGGCGCGCTTTGGCAGAAAGACCGGCGCACCGGAAGGGGCGGCGTCTATTCGATCAGGTTCGGATAGGAGACACCGCCTGTCCGAACCCGGACGGCGGCGCGGCTAGCGCACTAGGCGCGAGCGACGAACCGCCCCCGGTCGCCCGGGGTGGTGGTAGTGCTCGGTGCCAGAAGGATCACACGCGCCATCACCCGCCAACTAGCATGGCCAAGGACCACGCTCAAGCACCGCCTATATGACACAAAAATGGCAGAAATCTAAGGATTTGCTTGATGACGCGGGGACACTTTCTCAACCTTTCCGGACTAGCCAGCGCCGCAACGGGTCACGAGTCAGGCTGCCGGGGAGCGGCCGTTCATAAGTCGATGAGGTCGATATGGTGCGGGTACATGGGTTCAGCCTGAAGGCTGGCTTCGGGGCAATATTCGGGTCGCTCGAGAAACGCCTGCTCGGCTCTGTGCTGCTGATCGTGGCGTGCACGTGCGCACTGCAGGTCATCTCGCAGGACCGCGCGTTCAAGCTGCGCGCGGAAAGCGAGGAGATGCGTGCGACGGCGACCAACACCGAACATGCCGAACAGCTGGTCAAGCTCGTCGCGCAGTTCCGGCTGGCGACGCATCTGTATCTGTCGCCGGCCTCGGCAAGCGAAGCCGCGCGCGCGGACGGCGAAATGACCGACGTCGCCATCCGTATCGGCGAGCAGATCAACGCGCTACGCGCCAGCGGCATGGAGCTCTATGGCCTGCCGCAGGACATCGCCGTGCTCAACGACATCGATCAGCACGTCGCGACGATCGCCGAGGTGCGCGGCAACCCCGCATCCGGCCGCGCCGAGCGCGGTGCGATCGACGAGCGCAATGCGCAGATGGCCTCGCTCGCCGCCGCGATCGAAGCCAAGGCCAGCGCCGACCGCGACGGCGCCTACGACCAGCTCAGCCGGTCGAGCCACAACTGGCAGATGCTGGTGATCGGCGCCGGCACCGTGACGATCGCCTTTGCCCTGCTGATTCTGATCGATCTGCTGCGCAACATTCTGCCCGCACTGCGCCGCATGCACGTGGCGCTGCGCCGCCTCGCAGAGGGCGATCTCGACTTCGAGGTCGGCGATTTTCGCTTGCGCGAACTGCGCGCGCTGTCGGGCTCGCTCGAGACTTTCCGCCGCAACGCCCAGGCCGTGAAGAACCTGGCCTTCACCGATCCCTCGACCGGGCTGCCCAACCGCCGCGCCTTCGTCGAACGGACCGCGCGCAAGCTGGGAGCGGGCAACGGCAGCACCTTCCTGGTCATGCTGGCCGATATCGACCGCTTCAAGCACGTCAACGACGACTACGGCCACGCCGTCGGTGATCGCCTGGTCAAGCTGATCGGCGAACGCATGAAGGAGCAACTGGGGAACGAGGCGATCATCGCGCGCACCGGCGGCGACGAATTCGCGCTCTGCACCATGCTGCCCAAAGGCGCCGCCGCGGCGACGCTCGGCACGGACCTCGTAGGCGCCATGCGCGCGCCCTTCGATCTCGGCGACTACAACGTCGCGATCTCGATCTCGCTCGGCCTCGTCGAAACGACCACGGGCGGGAGCGAGGACGAGGTCAACGCGCTGATCAACCAGGCCGATCTCGCGCTCTATGCCTCGAAGAACGGCGGCCGTAATCGCGCCACGCGTTTCACCGCCGATCTCGAGGAAGAACGCGAGCTCAGCCGCGCGCTCGAACGCGACCTCGCCCTGGCGCTCGACGATGGCCAACTGCGCATGGTCTACCAGCCGATCCATTCGATCGCGGGCGGGGAGGACGAGGTCGAGGCCCTTGTTCGCTGGCAGCATCCGCTGCTCGGCGAGATCAGCCCCGCGCGCTTTATCCCCGCAGCCGAACGCTCGGGCCTGATGGTCCAGCTTGGCTACTGGATCGTCCAGCGCGCGCTCGACGATCTGTCGCGCTGGCCGCACCTGTCAATGAGCATCAACCTCTCGCCGCTGCAACTGCAGCAGGACGGCTTCGTCGGCTTCCTCATGGATTGCTGTCGCCAGCACGCGATCACGCCGCAGCGCGTGATCCTGGAAGTCACCGAATCGCTGTCTATCGAACGCAACACGCGCGCGCTGATGACGCTCAACCTGCTGCGCAACGCCGGCTTCCGCATCGCACTCGACGATTTCGGCACGGGCTATTCGTCGCTGTGCATGATGAAGACCTTCAAGTTCGACCGCCTCAAGCTCGACCGCAGCTTGATCACCGACCTGGGCAAGGACCCGACCTCACAGGCGGTGTTCGACGCGGCCGTGACCATGGCGCTGCGCATCGGCGCCGAGGTTGTGGCCGAGGGCATCAGCGAGGAAGGCCTGGTCGATCCCGTGCGCAGCGCGGGCTGCACCCACGTTCAGGGCTATCACTACAGCCGACCGATCGAAGCCGAGGCCGTGAACGGATATTACGAGTCCGGGCCGACGGTCGATCGCAAGAGCGACCGCAAGGTGGCGTGACACCCTTGCCCTTCGGGCGGGACGGTTCCACATAGCGGGCGATGCCCACGCAGTTCCACACGCTGGCCGACGGCCGCCGCATCGCCTACCGCTTCACCCCCGGAAGTGCCGAAGCCTCTGGCCCGACGCTGGTGTTCCTGCCCGGCTACATGTCCGATATGGCTGGCGGTAAGGCCACCGCGCTGTTCGATTGGGCTACGGCTAAAGGCCGCGCCTGCCTGCTGCTCGACTATTCGGGCTGCGGCGAGAGCCCGGGCGATTTCGCCGACGGCACGCTCTCGCGATGGCGCGACGAGGTGCTGGCACTGATCGCGGCGCAGTGCCCGGGCCCCGTCGTGCTGGTCGGCTCGTCGATGGGCGGCTGGCTGATGCTGCTCGTGGCGCTCGCCCTGCCCGCCGAACACCGCGCCGGACTGGTCGGGCTGGCGCCCGCGCCCGACTTCACCACCTGGGGCTATGCGCCCGAGGACAGGGCGAAGCTTATCCTGGGCGAAACCATTTTCGAGCCCAACCAGTATGGTCCCGAACCCACCCCGACCCATGCGGGCTTCTGGGCCGACGGGCAGCGCCAGCTGCTCCTCGCCGACGAGATCGCGCTCGATTGTCCGGTGCGGTTGATCCACGGCCAGGCCGATCCCGACGTGCCGTGGGAGGTGTCGATGCGGCTCGCCGCGGTGCTGCGTTCAGCCGACGTGCAGGTCGCGCTGATCAAGGACGGCGACCACCGCCTCTCGCGCGACGGCGACATCGCGCTGCTGCTGCGCACGGTGGCGGCTCTGATCGGGGAGGCCGGCTGACGGAGCCCGGAATGTCCTTCGCACTTGCCCTTCTCGCGGCCCAGGTCGGCGCGCTCAACACGCCCGGCGCCGCCCCGCCGCTGCCGCACGAGCGCGACACCACGCCGCTGCGGCCGCCGCGCAACCGGACCAAGGTCGCCGGTGCCCCCGCCCCGCGGGTCGTGACGGAGACCGTTTGCCCGCAGACCGGCGATTTCGCCGCCGACGCCGATGCCTCGCGCGCCTTGGCGGCGAGGAGCACCGGCGTCGAACGCGCGAAGGCCAACGAGTGTCTCGGGACCCTGCTGGGCATGACCGGCCGCTGGAACGAGGCCGGCACGGCCTTCGCCGCGGCGCGCCAGGATGCGCGGACGCCGTCGTTGCGCGCGCGCCTGGGAGCCGCCGCGGGCGAAGCGGCGCTCAACGGCAACGATCCGGCGACGGCCTTGACCGCGCTTGATGCCACGGTCCCCGACGCGCTCGACAGCATCGCCATGTCGGGCTTCGTCGCGCTTCTGCGCGCCCGCGCCCTGGTCGCACTCAAGCGCGATGCCGAGGCCGAGGCGCCACTGGCGCAGGCGCGCGATGTCGCGCCGAACGATGCCGAGATCTGGCTGCTCTCCGCCACGCTTTCGCGCCGGCTGAACAGGTTGGCCGACGCCCAGAGCCGGATCGAGAAGGCCGTCGCGCTGAAACCGGCCGATCCTGCGATCGGGCTCGAAGCCGGCGTCATCGCCGTGCTGGCTGGGCGCGACGAAGCCGCGCGCCGGTCGTGGCAGTCGGTCGTCGCCACCGCGCCGAGCAGCGTCGAAGCGACCACCGCCAAGGGCTATCTGGCCCAGCTCGATCCGGCCCTGGCGAGCAAGCCGACGCCTAAACCCACGGAGCCGCCCTCGCGATGATCCCGCTTTCTGTCCTCGATCTCGTCCCGGTGCGCGAGGGCGGCACGGTCGGCCAAGCGCTCGCCGAGACCGCCGCGCTCGCGCGGGTCGCCGAGGGGGCCGGTTATCGGCGCTTCTGGATCGCCGAGCACCACGGCATGGAAGGCATCGCCGGCGGCGCCACTTCGGTCGCGCTTGCGCATGTCGGTCATGCGACGTCGACGATCCGCATCGGTGCGGGCGGGATCATGCTGCCCAACCACAACCCGCTGGTCATTGCCGAACAGTTCGGCACGCTCGACGCGCTGTTCCCCGGCCGCGTCGATCTTGGCCTCGGTCGCGCGCCAGGCGCCGATCAGAAGGTCGCCCAGGCGCTGCGCCGCAACCTGATGGAAGCCGCCGATCGCTTTCCGCAGGACGTGGTCGAGCTGCAGGCGCGCTTCGCCGGTCATGCCCTGCCGATCGCCGCTACCCCAGGCACTGGCGCGCCAGTGGAGATGTGGATTCTCGGCTCGAGCCTGTTCGGCGCGAGCCTGGCCGCGCATCTCGGCTTGCCTTTCGCCTTCGCCTCGCACTTCGCGCCGGCGCAGCTCGACCAGGCGCTGACCGTCTATCGCGAGCGCTTCCAGCCGTCCGAGACGCTTGCCAAGCCGCACGTCATGGCGGCGATGAACGTGATCGCGGCCGAGACCGACGACGAGGCCCGGCTGCTCTCGACCTCGGGCGATCAGTCCTTCGTCGCGCTGCGCACGGGCAATCCTGGCAAGCTCAAGCCGCCGGTTCCCGGCTATCGCGACAGCCTGCCGCCCGCCATTCGGGAAGGCCTCGATTTCGCGCGCCAGGCCAGCGCGATCGGCAGCCCGGCGACGGTGCGCGACAAGGTCAACGCCTTTATCGAACGGACACGGGCGGACGAAATCATCGTCGCCGGTGCCATCTGGGATCCCAAGGCGCGGGAACGCTCCTTGCAATTGACGATTGAGGCCTTGCGATAAGGGCCGAACAGGACGGGAGCGAAGCGATGTCGTCTCAGAAGCATCTGGCAAGCGCGATGGCCGAACAGTTGTCGGCCTCGCTGCTGGCCGGCGAGGAGGGCTTCAGCAAGCCGGGCCTGGCCGAGGCTGCGCGCGTCGTGCTCGAGGCTGCTTTCGACCGTAAGCCGGGACAATCGGCGATCGTCGTCGAGGCCGTCACCGGCGCGATCACCGAGCGTCTCACCCGCATCGCGGTGGTCAACGACGACATGCCGTTCCTGGTCGATTCGATCGCCGCGACGGTCGATGCCGAGGGCCTGGCGATCGACCGGCTGGTCCACCCGATCGTCACCACCCGTCGCGGCGCCGACGGTCAGCTGAAGGAGCTCGGCCCCGACGAGCCCGACAACGACAAGGTTCAGCGCGAATCGATCGTTTATGTCGAGACCCCGCGCGCCGATGCGCGCACCCGCGTGCGGCTGCGCTCGGCGCTGGCGGCCACGCTCGACGAAGTACGCCTCGCCGTGGAAGATTGGCCGCAGATGCAGGCGGCAATGGCGGCCGACGCCGATCGGCTCGCCGCTCAGGCCGGCGCCGATGCCGAAACCGAAGGTGTCGCGCTGCTGCGCTGGTTCCGCGAGGGACGCATGACCCAGCTCGGGCACGTTCTCTACGGGCGCGACGGTCGCAAGACCAAGGCGCTGGGGATCTGCCGCCTCGACGATCGCGTGATGCCCTCGGCCACGACCTTCGAGCGCGCCTTCGCCTGGTTCGAAGCCCAGACCAAGGCCAAGCGCGCCCAGGCGCCGATGATTCTCAAGTCCGACGAGATCAGCCACGTCCACCGCCGCGTGCCCGTGGACCTCGTGTTCGTGCCGGTCGTCGAGGATGGCAAGATTACCGCGATCTCGGCCCATGCCGGGCTCTGGACCAGCGCCGCCCTCGCCTCTCCGCCCGATCAGGTGCCCGGTCTGCGCGACTCGCTGGGTGATCTCATGCAGCGCTTCGGCTTCGACCGGCGCGGGCATGACGGCAAGGCGCTTGTCCATGCCCTGACCACCCTGCCGCACGACCTGCTGATCGCCTTCGAGGCCGACGACCTGGCCCGCGTCGCGACCGCGATGATGAGCCTGGTCGATCGCCCGCGGCCGCGCATCCTGCTCGTGCGCTCGGCGCTCGATCGACATCTCTACGCCTTCGTCTGGCTGCCGCGCGACGCGATGTCGACCGCGCTGCGGCTCCAGGTCCAGGCCCTGCTCGCCGAGGCCGCGCATTCGCCGGTGATCGACTGGAACCTCGAGATCGCCGCCAACCTGGCGATCATGCGCTTCGTCATCGACATCGACGACGACGCGACCACGCCCGACGAAACCGAACTCGACCGCGTCTTCGCAGCGATGGTGCGCGGCTGGCCGGCGGCGGTCGAGGCTGAACTCGTCGAACACGATTCGCCCGCACGCGCCGCGGCCTTGGCTGCGCGTTTCGCCGAGGCGTTCCCGCTGGCCTATCGCACCGATTACGGCCCGGCCGAGGCGGCGGCGGACATCATGCGTCTGCGCGGCTTGGCGGTCGAGGTCATCGACGCACCGCACCGCGACGCGCGGTTCCATTGCCCCGAGGGCTGCGGCGAAGGGCAGGTCCAGCTCAAGCTCTATCAGCGCCGCGGCCGGCTCGAACTGTCCGACGCCGTGCCGATGCTCGAGAACTTCGGCTTCCGTGTCGCCGGCGACGTGCCGACCCTGCTCGACGCCCCCGAGACCGACGGCGGCGAACTCGGCGCGATCCACGACTTCACGCTCGACCTGCCACGCGGAGTGACCGCACCGGATCTGCTGGCGCGCGCCGCGGAAGTCGAGGCCGCCATCGCCGCCGTGCTCAACGGCCTCGCCGAGGACGACGCGTTCAACCGGCTGATCACCGCGACCGGCCTCGCTGCCCACGAGGCGAACTGGCTGCGCGCCTGGTATCGTTACTTGCGCCAGGCGACGCTCTCTTTCGGCATCGTCACGGTGGTCGACGCGCTAGCCAACGCACCACAGGTGGCGCGCGGGCTGATCGCTTTGTTCGTCGCCCGCCATGATCCCGCTTTCGCCGGCGATAGGGCCAAGGCGGAGGCGGCGGCCGAGGAAGCGATTCGCGACGGTCTCGCGCAGGTTTCGGCGATCAACGACGACCGTTTGCTGCGCCACTACCGCGCGCTTGTTGCAGCCATGCTGCGCAGCAATGCCTTCGTCGTGCCGCAGCGAAATGCGCCCGAGACGGCGCTCGCGTTCAAGATCGAATCGGCCCAGGTGCCTGGCCTGCCGCGGCCCGTCCCCTGGCGCGAGATCTTCGTCTATTCGCGCCGGGTCGAGGGCATCCACTTGCGCGCCGGCCCCGTTGCCCGCGGTGGCCTGCGCTGGTCCGATCGCCGCGACGACTTCCGCACCGAGATTCTCGGGCTGATGAAAGCGCAGCGCGTCAAGAACGCGGTAATCGTACCGACCGGCGCCAAGGGCGGCTTCTATCCCAAGCGCCTGCCCGATCCGACGGCCGACCGCGAAGGCTGGCTCGCCGAGGGCAAGGCGAGCTACCAGGTCTTCATCCGCACCCTGCTGTCGATCACCGACAATATCGTGGGCGGCAAGGTCGTCCATCCGAAGAGCGTCGTCATCCGCGACGGCGAGGACCCCTATTTCGTCGTCGCCGCCGACAAGGGCACGGCGACCTTCTCCGACACGGCCAACGCCCTGGCCGAGGAAAAGGATTTCTGGCTCGACGATGCCTTCGCCAGCGGCGGCTCGAAAGGCTACGACCACAAGGCCATGGGCATCACCGCGCGCGGCGCCTGGCTCTCGGTCCAGCGCCACTTCCTCGAGCGCGGGGTCGACGTGCAGAGCGAGTCGATCCGCGTCGTCGGCTGTGGCGACATGTCGGGCGACGTCTTCGGCAACGGCATGCTGCTGTCGAAGGCGCTCAAGGTCGTTGCCGCTTTCGACCACCGCCATATCTTCCTCGATCCCGATCCCGATCCGGCGAAAAGCTGGGACGAGCGCAACCGGATGTTCGCGCTGCCGCGGTCGTCTTGGGACGATTACGACAAGGCGCTGATCTCGAAGGGCGGCGGCGTTTTCCCGCGCTCGCTCAAATCGATCCCGCTGAGCGCGGAGGTCCGCGAGGTCCTCGGCATCGACGCCGAGAGCACCGATCCCGAGACGCTGATCTCGGCCATTCTCAAGGCCCCGGTCGACCTGCTCTGGTTCGGCGGCATCGGCACCTACGTGAAGGCTGCGGGCGAAAACAACGTCCAGGTCGGCGACCCGGCCAACGACGGGCTGCGCGTCGACGGCCGCGAGGTGCGCGCCCATGTCATCGGCGAAGGCGCCAACCTCGGCTGCACCCAGGCCGGGCGCATCGAATTCTCGCAGGCGGGCGGCCGGATCAACACCGATTTCATCGACAATTCGGCCGGCGTCGACTGCTCGGACAACGAGGTCAACATCAAGATCGCACTGGCTTCGGCCAAGCGCGAGGGACGTCTGACCGAAACGGCGCGAGTCAAGCTGCTCGGCGACATGACCGACAACGTCGCCGCGCTGGTGCTCGAGGACAACCGCCTCCAGGCACTCGGCCTGTCGATCGCCGAAGCGCCCGGACCGGCAGCGACGCCGTCGTACATCCGCGTGATCGAAATGCTCGAGGAGCGCGGCCAGCTCGACCGCAAGACCGAGGGCCTCGCCGACAACGAGACCCTGGCGCGCCGCGCGGCAGAAGGCTTCGGCCTGTCCCGGCCCGAACTCGCCGTGCTGTTGTCGAGCGTCAAGCTCGCGGTCCAGGGCGGGCTCGAGGAAAGCTCGCTGCCCGACGACCCCGGCCTGACCGAAGACCTGCTCGCCGCCTTCCCGCCGCAGATGCGCCGCAAGTTCGAGGGCGACATCCTCTCGCACCGGCTGCGGCGCGAGATCATCGCCACCAAGCTCGCCAACCGCATGATCAACCGACTCGGCATCGTGCATCCGCTCGAGCTGGTCGAACAGGAAGGCGCGACTTTGGCGCAGGTTTGCGCGGGCTTCGTCGCCGCCGAGCGCCTGTTCGGCATGGACAAGGTCTGGCAGGCGATCGAGACCAGCGAGATGCCCGAGGCGGCGCGCATCCAGCTGTTCGACCGCGCCGCCGCGGCGCTGCGCCCGCAGATCGCGGACCTCTTGCGCGCAGGCGGCGGGCAGACGCATCCTTCGGTGCTCATCGAAGCGCTCAAACCGGGCGTCGACCAGCTCGCCAAGGCCGCACAGAAGCTGCTCGGCAGCGAGGGACGCGCGAGCTCCACGCGGCTGCGCAGTGAACTGGGTGCCACCGGCGCACCCGATGCGGAGACCGGCATGGTCGCGCACGTGTTCGACATGGACGGCGCGGTCGGCCTCGCCAGTCTGGCGCGCGACATCGGTGTCACCGCGGCGGCGCTGACCGCGGGCTTCATCGACCTGGGCGCGCGGCTCGGGCTCGACTGGGCCCAGGCGGCGGCCGTTCGCATGAACCCGTCGGATTCGTGGGAGCGCCTGCTCGTCGCCGGCCTCGCGCGCGATTTCCAGCAGATGCGGCTCGATTTCCTCCACCGCACGGTGACCAAGAAGGGCGATCCGGTTGCCACGGTCGATCGCTGGGCCGAGGCGCAAGCGGGCGCGGTGCGCCAGTTCCGCGCAATGATCGCCCGGGCGCAGACCGCCGTGGCGGTCTCACCCGCGATCCTCGCCCAGCTCGCCAGCCAGGCCCGGAACTTGCTGGCGCGGTAAGGACAGATCCTCCCCGTTCCGGGGAGGATGAGCGCATTGCCTCTCGCAACCTATGATCCACAAAGGATCACAATCCGGTAATGCCCCCATTGACGCGGTGCCGATTTTCGCCAATCGAGCGGGCATGGATCAAGCAGACGTCGTCATCGTGGGTGCGGGTCATGGCGGGGCGCAATGCGCCATCGCACTGCGCCAGGGGGGGTTCACCGGGTCGGTCGTGATGATCGGGCGCGAGCCCGAGCCGCCCTACGAGCGACCGCCGCTGTCGAAGGAATACTTCGCGCGCGAGAAAACCTTCGACCGGCTCTACATCCGTCCGCCCGCCTTCTGGGAAGAGAAGGACGTTCATCTCCATCTCAACACCGAAGTCACCGCGGTCGATCCCGCGGCCAAGCAGGTCACGCTCTCGAACGGCAAGACGCTGGGCTACGGCAAGCTCGTCTGGGCGACCGGCGGCGATCCGCGGCGCCTCTCGTGCCCGGGCTCGGACCTCGCCGGCCTGCACCCCGTGCGCACGCGCGCCGACTGCGACCAGCTGATGGGCGAGATCGACGGCGGCGTGAAGAACATCGTCGTCATCGGCGGCGGCTATATCGGTCTCGAGGCCGCGGCCGTGCTGACCAAGCTCGGCTGCAATGTCACCTTGCTCGAAGCTCTGCCGCGCGTGCTGGCACGCGTCGCCGGCGAAGAGCTCTCGGCATTTTACGAAAAGGAGCACCGCGATCACGGCGTGGACCTGCGCACCGGCGTGGCGGTCGAGGGCCTGGTCGGTGAAGGCCGGGTCAACGGGGTCAAGCTCGCCGACGGTACCGTGCTTCCCGCCGACGCGGTGATCGTCGGCATCGGCATCGTCCCCGCGGTCGGCGCGCTGATTGCCGCCGGCGCTTCGGGCGGCAACGGCGTCGACATCGACGAATATTGCCGGACCTCGCTGCCGGACGTCTATGCCATCGGCGACTGCGCGGCTTTCGCGGTCGAATATGCCGCGGGCACGGTGATGCGCGTCGAATCGGTGCAGAACGCCAACGATCAGGCGACCTGCGTCGCCAAGGCGATCCTCGGCGACGAGAAGCCCTACAAGGCCTTCCCCTGGTTCTGGTCGAACCAGTATGACCTGCGCCTGCAGACCGCGGGGCTCTCGGTCGGCTTCGACCAGACCGTGCTGCGCGGCAATCCCGACGATCGCTCGTTCTCGGTGGTCTACCTCAAGGGCGGCAAGGTCATCGCGCTCGACTGCGTCAACATGGTCAAGGACTATGTCCAGGGCCGCAAGCTGGTCGAGGCGGGCGCGAGCCCCGACCTCGCCCAGCTCGCTGACGCCTCGGTTCCGCTCAAGGAACTGCTGTAATCCCGCCGCCCCCGCTCAGGCGGGGGCACGGTCAGAACAGCTCCAACTGATAGTCGGCCAGCGTCTGCTTCAGGTCGCGGCGATAGCTGCCCGCATAGCTGTGCCCGTCGCAGGCGCCCGTCTGGGTCACCGCGATCGCCAGCGGCGTCGGCACTAGCCGCAGCGTGCAGGCCTTGGGCAGCGGCGCGCCGTTGGCGTCGCCCATCTTTGCGACCATCGCATTCGGCCCGTCCCACAGCGCCGCGCGCTCCTCGTCGAGCGAGGCGAGATTGCGATCGGGCAGCTTGAACACGCGCAGCGCATAGCCGTTGGCCCGGCGCGGGGTGAGCAGCAGCTTGCGGCCATCGGCGGCGAGGTAGACGCCGCTGTGAACGTAGGTGCCGCTCTCGACGTCTTCGGTCCGGTGCAGCATTTCCGCGCGGATGCAATCGCGGTCGTCGAGCGTGCAGCCGCCGTTGTCATCGACGCCGATCGCGCGGAAGGCGCTGAGCCAGGCCGCCTGGTCGCGGCGCACATAGGCGGCGATCGCACCGTTCCACACGGTCAGTGCCGAGGCATAGGCGGTCGCAATCCGTCCGTCGTACTCGCGCATCTGCGGATCGGCGCAGATGATCTTGTCGAGCCGCGTCGTTGCCTTGCTACAGTCGATCCCGCGTGCCTGCGCCGCGGGCGCCAGCAGAGCGGCACCGATGGCCAGCACGAAACCCATTGCCACGCGTGATGTCATGTCCCCGTTCCCCCGGTGATCAGGCGCCCGTCATAGCCGCAAGCCGCGCAAAGGCCCAGTCCGCCGCTTCGGCGACGACGGGATCAGGATCGGCGCGCAGCCCCGCGACCACGTCGCGCAGACCCGCATCCCCGCTATTGCCCGCGGCGATCAGGCAATTGCGCACGAAGCGGTCGCGGCCCACGCGTTTGATCGGCGAGCCCGAGAACAGCGCGCGGAAGCCCGCGTCGTCGAGCGCGAGCAGTTCGGCCAGCCGCGGCGCGACGAGTTCGGCGCGCGGGAGGAACTGGCGCATTGCGTGGGCCTCGTCGGCGAACTTGTTCCACGGGCAGGCGGCCAGGCAGTCGTCGCAGCCGTAGATGCGGTTGCCGAGCGCTTCGCGGAATTCCTCGGGGATCGGGCCTTTGTGCTCGATCGTCAGATAGGAAATACAGCGCCGCGCATCGAGCCGGTAGGGCGCGGGAAAGGCCTGGGTCGGGCAGGCGTCCTGGCAGGCCTGACACGAGCCGCAGCGGTCCTCGCCGGGTTCGTCGAGCGGCAGTTCGAGCGTCGTGTAGATCGCGCCGAGGAACAACCACGATCCGTGGTCGCGGCTGACCAGATTGGTGTGCTTGCCCTGCCAGCCAAGCCCCGCCGCCTCGCCCAGCGGCTTTTCCATGACCGGCGCGGTATCGACGAACACCTTGACGCCGACGTCGCCCAGCCCGCGCTTCTTCCCGGCCTCCACCAGCCAGCGCGCCAGCGCCTTGAGCGCCTTCTTGACGACGTCGTGGTAGTCCTTGCCTTGCGCATAGACCGAAATCCGGGCGCGATCGGGATGGGCCGCGAGCACCGTGGGATCGGTCGCCGGGGCATAGCTCATGCCCAAGCCGATCACCCGCTGCGCCTCGGGCCAGAGCCCCTGCGGCGAGCGGCGGTGGTGCGCGCGCGCCTCCATCCAGTCCATCGAGCCGTGCATCCCCTCGGCCAGCCAGTCGTCGAACCGCAGCGCGGTGCGCGCGTTCTCGCTCGCGGGTGCGACGCCGAATGCCGCGAAGCCCAGCCGCGCGGCTTCGGCGGCCAGGTCGGCGCGCAGGGCAGCAATGACTTCGGGGTTAACCAATGTCCGTCAGGTTCCTATTCACAGCCGCGGATTTATCGCACAGGCTATGAAGATGGACCTAGGGGATCAGGGCTTGGCGGGCAACGCAGCAGCCGGCGGCAGACCGCTCGCCATCGAGGCCCGCGGGCTGATCAAGCGATTCGACCATTTCACCGCGGTCGACGGGGTGGACCTGGCCGTGCCGGAAGGCGCGATCTACGGCATTCTCGGCCCCAACGGCGCGGGCAAGACCACGACCCTGCGCATGCTGTTGGGCATCATCGATCCCGACGCCGGCCTGCGCCGCATTCTCGGCGCCGAGCGGCCGCACGACGTCGCCCACGCGATCGGCTACCTGCCCGAAGAGCGCGGGCTCTATCCGGCGATGAAGGCCTATGAGGCGATCGCCTTTGTCGGCGCGCTGCGTGGGCTGCCGCTGGCCGAAGGCCGCAAACGCGGCAAGGCGCTGCTCGAGGAGCACGGCCTCGGCTATGCGATCGACCGCCAGATCCGCCAGCTCTCGAAAGGCATGGCACAGCAGGTGCAGATCCTCGGCACTCTGGTCCACGAACCGCGGCTGGTTATCTTCGACGAACCCTTCTCGGGCCTCGACGCGCTCAACCAGGGTAAGCTCGAGAAGATGATCCGCGGGCTCGCCGAAAAGGGCACGACGGTGATCTTCTCGACCCACGTCATCGCCCATGCCGAACGCCTCTGCGATGAGGTCGCGATCATCGCCGGCGGCCGCGTGCCTTTTGCCGGCCCGGTCGACCTGGCGCGCGATCGCATCCGCCCGCAGGTGCGGCTGGAGACGCGCGCAGAAGACGGTGCCTGGCGCACCGCCCTGCCCGCTGACGCGCGTCGCGAAGGCCGGTTCTGGAACTTCACCCTGCCCGAGAGCGGCATCGAGCCGCTGCTGCGCGCGCTGATCGAGGGCGAGGCAGGTATCCTCTCGCTGTCGATCGAGCGCGCCGGCCTGCACGACGCCTTCGTCGCCATCGCCGGCGAGGCCGCGGCACGCGCGCTCGAAGAAGGCGAAACGGAGGAACGCGCATGACCAGCCGTGCCGTAGGCCGCCTCTCGACCTTCGCCGCCGCGCTCGTCATCGCGCGGCGCGACTTCACCGCGATCCTGTTCAGCCGGAGCTTCATCTTCTTCCTGCTCGGGCCGTTGTTCCCCGTGCTTGTGGGCGTGCTCGCCGGCGGCATCGGCCAGAAGGTCCAGGAGAACGCCGCGCAACCCGTGCTCGGCATTGCGATGCAGGCGGCCGACGCCGATGCGATGATCGCGGCACGGACCGCGCTCGATCCGCGCATCGGCGCCAGCCTGCCCGAATTCGTCGTGGTCCGACGGCTCGCGCCGGACGAGGCCTTCGATCCGGGCGAAGCGCTCAAGGGCACGGGCGCCAATCTCGCGGCGATCGCCAGCGGTTCGCCCGCGGCGCTGGTGCTGACAGGTCCCAAGGAGCGCATCGAATGGTGGCAGGGGCCGGTCTCGATCGTCGCGGCCCAGGCGCTCGGGCGCGGGCCGAAGACCTATCCGAGCGTCACGCTCGCGAGCACGCAGACGACCACGACCGCCGACAAGACCGACACGCGCATGCGCACGGCCCAGGCCGGGCAGACCCTGCTGTTCCTGCTGACGATGCTGCTGGCGGGCATGGTCCTGTCGAACCTGGTCGAGGAGAAGGGCAACAAGATCATCGAGATCCTGGCCGCGGCGATCCCGATGGACGCGGTGTTCTTCGGCAAGCTCTTCGCCATGCTCGGGGTCTCGCTCGTCGGCATCGGCGTCTGGGGCGTAACCGGTGGTGCGGTACTCCTCGCCGGCGGCCAATCGCTCGAAAGCCTGGCCGATCCGGCGGTTGGTTGGCCGCTGTTCCTGACGCTGGGCGCGGTCTACTTCGCCATGGCCTATCTGCTGATCGGCTCGGTCTTCCTCGCGATCGGCTCAATGGCGACGACCGTGCGCGAGGTGCAGACTCTGTCGATGCCCGCGACGATGCTGCAGCTCTTCGTCTTCTTCTTCGCGACTTATGCGATGACGCGTCCGGGCTCGCCGATCGAGCTCGCCGCAGTGCTCGTGCCGTTCTCCTCGCCCTTCGCGATGCTCGCGCGCGCGGCGCAAGACGGCGCGGTCTGGCCGCATCTCGCCGCGATCGGCTGGCAGGTACTGTGGGTTGTCCTGCTCGTGCGCATGGGCTCGCGCCTGTTCCGCAAGCGCGTGATGAAGTCGGGACCGCAGGGTAGCAAGCCCGGGCGGCGTGGCCTGTTCACGCGAAAGACGCGGGCCTGAGCTGGCCAGCACGGGCATTGACGATCGCCGGTGGGCGACCGATCTTGGTGGAATGCAAACCGCCCTTCCGCGCCGCCGCTTCCTGACCTGGCTATCGGCCTCGGCGGCGCTTCCCGCGCTCGCCGCCTGCGGCAGCGATCCAGCCGCGGCCGCGGCTTTTCCGGTCAGCTACAGCGATGCCGAATGGCGCCGCCGGCTGACTCCCGCGCAGTACCACGTGCTGCGCGAGCACGGCACCGAGAGACCAGGGACGTCACCGCTACTCAAAGAACATCGGCGCGGAAGCTTCGTCTGCGCCGCGGACGGCCATCCGCTGTTCGCTTCCAACACCAAGTTCGAAAGCGGTACGGGCTGGCCGAGCTTCTATCGGCCGCTGGCGGGGGGCATCGGCACGACCCGCGACCGCACCTTGGGCATGATCCGCACCGAAGTGCATTGCGCGCGCTGCGGCGGGCACCTGGGCCACGTCTTCGACGACGGCCCCGCGCCGACGGGCCTGCGCTATTGCATGAACGGCGTGGCGATGCAGTTCCGCCCCGCCTGAGCCGGCATCAGGCGATCCGACGCGCGATCGCCGACGGTGACGGCGCGATCGACCGATTGACCGGCTGAAGCTGCGCCGCGAGCTTGGCCAGCTCTTCGAACGTGAAGACCTGCTGGAAGACCAGGCCATAGGCCGTGGCCGAACGCCAGGCCACGTTGCAGACGATCGAGGGAAAACCCTTGGCCGATATCCGCACCTTCTGGCGGATCGCCAGGGGCAGTTCGCTCTCGATCCGCGCGCCCTCACGCGAGAGATCGCGGATCATGGCCTCGCCGCTGTTGCCGTCGACCTCGAGCTTCGCGGGAAACTCGAGCCGCAGACGCAGCGAGCGCTTGGGATAGGGGCTGGCTTCGGCGATGAAGTCCTTGACTTCGATCCAGTCGGCAAAGCGGAAGCCGGCGTGATCGCCGCCCTCCCACACCCGCTCCAGATCGAAGCGCTCGCCCGACGACAGCTCGAGCGAGAAGGCCTGGATCGCCGGTAGCGGATGGAACGTGCGCAGGCGCACGCCGCTCGCCGAGACGTCGCGGATGATGCAGAGGTATTCGCCGTGCTCGCAGAGCAGCTTTGCGCTGCGGATCAGCAGCGTGAAGCGCGGCGCGGCGCGCAGATCCTCGACCGAGACCTGCCGCGGCTGCCCGCTTTCCTGATTGGCCCGCACTTCGTCCATTCCGCACCTGATGGCTGTCCGAACGGTGCGTAGACGGGCACCGTCGTGACTGATTTCAAACCGAAGGATATGCGATACGACCTAATGTCTTATTAAGACTGACTTCAGGACTTGAGCGGACCGGACAAAAGAAGAAGGGTCCGGCAGCATCAAAGCCACCGGACCCTCAAAACAACTACGACGGTTGGGATCAGAACTTGTAGCCCACCGTACCACCGAAGGTCAGCGGCTCGCCGATAGGCGCATAGGTACGCGTGGTCGGTCGGTAATGGACCTTGTAGATCTTGTTCGTCAGGTTGTTACCCCAGACACGCACATAGAAGTGGTCGGTCGGATCGGTCCAGGTGACCGATGCGTTGACCAGGGCATAGGCGCCCTGCCGCGCGCGCTGCTCGTTCGCGCGGGCGAGATAGGGCTGGCCCGCAGCACCCGCAGCCTGAAGAATCTGCTGGTTGTTCGGGGCGACGTTGGCACCCGCAAAAGCTATGCTGCCACAGGCCGCCCCGGTCAAAGTGCCTCTCCTGCACTGTAAGCTAGTGTCCGATTCACCACCCCAGATCGAGGCATCGGTCACGACGTAGCTCGTGGTGTACTTGAGGTTGGCCGCGAAGGTCAGCCCGCCTTCGCCTTGTGGCACCTTGTACTCGAGCCCGACGAAGCCCGAGAAATCCGGAGCACGCACCATCTGCATGCCCGAAATGTCCTGCCAGGCCGGCGGAATGAACACGTTGGTCATGCCGCGGAGCGGATCGGCCGAGTTGGGGAAGGCGGGCACGGCCGCCGGGTTGACCGAGGTGCCGCGATAATAGGCACCGTCGCCATAGCGCGCATGCAGCCAGGTGGCGCCGGCGTTGATCTTGAAGTCCGGCGTCACGTTGAAGCTGAAGTTGCCCTCGATACCCTTGATCCTGGCCTCGGGAATGCTCTGCAGCAGAACGCCGGTGACGCCGTTGACGAACTGGACCGAGCTGACCTGGAGATCGTGATACTTGTAATAGAAGCCGGCGAGATCGAAGCTGTAATTGCTGCCCGCGCCCTTGATGCCGACTTCGAAGGCGTCGATCGTTTCCTGGCCGATCTGACCAAATTGCCTCCAGGTGGCGGCATTGTCGAACGGAATGACGCCGTTCCATTCGCCGGCCTTGAAGCCCTGCGAATAGCTGGCGTAGACGTTCGTCCGCGGCGCGATCTCATAGCGGATCGAAGCACGCGGCGTGAACTTGCTATACGTCGATCCGTTGGCCGCGTTGTAGTTCTGCCCGCGCGTAGCGCCGAACGGAATGGTGATCGCCGTGGCGCCGAGCGCTGCGCAGCCCGTCAGCACGGCGCAGTACGACGTCTTTACGGCCGTGATGTCCTGCGTTTCCTTGCTGTAGCGGCCACCCACATTGACGCTGAGCTTGTCGCTCACGCGGAAGGTCGCGTCGAGGAACAGCGCGAATGCCTCTTTCTTGCGCGCATAGTCGCTGGTCGAGGCGAGGCGGTAGGCCGAAAACGGCGTGCCCGGACCCGAGGTGGCCGTGTTCGGGAACACGTAGTTGGCGTTCTCTCGTCCCTTCCCGAACTTCTCCTTGTTCTGGAAGTAGGTGCCGCCAATGATCAGGTCGAGATTCTCGATGGCGTCGATCGTGAAGTCGACGTTTTCCTGCCAGGTATCCTCGTAGATCAGAGAATCCGAGATCGTATCGTTGGCAACGCCGGTGAGACCGAAGGCGCTGTAGCGGCCATCGGAATCGTAGGTCGTGACGAGCGTCGAGTGCTGGTAGCCGGTGACCGAGCGCAACGTGCCGATCCCCGTATCCAGTTCCAGCTTGAGCGATCCCTCGTGCTGCTTGAAGTCGAGCACGGCCGCATCTTCGGAAACCTCGCCCAGGTTTCGCGGGGTGAAGCCCGCCGTCAGATTCTCAAACGGCGTGAAGAAGGCACCGCGCGGGTCATTCGCCCGCGTGTAATTGTAGGCAAGCGTGGCCGTCAGCGCGCCCAGATCACCCTTGAGCTTGGCCCTGACCGATTCCTGCTCGAGCCCGAACGTGCGACCGTCGGTCTTCGTCACGTCGGTGAGGCTGACCTTTTTGTAGTAGCCGTCGGTCTTGCGATAAGTGCCCGCGATGCTGAAGCCGACATTTTCGCTGAGCGGTCCCGAAATGTAGCCGCGTGCGCGCCGATCGTCGAAGCGGCCATAGGTCACCTCGAGATTGCCCTTCATGTCGCTGGTCGGATCGAGCGTATCGAGCAGGATCGCACCGCCGGTGGCATTGCGGCCGTAGAGCGCACCTTGTGGCCCCTTCAGGACCTGGATGCTCTGAACGTTGGGCAGATCCATGTTCAGAATCTGCGGCGTGATCTGATAGAGCCCGTCGACCCACAGCGCGACGTTGTTCTCATAGGATCCGGAGTTCGTCGTGGTGACGCCGCGGATCGCCGGCTGCGGATAGGTACCGCTGTTGTTGAGCGAAAAGCCCGAGGTCACGTTCTGCAGGTCGCGAACGCTGTTGACGCCGAGCTGGCTCAGAGTCTCGGGCGTGACGACGGTAACCGTCATAGGCACGTCCTCGACCGCTTCCGCACGGCGCTGCGCGGTGACGACGATCGTGTTGTTGTCGACGCTGGCCTCCGCCGCCGCCTGAGCCCAGGCGGGACTCGCAGCCAGAGGTGCCAGCGCAGTCGCGCCGAGCATGGCAGCCAGGCGCAGCCCGCGCCGAGATTCGAATGTCTTGCTGTTATATGTTTTCATTGCATCCTCCCCTTCTTCGTCATTCGATTACGTCGAATTCTCCTTGCGCACGGGCTCGCACGCGCAATCGCGCGGGATTCGAGACCCGATACTGATCTGGTGCGGACGGCGGGACTCGAACCCGCACTGGGATACCCAAGCGGATTTTAAGTCCGCTGCGTCTACCATTCCGCCACGTCCGCGGGGCGCTGCGACGCCGTCTCTCGCAGACGGGCGGGCCGGTAGCAACCGTCCACTATCGGCTCACCCGACGTTCAGGCGAGCGCGCATTTCCTTACCTGGCTTGAAATAGGGTACCCGCTTCTCGGGCACCTCGACCGTGTCGCCGGTGCGCGGATTGCGGCCCTTGCGGGCTTCGCGCTGGCGCGTCGAGAAGGCGCCGAAGCCGCGCAGCTCGACCCGGCCGCCTTGCGCGAGGCTGTCGGTCACCTCATCGAAAAAGGTATCGACCGCGCGCTCGACGTCTTCGATGCGCAGTTCGGGATTCTCCTTGGCCAAGGCCTGCAGAAGCTCGGATCGGATCATAAGATGAGTACCCCTTAACCGTGACCCGGACCTTCCGACGAAGATCCTCTGCGCGAACGGCCATCCCCGCCATTCTCGTGCCAGGACAAAATGCCACTTCGGTGTCGTATTCGCAATACGGAAAGCTGGAACACGGAAGTTAAGTCACCCAATTTTACCGTTGCGTATCATTTCGCTGGCGTGCGCGAGCATGAGAACGCCGTTTTCGGCTCAGCGCGCTTTTCTCGCGCTGAAACTGGGGCTATCCTGCATGATTGCTGCCCATCGAAGGACCGTCCCGCCTATGAAGCTTTCGCGCCGATGAAGCCGATTTCCCTGTGGAACGAAGGCGATTGGATCGCCGCCATCGGTGCCTTCGCCCTGTTCGCCTTCCTCGGCATCGGCGCGATGATCGCGACGCGCAAGAGCGAGGAGTTCGTCGGCCACCCCCGCGGGCTGTTCGTGCTGTTCTACGCCGAGATGTGGGAACGCTTCTCCTACTACGGCATGCGCGCGCTGCTGATCCTCTATCTGACCAAGTTCTGGCTGTTCGGCGATGGCAAGTCGAACCTGATCTACGGCGCCTATACCAGTCTGGTCTACATCACCCCCGTGCTCGGCGGCTATCTGGCCGACCGCTATCTGGGCCAGCGCAAGGCCGTGGTCTTCGGTGGCGCGCTGCTCGCACTGGGCCACCTGTTCATGGCGGTCGAGGGGATGCACGGCGTCACCGATCCGCTGGTCAAGCAGGCCGATCCGGCGATCAACGTGTTCTGGCTGGCGCTTGCGCTGATTTGCGTCGGCTCGGGCTTTCTCAAGGCCAACATCTCGGTCATCGTCGGCCAGCTCTATGGCCTGCGCGACACACGCCGCGACGCTGCCTACACGATCTTCTACATGGGCGTGAACGTCGGCGCCGCGCTCGGCACGATCCTCGTCGGCTATCTGGGCGAGACGATCGGCTGGTCCTGGGGCTTCGGCCTCGCCGGCATCGGCATGGTGCTGGGCCTGATCATCTTCATGATCGGCAAGCCCGCGCTCAAGGGCCAGGGCGAGCCGCCCAAGCCGTTGGTCGGCATCCGCGAATGGACACTCTACGGCGTCGGTGCGGGCGCCGTGGCGGTGATCTGGTTCCTGATCCAGTATCAGGGCGTGATCCAGAACCTGCTGATCGTCAGCGGCATCGCGATGCTCGGCTACACGCTTTACGAGGCGTTCAAACTCCCCAAGGAGCCGCGCGAGCGCATGTTCGCGATTCTGTTCCTGATCGCGCTCAACCCGATCTTCTGGGGCCTGTTCGAGCAGGATCGTGATCTTCGGGCCGATCTTCGCGGCGCTGTGGCAGTGGCTGGGCCGCAAGGGACTCGAACCTTCGGCTCCGGCCAAGTTCGGCCTCGCGCTGATCCAGGTCGGACTCTCGTTCCTCGTCTTCGTCTGGGGCGCGCGCGCGGTCGGCCTCGAGACGATGACTCCGGTAATCTTCGTGTTCCTGATCTACCTGCTGGCGACCACGGGCGAGCTCTGCCTCTCGCCGGTCGGCCTTTCGGCAATGACGCGGCTCGCGCCGCTGCACCTGGGCAGCTTCATCATGGGCGCCTGGTTCTACATGACCGCGGTGGGCAATTTCGTCGCGGGCAAGATCGGCGAAGCCACCGGCGGCGAAAGCGGCGAGATGTCGAAGGAACTGACCCTGGGCATCTACGAGAAGATCGGCTGGACCACGATCGTCGTCGCCGTCGTGGTGCTGGTGCTCTCTCGCTGGGTGAAGCGATGGATGCACCTCGACACGCTCGAGGATCGCGTGACGCCGGCGGATCAGGCGAACGTGCCGGGCGGCGGCGAGGGCGAGCCGGCGGTGGTCGGCCTGCCCAAGGCCTGAGGCGACCGGGGGCCCCCGCCCCCGACCGGCCAGCCATCGTGCCTCAGGCCGGCGGCTGACTTACCGCGACGATCGTCAGCCGCCGCTCGTGCCCGTCGCGATCGGGCCAGACGATCGACTGGCCCATGCCCAGCCCGATCAGCCCGGCGCCGACCGGCGTCAGGATCGAGATACGACCCGCGGCGATGTCCGCTTCGCGCGGGAAAACGATCCGCACGCAGCGCTCGGCGCCGCTGGCCTCGTCGATGAAGCTCACCTCGGCGTTCATCGTCACCACCTCGGGCGCGATCGTCGCGCGCGGGTGGAGCGTGGCACGGCTGATCTCCTCGATGAGCATCGCACTCACGTCGGGAAGCCGGTCCTCGATGCCGAGCGCGAGATTGGAGAGCGTCTCGGCTTCGCTGTCGATCATATGTATCGGGGGCCGCGGCGCGGCCTGGTCGTTCGTCATGCGTGAATACCTTCCGGAGAGCGCGCGATCACGCGCGCGGGGATCGCTGGTCACCCCGGGCTCGGGGCGCAAGGCTCCGGAACCCGGGGCTAGATGCCCGCGAGAAGCTGCCCCCCGTGGAAGCGGAAACGGCTGGTAACGACCGGGTTCGGCATGGCGTGATGATGGGACGCGACAGGCGCGGAGTCAAACGAGCCGATAGCGGCTCGCCGGCTCACGCCCGCGCTTCGCTGACCCCAGCGCTGTTGTGGCGCAGCGCCTTGAGCACGGTATCGACGATCTGCGGCGCGTTGAGGCCCGCGGTGTCGTACTGCTTGTCCGGGCTGTCGTGATCCTGGAACACATCCGGCAGCCGCATGGTGCGGATCTTGAGGCCGGCGTCGGTCAGCCCCTCGTCGCTGGCCATGGTCAGCACGTGGGCGCCGAGGCCCCCGATCGCGCCTTCCTCGATCGTGACCACCACCTCGTGCGTGGCAATCAGCTTGCGGATCAGTTCGTCGTCGAGCGGTTTGACGAAACGCAGATCGGCAACCGTTGTCGACAGCCCCTTGGCCTCGAGCTGGTCGGCCGCCTTGAGCGCTTCGGCCAGGCGCGTGCCGAGCGAGAGCAGCGCGATCTTGCTGCCCTGCCGCACCACCCGGCCCTTGCCGATCGCGAGCCGTTCGGGATTTTCGGGCAGCGGTACGCCGGTGCCGTTGCCGCGCGGATAACGGAAGGCGATCGGGCCCGAATCGTGGCAGGCCGCCGTATGCGTCATGTGCACGAGCTCGGCCTCGTCGGCCGCGGCCATGACCACCATGTTCGGCAGGCTGGCGAGATAGGTCACGTCGAACGAGCCCGCGTGAGTCGCGCCGTCGGCGCCAACCAGGCCGGCGCGATCGATGGCGAAGCGCACGGGCAGGTTCTGGATCGCGACGTCGTGGACCACCTGGTCGTAAGCGCGCTGCAGGAAGGTCGAATAGATTGCGCAGAACGGGCGCATGCCCTGTGCGGCGAGACCCGCGGCGAAAGTCACCGCGTGCTGCTCGGCAATGCCGACGTCGAACGCGCGATCGGGGAAGGTCTGGCCGAACTTGTCGAGCCCGGTGCCCGAAGGCATCGCCGCAGTGATCGCGCAGACAGTGCCGTCGCGCGTCGCTTCGGCGATCAGCGCCTGGGCGAAGACATTGGTGTAGGACGGCGGACCGGCGGCGCCCTTGGCTTGCTCGCCGGTGACGACGTTGAACTTCTGCACGCCGTGATACTTGTCGGCGCTTTCCTCGGCCGGGGCATAGCCCTTGCCCTTGGTGGTGACGACGTGGATCAGGCACGGGCCTTCAGCGGCATCGCGCACGTTCTCGAGCACCGGGATCAACTGGTCGAGGTTGTGGCCGTCGATCGGGCCGACATAGTAGAAGCCTAGTTCTTCGAAGAAGGTGCCGCCCATGGCCATGCCGCGCGCGAATTCGTCGGTCTTCTTAGCGGCGCGGTGCAGCGGCTCGGGCAGCTTGCGCGAGATGCGCCGCGCGAGATCACGCATGCCGAGGAACTGGCGCGAGGAGACCAGCTTGGCCAGATAGGCCGAAAGCCCGCCGACCGGCGGCGCGATCGACATGTCGTTGTCGTTGAGGATCACGACGAGGCGGTTGCCGGCCTGCTTGGCGTTGTTCATCGCCTCGTAGGCCATGCCCGCGCTCATCGCGCCGTCGCCGATCACGGCGATGCCGCGGCCCGGCGTGCCCGCGAGCTTGTTGGCCACGGCGAAGCCCAGCGCGGCCGAGATCGAGGTCGAGCTGTGCGCCGCGCCGAACGGATCGTATTCGCTCTCGCTGCGCTTGGTGAAGCCCGAAAGCCCGCCACCCTGACGCAGGGTGCGGATGCGGTCACGGCGGCCGGTGATGATCTTGTGCGGATAGGCCTGGTGGCCGACGTCCCAGATCAGCCGGTCGGCCGGCGTGTTGAAGACGTAGTGGATCGCGACGGTCAGTTCGACCACCCCGAGCCCCGAGCCGAGGTGTCCGCCGGTCTGGCCGACGGCGGAAATTGTCTCCAAACGGAGCTCGTCGGCGACCTGGCGCAACTGCTCGGGCGCGAGCTTGCGCAGGTCGTCGGGGTTATCGATCGTGTCGAGCAGCGGCGTAGCCGGATCGGCGGTCATTGAAAGGCCCTTACACCCTCGATTATCTGGTGTCGATTGAGGCCTTACGCAATATTACCAGTCGCCTGCAAAGGTGCAGAGCCAGGGGGAAATGCCGATGTCGCTGCTGACCGCAAAGCCGATCGCCTTCATACTGACGGCCGACCGGACCAAGGCGAAACCGTTCTACGCCGGCGCGCTGGGCCTGCCGATTCTCTCCGAGGACGATTTCGCGGTGACCTTCGATCTTGGCGATGGCGCCACGATCCGACTCACCGACCTGCCCGGCCACACCGGCGCGAGCCACACCGTGCTCGGCTGGGGCGTAGCCGACATCCGCACCGCAGCGGCCGAACTCAAGGCCAAGGGCGTGACCTTTCGCGTCTATGAGGGCTTCGGCCAAGACGCCGACGCGATCTGGAGCCCGCCGGGCGGCGGCGCGCAGGTCGCCTGGTTCACCGATCCCGACGGCAACGTGCTGAGCCTCACGCAGTTCGCGTGATGGAGCTTCGCGATCTCGAAGAATACCTGCACCGCCAGATCCCGCTCTCGGCGGCGATGCAAGTTGCGGTGCGATCGGCGGCGCCCGATTCGGTCGTGCTGGCCGCGCCTCTCGAACCCAACATCAATCACAAGCATACGGCTTTCGGCGGCTCGGTTTCGGCCCTCGGCATTCTTGCCGCCTGGTCGCTGGTCCACCTTCGTCTGACCGCCGAGAATCTTCGCGGCGAGATCGTCATCCAGTCGAACAGCATGGACTACGATCGCCCGATCGCCGGCGCGTTCACTGCAGTTTCCGCGCTCGCCGATGTCGAGGCCTGGCCCGGTTTCATCCGGATGCTCACGCGCAGGAAACGCGCGCGAATCGCGGTGCGCTCGGAGCTGATCTATCGCGGAGAAGTGGCCGGCTGCCTGACGGGCAGGTTCGTCGCCTTCCTCGAAGACGACGGGACCTGAAGCCCCCGGTCAGGGCAGGATCGAGATCTCGACGAAATCGTCCTCGGTCCAGCGCAGGACCGCCTTGTGCTCGCTGTCGGGCAGGACGACCGTGACGCTGAGGCCTTCGCGGAAGCGCCGGTTGTGGCGCAGCGAGACGAGTTGCGCCCGCCGCCGGTCGCGCCGGACCGCGGGCAGACCGACCGGCCCGTCGACCGCGCGTTCGAAGGCTATGCCGCATTCGGCGCCTTTCACCCAGGCGACGCGTCCGACGAGATCAAGATCGGGGCCGAAACGCAGTGCGACGGTCTCGCCCACGGCCATGGGCCGGTCGAGCGACAGGCGCACGCCATGACCTGAAATGTCGCCGCAGAGCGCGGACGCGGTGCCATCGCCGCGCGCGACAGCGATCGCCGCGCCGCGGGCGTCGAGCCGTTCGGTCTGCCGGCGTTCGCTACGGCGACGGCGCTCGGTCGCGCTGGTTCCCAGAGGAGTAAGCATGTTCATGCGGCGATCGTCTCCTGCGCGCTCTGCACGGTTCCAAGCGACAAGCGTGTAACGCCCAAGGCTTTCGACCTCGTTAAGCAGAGCGCGAAAACCCCTGGACAGGGGAGGCCGGACGGCCTGCAAGGCGAACCCACCGTTAACCCCTGCCGACTATAGTAAGCCTGCCATGACCAGCGACCTGTTCCCCGCGGCGGCGCTTGCCACGCTCAAGCAAGCCTATCCGAACACGCCGTGCCGGATCGGTCATGGCCTGATCGGCCACCCGCTGCTCGCACTCGACAGCCTGGCCGAGCTTGCCGGTACGCTTCCGGCGGACAGCGTCGAGCACAATCTCGGCGCCATGCCGATCGGCATCGACCCGCAGGACATTCCCGCCAGCGACCTGGGCATCGTCGAGACGATCCGCACGATCGACGAGAGCAAGTCCTGGGCCGTGCTCAAGCGGATCGAGCAGGACCCGCGCTATGCCGAGCTGCTCGGCAGCGTGCTGGCCCAGCTCGAACCCGTCGTCCGGCCTCGGACCGGGCCGATGCTCGAGCTCGAAGGCTTCGTGTTCATTTCCTCGCCCGGATCGATCACCCCGTTCCACTTCGATCCCGAACACAACGTGCTGCTGCAGCTGCGCGGCTCGAAAACCATGACCGTGTTCCCGGCGCACGACGACCGCCTGGCCGATCCGCGCATCCACGAGGCGTTCCACCTCGGCCAGCATCACCGCAACCTGCCCTGGCAGGACGAATTCGGCGCCGCCGGCCAGGCCATGACGATCGAGCCCGGCGAAGCGCTCTACGTGCCGGTCAAGGCGCCGCACTGGGTGAAGAACGGTCCGGAAGTCTCGATCTCGCTGTCGGTCACCTGGCGCTCCGAGTGGAGTTTCGCCGAAGCCGATGCGCGCGCGTTCAATCACATGCTGCGCGGGCTCGGCCTTAGTCCCGCGAGCCCAGCGCCTTTCCCCAACCGCAACCTCGCCAAGTCGCTGGGCCACCGCGCGATCCGCAAGCTGCGCGGCGGACTGGGCCGCTGATCCCGGTGACTCAGGTCTACATCACGATCGATACCGAATATTCGGCGGGCATGGTCGTGCAGCAGGGCACCGACTGCCGCGCCGAGAACTTCGCCCGCGCCATCGCCTGCGAGACGCCCTCGGGACCGGTCGGCATCGGCTACCAGCTCGACCGGTTCGACCGTCATGGACTCAAGGCGGTGTTCTTCGTGGATCCGATGCCGGCACTGGTCTGGGGCGTCGCGGCGATCGCTGACGTCGTCGGCCCGATCGTCGCGCGCGGGCACGACGTCCAGCTTCACCTGCACACCGAATGGCTGGAATTCGCGGGGAGCGCCAATCCGCTCGGCACGCGGACCGGCATGCATATCAAGGACTTCGCCTTCGACGAACAATGCCGCCTGCTCGCCTATGCGCGCGACACGCTGATCGCCGCGGGGGCACCCGCACCGATCGCCTTCCGCGCGGGCAATTACGGCGCCAACGACGATACACTGCGCGCGCTCGCCGAAATCGGCCTGGCCTACGACACCAGCCATTGCCCGGGAATCGCCGGATCGGACTGCGCGATCGGCCTCGGCGCCGACGATCGCCTGCCGGTCGAGCGCTACGGCGTGATCGAAGTGCCGATCAGCGCGATAGCCACGCGCGGCGACGGACTGCGCCACGGCCAGCTCACCGCGCTTTCGGCCGGCGAGATCCTCGCCGCGCTGCGCCACACGCGCTCGCAAGGCGGCGAAAGCTTCACCCTCGTCTCGCACAGCTTCGAACTCGCCAGCCGCGACCGCCTGCGCACCAACCAGATCGTCAAGCGCCGCTTCGAGCAGGTCTGCGCGGGCCTCGCGCGGATGGAGGGTGTCACGACGGCGACCTATGCCGATGCCCCGCCCCGGCTCCCCCGCACGCCCGCGCCGCAGCGCGTGCTGCCGCACAGCCCCTGGCGCACCGGCCTGCGCCTGGTCGAGCAGGCCGCCGCCAACGCGCTTTACGGAGGCGCCTGATGCGTCAGTGGATCGACGATCGCTTCGGAACGCCGCGCGGCGCCGTGCGCCTCGGCCTGTCCTATGCCGAAGTCGCGGGGGGCTTCGCACCGATCCAACGCCCGGAGCGCGATGCGGTGCGCCGGCTGGTCTTCGTCTGCCACGGCAACATCTGCCGCAGCGCCTTCGCCGAGGCGATCGCGCAGCGCGAGGGCTATGCCACGGCCTCGTTCGGCCTCTCGACCAGCACCGGTAGTCCCGCGCATCCGCCGATTGCCGCCATCGCCGCCGAGCGAGGGCTCGATCTGTCACCGCACCGCACGACACGGGTCGAGGACTTCGTGCCGCTGCCCGGCGACTATCTGCTGGCGATGGAAGTGCGCCACTTGCGCAAGATGGCGACGATCCCGGCGATCGCGGCCCTGCCGCGCGGGCTGCTCGGCAGCTATGCCGGGCTTCCGCTGCCGCATCTGCACGATCCCTACAAGCTCGGCGACGGCTATACCCGCGTCTGCCTGACGCGCGTCGAGGATGCAGTCGAACGGCTCTGCGCTAGCTTCCCCGCCGCAAGGCGCGCCTGACGATCGCGAGCATGTCGCCGAAGAACGGCTTGGGATCGCGCCAGGACCAGACGTAGTAGCGGACCCGCGGATCGGCGAAGTCGGCGAGGAAACCGATCGTTGCGCGCAGGCGCCTGCCCAGCGGCAGGCGCGAATCGCGCAGGATCGCAGCGATGTGCTTGCTATCGGGGATGACATAGCGCGCCCGGCGTGATTTCAGCTCCGGCTGCGCCGCATCGCTTTGACCCAGCACGCGGCAGCGATAGGTCTCCCAAGCGAAATGCGCGCCGGCATGATAGGCCAGCGGGATCGAACCCCAGAAGCGGCCGTTGATCTCCATCAGCCAGTAGCTGCCGGTGGCGGGATCGTGGCGATATTCGACCATAGCCGGGCCTTCCCAGCCGATCTCGCGCAACAGGGCCTCGGAGAGGTCCATCTGCGCCTGATGCTGGTCGAGCGGCACGGCTTCGCAGAAACTCGATACGCCGCCCGTCGGCGGCCATTCGCGCAGGCGCTTGTGCTGGAAGCGCAAGGTCGCATGGCCCCCGTGCATGTGCAGCATCTGGCCAAGGCCCTGGCCCGGGCACCAGGTCTGGACGAGCGGCCAGAGGCCGACGGCATCGTAGCGGCGCAGGATCGCGAGCAGTTCCTGGGCCGACTTCGCATATTCGACCTTCTCGAGATCGAGCCCCTGCGCGGCGAGAGCCGAGGCGACATAGTTGGGATCGGGCCACTTGATCGCGACCGGATAGGCCAGCGTCGCGGCCCTTTCGGCGAAGTTCTCGCCCGGAGCGGGCGACCAGCTTGCCGGCACGCTGATCCCTACGCGCGCCGCGGCGGCAAAGGTCCGCTGCTTGTCGAGCACCGTCGCGAGCCTGCCGGCATCGGGGACGAGCACCCGGCAGTTGCCAAGCGCGCCCTTGAGCGTGGCCAGTTGCAGCAGGTGATGCTCGGAATAGGCGAGAATCGCCTCGATGCCATGCTGGGCGACGAGCTGCGGCAGCCATTCGGCTATCGGCGCCGAAGTCGACACGAAATGCTTCACGTGCTTGGAATAGCGGCCCAGCGCCTGCGGCGTCTTGCCCTGCGCCAGCAAGGGCAGCCCCCGTTCGCCCAGTTCGCGGATCACGGTAAGGCCGATCGGGCTATCGGCTCCCAGGACGGCAATCATGCCTAGGAGCAGGCCTCGCACATGCCACGCAGCTCGACCACCGGGCGCACGTCGGCGAAACCGGCCTGCTTGGCCGCACCGATCAGCGCGCCGGTCAGCTTGTCGTCGTCGATGTGGACCACCTGCCCGCACGAATCGCAGATCAGAAAGATGCAGTCGTGGCGGCAGCCCGGATGGCTGTTGGCAACATAGGCGTTGGCGCTCTCGACCCGCCGCGCGAGGTTGGTGCGCACGAAAAGATCGAGGATACGGTAGACGCTGTTGGCCGCGACGCGTTTGCCGCGCAGCGCCGAGACCGCCTCGGCGATGTCGTAAGCCGAAGCCGGCCGGTCACGCTCGGCGAGCGCGGTGAACACGTCGGCGCGCATGTCGGTCCATTGCTCGCCCGAATCGACGAGCGCGTGGCGCGCCGCGTCGATCAGGTTCTCGCCGCTGTGCTCGTGATGATGATGTTGCCCGGACATGGCACCGATATAGGCAGCAATCAGCGGCTGGTGAAGCCGGCCTTGTAGTAACCGGGGAATAGCTGGCGCAGCGCTGCCACCTTGGGCGCGTCCCAGCGGCGGATATAGGGATGATCCGGGTTCGCCAGCATGAAGTCCTGGTGATAGGCCTCGGCCGGAAAGAACTGCCGGTAGGCCTCGATCCGCGTGACGATCGGCGCGCGCCAGACGCCCGAGCCGCGCAGCTGCGCGAGATAGGCCTCGGCGACCGCGCGCTGCTCGGCGCTCAGCGGCACCAACGCATTGCGATATTCGCGGCCAACGTCGGGTCCCTGGCGATCGAGCTGGGTCGGATCGGTGACGACCGAGAAGAACACACGCAGCAGTTGGTCGTAGCGCACGCGCGCGGGATCGTAGGTCACGCGGACCGATTCGGCGTGGCCGCTCGCGCCGCCGTGTATCCGCTCGTAACGCGCGGTCTTCGCATCGCCGCCATGATAGCCCGAGACCGCGCTGGTCACGCCGCGCACGTGGCTGAACACGCCTTCTACCCCCCAGAAGCAGCCGCCGGCGAAGATCGCCGTCTTAAGGCCGCGCGGTTCGCTCGCCTGGCGCTGCGCGAGGGGCGCGACCACGGTGGCCTCGGCCGCTTGGGCAGGGCTGGCAGCAAGCTGCTGGCAGGCGGCGATAGCCGCGAGCGCTGGGAACAGGAGAAGCCGGCGGAGAGAAGCGGAGAGCTTCACCGCCGCGCGCTTACTGAGCCGGCGCCGCGACGGCGGACGTCACCATGCCGCCGGGCTGTTCCTGCGTGCCGCCGATGCCGATCGTCGCGAGCACGAGCATCGCCCCGGCACCGAAGCCCAGGGCGAGGTAGCGATAGAACTCGGCGTTGAAGATTTGCATGGCAGGGGCTCGTGATTCGTCCGTTGAAAGGCTCATGCCACCGCTGCTCTTGCAACGAAGTGAATAAAGCCACATTCCCGTGGTCAGCACGACAAAATGCACCGATCACGAGATCGAACCGTCTATTTAGTGACGGAAATGCCGCATTCCAGTGAAGACCATCGCAAGATTTGCTTCGTCCGCCGCAGCGATGACTTCGTCGTCGCGGATCGAGCCGCCCGGCTGAATGATCGCCGTGGCACCCGCCTCGGCCGCAGCAAGCAGGCCGTCGGCGAAGGGGAAGAAAGCATCCGAAGCGACCGCCGAGCCGACCGTCCGGGCCGAGGCCCAGCCATAGGTCTCGGCCGCTTCCTTGGCCTTCATCGCGGCGATGCGCGACGAATCGCGGCGGTTCATCTGGCCCGCGCCGATGCCCGCGGTGACGCCGTCCTTGGCATAGACGATCGCGTTCGACTTGACGTGCTTGGCCACGGTCCAGGCGAACAGGCAGTCGCGCACCTCCTGGTCGGTCGGCTGGCGCTTGGTGACGATCTTGAGCTGATCGCGCGTGATCGAACCGGTATCGCGGTCCTGCACGAGCAGGCCGCCGGCAATGACGATCTGGTTGAAGCCCTGGCGCAGCGGATCGGGCAGGCCCTGGCTGATCAGCAGGCGCAGGTTCTTCTTCTTGGTGAAGGCCTCGCGCGCGGCCGCATCAGCGCCCGGCGCGACGACGACTTCGGTGAAGATCTTGCAGATCGCCTCGGCGGTGGGGCCATCGAGCGGCACGTTGGTGGCGACGATGCCACCGAAGGCCGAGACCGAATCGCAAGCCAGCGCGGCTTCCCAGGCTTCGAGCAGGGTCGGCGCCGTGGCGACGCCGCAAGGGTTGGCGTGCTTGACGATGACGACCGTCGGCGCCTGGCCGGCGAACTCGCCCGCCAGCTCGAGCGCGGCATTGGCGTCGTTGTAGTTGTTGTACGACAGCTCCTTGCCCTGGACCTGCTCGGCCTGGGGGATGCCGGTGCCGAGCGAGGAGAAGGTCGGCAGGTAGAGCGCCGCGGTCTGGTGCGGGTTTTCGCCATAGCGCAAGGTCGTGGCGAGTTTGCTCGCGACCGCGCGCGTCGGCGGGAAGTGCTGCTGCTGGTCGGTGCGTGCGAACCAGCCGGCGATCGCGGCATCGTAGCTCGCGGTCGCGGCGAAAGCCTTGGCCGCCATCGCCTTGCGGAAGTCGATGCGCGTCGCGCCGTTGGTCTCTTCGAGCTCGGTCAGCAGGGTCGCATAGTCGGCGGGATCGGTCAGGATCGTGACATAGGCGTGGTTCTTCGCCGCCGAGCGCACCATCGAGGGACCGCCGATGTCGATGTTCTCGATCACCTCGTCGCGCGTGCCGCCCTTGGCCACGGTCTCGCGGAACGGGTAGAGGTTGACGACGACGAGGTCGATCGCGCCGATCTCGTGCTCGGCCATCGCCTTGGCGTGCTCGGCATCGTCGCGCACGGCCAGAAGCCCGCCGTGGACCTTGGGGTGCAGGGTCTTGACGCGACCGTCCATCATCTCGGGAAAGCCGGTCAGTTCGGACACGTCCTTCACCGTCAGCCCGGCATCGCGCAGCGCCTTGGCCGTGCCGCCGGTCGACACCAGCTCGACCCCGCGCGCGGCGAGCGCCTTGCCGAGATCGGCGAGTCCCGCCTTGTCGGAAACGGAAAGCAGCGCGCGGCGGACGGTCACATCGGTCATGGGTGGGGCTCTCGTTGCTGGCGGAGGAGTCGCGGCTCCCCATAGGCCTTTGCGCACGATTCGCCAGCGCTGGCGGGCGTTTTTCCGCTGTTCGAACGATCGGAAAAAGCAGAAACGGGATTCACGCGCAGACGCAAAGAGCTAACGCTTGGCCAAAGGTCTCGCTCATCGTCGCAATGCCATGGGAAGAAAGCGGCGTTGCCGCGGGCGCTTATTCTTCGCGCCTTCGCGTCTTCGCGTGAGAAACCCTAGTTTTCTCAGCTCATCTTCTTGAGCAGCCAGGCGAAGTTGCCGCCCCCGCGCGAGACCAGGCCGCTGACCACGAGCTGCTGGATCGGCATCGGCCGGCCCTGCCCGTCGACCCAGAACGAATCCTCGACCGAAACGTCACCGCCCGCGGCGCGGAACTGCCAGTAGGAGCCGTCGGGCAAGGCGATGCCGACGCCCTTGCCGTCCTCGGACAGCCCGAGCTCGATATTGGGGCCGAGATGGAAGCGAATCGCGAAACCGACCTTGCCACGCTTGCCCTTCTTGCCCGTGGGCACGAGCAGATCCTCGCCGCGCAGCTCGTTACCGTCGTCGCGCAGGATCAGGATGCGCCGGTGGACCAGGCCATAGCGCGCGGCGTAGCCGTTGTGGCTGCCTTCGAGCCGGGTCGCGCGGCCGCGTCCCTTGGTACCGGCATCGCCCTCGAGCGTACGGCGGTCGATGTCGACCTCGGACACGCCCGAACCGATACCGCCGTTGATCAACACCGCCGTCGAATTGGCGTCGTCGAGCACCAGGGTCGAATGGGCCGCCGTGGCGCGCAGGCCCTGTTCGAGCCGTACCGGGACGAGCCCGCCGGCACAGCCCGAACCGCCGCAGTTGACGACGATGCGGTGTCCGCCCTGCGAGAATTCGAAAGCCAGGGTCGAGGCGCAGCCGTTGCGCGCGTGCTTCGCCATCGGCGGCGGCGCCGCGTCGAACAGCAGCAGCCCCTTCTGCGCGACCACGCGCTGGAAGCCCCACTGGCGCACGTCGCGCAAGGGCCGCGTGCGTACGCCGCTGGCATCGACCAGCCGCGCGATCGTCTCGGCGTCGATCGCCCAAGAGCCCTGCCACGAGCCGAGCGAACCGTCGCCATGGGTCAGCGCCAGCAACGGCGGCACGAGCACGGCAATCAGGTTGTCGAGCGAAGCCGGCGGCTCGCGCCGGGTCGCGCGGTAGCAGGCACGCAGGGTGACGAGGAGGGCGATCGCCTCCATCTGGCCGAGCGGACTGCGCGAGAGCACGCCGCCGTCGTCGCCCATCAGATCGCCGAGCGCGCGGATCAGCCCTGCCTCGCCATAGAGCCGGCGCGCACGACCGTCGGGCAGCAGCAGCCCCGCGGCGACGATACCGCACCAGCCGGCGACGGCGCCGAGCAGGTCTTCGGCGCGGCCGACGTTCTTGTCGAGCCAGCGCGCGCCCTCGCTGATCGCGCTGAGAATCCGCGCACGCAGGCGCTTGTCCTTGCCCGACAGGATCAGCGGCGCCTGGACCAGCCAGTTGAGCTGGCGCGCGCCGGCATTGGCCAGGCTCCAGGCCGGCCCCTTGCCGGGCTTCGACGGCGGCTTGCCATTGGCATCGAGCCAGCAGGCAATGATCCGCTCCGCGACGGGCGCGCCCTGCTCGCGCGGGCAGCTCGCCTCGAGATCGGCGAGCCAGGCGAACGAATGGACCACGCGCTCGAGCGGCGGGGTCATCCGGCCGGCGCCGGCAAAGTCGATCTGCGCGATCGGCGTCTTGGCGCCGTGGACCAGGAAATGGCCGGCGCGCAGCGCGGTGCCGCCGGCGCGATCACCGGGCAGCGGATTGGAAACGGTGGCCAGCAGGCGGGTCTTGCTGGTCTTGCCCAGAGGCGAGGACAGCATCGAGCCGGGCACGCCGAGCCGGTAGGCGAAGCGAACCAGCCATTCGCCGGCGCCGAGGGACGGCGGCGAGAAATCGGCGAGCGCCAGCGCGCGGCCGGGCTCGATCAGCTCGCCGCGTCCTGCCGCGATTTCGGTCTCGGCATCAGGATCGCTGCCGCCCGTCTCGATCAATCCGCTCTCCTCGCCCGCTGCGACCAGCGGAATGGCTCCGTTGTCGGCGCCGGAGCGGCGCGTTGCGGCGAGATCGGAAATGGCCGTCTCGCCCATCATTCAGTCGCCCAGAGCCTTGAGTGCGGCGATATTGGCGGCATAGCGATCGGGCCCGCCGCGGAAGGTCGCCGTACCCGCGACCAGCACGTCGGCACCAGCCTCGACGCAGGACCGTATCGTCCCGACGTCGACGCCGCCGTCGACCTCGAGCCGGATGTCGCGGCCCGACTTGTCGATCATCTTGCGCACCGCCTCGATCTTGCGGAGCTGGCTCGAGATAAAGCTCTGGCCGCCAAAGCCGGGATTGACGCTCATGATCAGGACCAGATCGATGTCGTCGATCAGATAGTCGAGCATCTTGGCCGGCGTGCCCGGATTGAGCGAGACGCCTGCCTGCTTGCCCAGACCCTTGATCGCCTGGACCGTACGGTGGATGTGCGGCCCGGCTTCTGGATGAACCGTGATGATGTCGGCGCCGGCCTGGGCGAAGGCCTCGAGATAGGAATCGACGGGCGAGATCATCAGGTGAACGTCGAAGGGCTTGGTCGTGTGCGGACGCAGTGCCTTCACCACCATCGGGCCGATCGTAATATTGGGGACGAAATGTCCGTCCATGACGTCGACATGGATCCAGTCGGCCCCGGCAGCGTCGATCGCGCGCACCTCCTCGCCGAGGCGCGAGAAGTCGGCGGACAGGATCGAAGGCGAAATCAACGGCGCGGACATGGAACTAGCTCCTTGGCACGGCGATTAGACACCACATCTTGGGGCGACAAGGACGGAACGTGGCTTTTTCCACACGCGATGGCGTTATGCGACGACCGCGGCAGAGCTTGCGCCGGATCGCGGGCGGTGGGGGTTGCGCAAATTCAGTCTGTATTCAGCGCCCGAATCGCATATGGAGCCTGTTCGAAGGGGGCACAGGCTCCCTCGCTCTGGCCTCTTCGCCTTGAAAGCAACACATTGTTGCTGAGAAAGCCGCCCCCGCCATACCCGATTCATTGTCAGGACCGACTAGCCCATGACCTTGCCCAGACGTCTGAGCGCCGCCGCGCTCGCCTGCGCCGCCGCACTGACCCTGTCCACGAGCCCCGTTGCCGCCCAGCCGGCCGCCGCGCCGCCTCCGGGCTGCACCGGCACACCCAGCTCGACCTGGATCAATGTCGTCGCGCAGGGCCTGCGCAGCGGCAGCGGACTGCTTGCGGTCACGCTCTACGAAGACAAGCCCAGCAAGTTCCTAGTGCGCCACGGCTCGCTCTACGTCGGCCGCGTCAACGCGGAAGCCGGCACCACGCGCATGTGCATCTTCGTGCCGAAACCCGGCGTCTATGCGCTGGCGCTCTATCACGACGAGAACGGCAACCGTTCGTTCGATCGCACCGGAATCGGCTTCCCGGCCGAGGGCTTCGGCTTCTCGAACAACCCGCCGACGCTTGCCGGCCTGCCGTCATTCCGCTCGGTCCGCCTCAACATCCCGCGCTCGGGCCTGACCACGCGCGTCCAGATGAAGTATCCGTAAGCGGATAGATCCCTCCCCGACACGGGGAGATGGCAGCCCGCAGGGCTGACGGAGGGGTGTAACCACCAGCGGGGACACCCCTCCACCACCGCCCAAGGCGGCGGTCCCCCTCCCCCTATGGGGGAGGATCTTTTCTACCCGTAGATTTCCTTGAGCTCGGCCGGGGCCTCCGCCTCGGCCAGCGCGTGGGCGCGCGGATCGTCGACGTCGAGCCACCAGGCCTCGCCAATGTCCATCGTGCCTGCGCGACCCGCGTCGGCGAGCCGCTGCATGCCGTCGGACAGGCTGCCGGCCTTGCCCGCGGCGACGGCCGCGGCGATCGCCTTGGCCAGTTCGGGCGTCGCCAGGAAGGCGCCGCAATCGACCGCATCGTATTCGGGAATCGTCTTGCCGATCGCGCGGATGCGGCCGCAATCGTCGGTGGAAACCCAGGTCGCATCGTCGGGGTCGATCAGCGGGCTGGTGACACGGCGGTCGACCGCCAGGGTCACGCCGCGCTCGTCCGAGCCGGCACGCGCCAGATCCTTGAGTATCCCGGCCGAAAAGATGTGATCCGCCATCATCAGCAGATAGTCGCCGTCGATCCGTGCCGCGCCGGCCATGACCGAAAAGCCGTTGGGCTTCGACCAGTCCTCGACCCGCTCCGCGACGACCGGAATGCCGGCCAGTTCGGCTAGGCCCGGCAGCGCCGCCTCGACGCGCTCGGCCGCATGGCCGGTGACCACGACGACGCGCGTCGCCCCCGCGGCGGCGGCCTGGCGCACGCCGAGTTCGATCAGCGGCACGCCCGCGACCGGTGTCAGCGGCTTCGATTCGGAGATGTCCCGCAAGCGGCTGCCGTATCCCGCGGCGATGATCAGCGCTTCCATCGTCCCTTTCGGCATCGTCCCATCCGGTAATATGACAACGGCGCCGGTCAGAACGAGCTGACCGGCGCCGTCAATGTGCAGATCGCTGCGCTTACTCGGCGGCGAGCGCCGTGTCAGCGATGTACTCTTCGACCATCTGCGCGGCAACGTCGTCGTTGAACTGCTGCGGCGGATGCTTGCAGAAGTAGGCCGACGGACCGATCAGGGCGCCGCCCTCACCGCGCTCGAGCGCAACCTTGGCGCAGCGAATCGCGTCCATGACGCAAGCGGCCGAGTTCGGGCTGTCCTCGACCGAGAGACGCAGCTCGAGGTTCATCGGCACGTTGCCCCACTGATTGCCTTCGAGGCGCAGGAAGCACAGCTTGTTGTCCTTCTGCCAGGGAACGTAGTCCGACGGACCGACGTGGATGTTCTCGTCGGCCAGACGCTCGGCCAGCATGGCCTGAACCGCCTCGGTCTTCGATTCCTTCTTGCTGCCCAGACGCTGACGGTCGAGCATGTTCATGAAGTCGGTGTTGCCGCCGGTGTTGAGCTGGTAGGTGCGCTCGACCTGGACGCCGCGGGCGGCGAAGAGGCTGGAGAGCACGCGGTGGACGATCGTCGCACCGACCTGCGCCTTGATGTCGTCGCCGACGATCGGCAGGCGCTTCTCGCGGAAGCGGGCTTCCCACTCGGGGCGGCTGGCGATGAACACCGGCATGCAGTTGACCACACCGACGCCCGCTTCGAGCGCGCATTCCATGTAGAACTCGGTCGCTTCCTGCGAACCGACGGGCAGGAAGTTCACCAGGACTTCAGCGCCCGACGCCTTGATGGCGGCGACGATCGATTCCTTGGTGGCTTCGGCTTCGTCGGCGACGATGAAGCCGCGCTCGCCCATGTCGGTCATGTGCGGGGCGACGCCGTCCGAGACGCGGCCCATGATCACCTTCGCGCCCGTGGCGGGCACGTCGGCGTGGAACACGGCCGTGTTGTTGGGAGCCGCGAAGATGGCTTCGGCAATGTCCTTGCCGACCTTGCGTGCGTCAACGTCGACACCCAGCACAAAGTCGACGTCACCGGCGCCGTAGCCACCGATCCGGTCATGGATCAGGCCCTGCGAGGAATTGTTGGAGCGGTAGTGAGCAACCCCTTGCACCAGCGAACTGGCGCAGTTGCCCACGCCGATCACGGCGACCTTGATTGGCTTCATCAGATTTCGATCCCTTTCGAAAGACGCTTTGGCGCCCTATTCGCACGTCATTGTGAAATCACGCGGCAAAAGCAAGAAGTTTGCACGCGGTCAAGTCGGATGGTTGGGGATGATGGGGACAACCCGCCATTATCCAACCCTCGTGTGGCGGATTTGCCAGCCGCTGCGGATCGCCCGACTGCGCCGGCGCGCGCCGTTAACCGATCGGAAGCGTCGCGACAAGCTGGTCGAGCCCATCGAGCAGGACGATCGCGGGATCGACCGCGCGAAAGTCCTCGGGCCGGAACGCCGTGGTGAGCAGCGCGCGAAAGGCCACCCCGGTGTCGCGCGCGATCCGCGCATCGTTGGGCGAATCGCCGGTGAAGACCATCCGCTCGCGACCGAAACCGAAGCGCGCCTCAAGCGTGCGGAAATGATCCTCGCCCTTGGCGAAGCCGTCCTCGGGCCGGAAGCCGAGCGCGAAGTCCACCGGCCAGTCCTGCGCCAGCCGATCGACATAGGCCTGCATGTTGTTCGACGAGATCGCGATGCGGAAGCCGCGATCGCGCCATTCGCCGAACAGCCGCTCGACCGGAGCCGGCAAGGCGATCGCGCGCAGATAGCCGTCCTTCCATTGCTCGAATCGCTCGGCCACGGAGTCGGTATCGTCGCGGTCGGGATAGAGCTGGCGCAGCTGTTTCTGGAACGGCAGCCCCGAGGTCCGGAAATAGTCGCGCCGGGCGTCGTGCCAAGGCGTGGCGAGATGGGCCTCCATCAAGCTCGCCGCCTGGTCGGCATAGTCCTCCATCGTCGGCACCAGCGTGCCGTCGAGGTCGAAGACGAGCAGGGCGACGGTCATGCCCCCAGCCCTTCGCGGGCGAGGTCGAGGTCCTCCTGGGTATCGACCTCGTACCAGCGCAGGCCTTCGATCCACTGCAGCCGCGGCGCCGTCGCGGCATCGCGGGCCAGCCGCGCCAGCACCATCTCGACCGAAGCCGTGCGGACGTCGGCTTCGGCCGCGACCGCATCGAAGGCCCCCCAGTAGCGCGTGGTCATGTCTGCCCCGACCGCGGTGGTACCGATATAGGCGCCATCGTACTGCGTCAGCGTCTTGGCGATGTCGGTCAGGCGCTCGCCCGAGGCCAGGACCTTCATCTCGTCGTCGAGGATCGTCCGGTCACGCTCGCAGGCGATCGTCACGTCGGCGCCAGGCTGAAAATGACGCGTGTACATCGCAGCCGGGAACAGATGATCGGCGTTGGTGACGACGAAGGGATCCCGCCCCAGCGAGGCACGCGCGGCGCGCAGCGAGGTGAGATTGCCAGCCTCGAGATCGAGGTTCCGCACGGTGCGGATCGGACTGTCGCCCCAACGCTGCCTGAGATGGCTCTCGACCTGATCGGCCTGATAGCCGGTGACGACGATCACTTCGGAGACGACGCTCAGCAGCGCCTCGACCGCGAAGTCGATGCAGGCGCGCCCGCCGACCACGAGCAAAGGCTTGGGCAGCGACGCGGTCGCCTCGCCCAGTCGGCTGCCGCGCCCGGCAGCGAGAATGACACCCCTCATCGTTATGACTTGGACTTTACACGCATCGTGCAGCGCGATGACGAAGCACGGTCACACCGTCAAGAACCTGCGTTAAGAGTCGACGCAAATGGCGCCAGCGGCGTTCAGGCCTTCAGATGCGCGGGCAGGAGGTCGCCGCCCTTGTCGGCCACGATGACCGGCGCGCACCAAAGGATCGCCGCGAGCCAGATGCAGATGCCGCCGAGCGCGAGCTGCGGCACGAGCCAGGGGACGCCGGCGAGGCAGAGACAGGCGGCGAACAGGGCGTAGAAATCGCGCTTGAACAGCTTCTCGGCAGTGAGCACGACCGCGGCAAGGCGCGGCGTATGCGAGAGGCGCAAGGCCAGCGCCTGTCGCAGCACGTCGAAGCTGCCGCGGCGAGGGCCGAGCCGCACCAGCAGCGCCATCAGGCTCATGCACAGCGCGGCGATGACGACCATCGCGCCGGCGACCTGGAGCTGGCCCATGCCGTAGGTCCGCACGAGGCCCACGGCGAGCCCGCCCACGAAGCCGAGATTGGCCAGCATGTCGAATCCCGTGTCGAGCACGGCGCCAGAGCGGCTGGTCTGATGGCTAACGCGGGCGATATCGCCGTCGACGCAATCGACCACCGACACCACCTGGTAGAGCAGGCCGCCGAGCGCCAGCCACCACAGGCCGCCATGCGCGAGCAGGATCGTCATCACCACGGCGATCGCGAAAGTGAACCAGGTGACGGCATTGGGCGAGACGTCGCGCTTCATCAGCCAGGCGGCCATGCGGAACGAGATCGGCCGGTTGAGATGGCGACCGAACCAGCCCTCGCTCGGCTTCATCGAGGCCTGCAGCATCTGCCAGGTCACGGCATCGGGCGAGCCCGGTCCGAAACCATCGCCGGGCGCATCGAGCGCAGCCGCGGGATCCGCGACCAGCCGGCGCAGGCCCTGCGCGGTCGGCAGGCGATCGGCCGGGACCGTGACCAGCCGCGCCCGGGAGGCTTCCGGGATTTCGCCGACATCGGCGACGAAGACGACTTCGGGGAGCGGCCGTTCGCGCAGCGCGAAGCTGCGCAGCCAGTCGGTCGGTTCGGCGCGCGACGAAACCACGTAGATCGTCCGCGCGCCGACGAGATCGGCGAGAATCACCGAACGACCGATGCCGGTCAGACCGCCCATGCGCTGGCGAAGAAACGGAGATGTCGGGATCGCGACCGAGAAGTCCGGCGAGACCGCGGAGGAAGGAACGGACATTGCTATGGCGGAAACCGAAGATGCGTAAAACTTGCAGGCAATTTAGGTGCTCGCCCCAGCCACGTCCACTGCGAAACGTCTGCTCCCGCTCTGCCGCGCCGGTTGCCTTCGCGCGCGTCGCTCTCTAGGGAGCGGCCGGGTCCGCGCGGTGCGGGTCCGCCGCAGCCCCCACCGGGAGTTCCACGCGTGACCAAGACAGGCTCTGGGACAGGCTCCGGAATGGGCGCCGACGGCAAGGTCAGCCGCCCCGTGCGCGCCCGCGAGCTGCAGGATCCGCTCAACCACTATCTCTATCATCCGCTGGCCTGGCAGTTGGCCAAGCGCCTCGCACATACGCCGCTGACGCCCAACATGGTCTCGGTGATCGGTGCGCTCTGCGTGATCGGCGCGGCCGTGGCCTATGCCCAGCCGGGCTGGCCCGGGCCCGCGCTGCTCGGCCTCGTGCTGCACATGACCTGGCACGTGGTCGACGGTGCCGACGGCGATCTCGCGCGGATCACCGGCAAGAGCAGCCCGACGGGTGAACTCGTCGACGGGCTCTGCGACTATCTGAGCCACATCGTCCTCTACTTCGTGCTCGGCTGGCTGCTCGACCAGCAGATGGGCTGGACCGCCTGGCTGTTCATGGTGCCCGCGGGGCTCAGCCATATCGTCCAGTCCAACCACGTCGAGGTCCAGCGCCGCCAATACCAATGGTGGGTCTACGGCACGCCCTGGCTGCGCAATACGGCCAAGGGCCAGGACGCCACGGGCAAGGGAGGGCTCGGCGCGATCGTCGCCGCCTACCTGGAACTCGCCTCGGGCATGACGCCGCACGCCTTGCGCATCGATGCCGCGGTCGAGGCGGCGAAGGGCGATCCCGCGCGGGCCGAAGAGATCCGCGCCGCCGTCCGCGCCGAAGCACCGCCGCTGCTGCTGATGTGCAAGTTCCTCGGCCCCAACCCGCGCGCGCTGGTGCTCGGCGCCTCGATGCTGGCGGGTAGTCCGATCTGGTACTTCCTCTACCAGGCGGTCGTGTTGAACGTCCTGCTCGTGATCTCGGTCAAGATGCACAATGCCGCCGCCCGCCGCATTGCCGCCGAGATCGGCGCCTAAGCCTCCGGCTCGACAGGGCTTCGCGCAAGGCTATCATGCGCGGCCCGACAGCCGGAGCGCCCGATGACACTGCAAGACCTGATCGCCGGAGCCGGCGAACTCGCGCCCCGCATCACCGAGCTGCGCCGGGCGATCCACGCCGAGCCCGAACTGGGCCTGCACACGCCCAAGACGCGCGACAAGGTCCGCGCTGCGCTCGCCCACCTGCCGCTCGAATGGCGCGAGGGACCTTCGACCACCGGGCTCGTCGCCACGCTGAAGGGCGCCAAGCCGGGCCGCTCGGTTCTCTTGCGCGGTGACATGGACGCGCTGGCCATGCCCGAGGAGACCGGGCTCGCCTTCGCCTCGACGATTCCGGGCACGATGCACGCTTGCGGCCACGACGCGCACACCGCGATGCTGGCCGGCGCGGCCGAGCTGCTCTGCGCGCGGCGCGCCACGCTCGCGGGAGAGATCCGCTTCATGTTCCAGCCGGGCGAGGAAGGCTATCACGGCGCGCGCTTCATGCTCGATGACGGGTTGCTGGACCCGCTCCCCGACGCGGCCTTCGCGCTCCACGTCATGCCGACCGCGCCGCACGGGCTGATCGCCGGGCGCTCGGGCCCGCTGCTCGCCGCCGCCGACCAGCTCGACGTGGTGATCGAAGGACACGGCGGCCATGCCTCGATGCCGCACCAGACGCTCGATCCCGTGCCCGTCGCGGCCGAGCTCGTGCTCGCGCTGCAGACGATGGTGACGCGCCGGTTCAACGCGCACGACCCGGTGGTGGTGACGATCACCAAGATGGAGGCCGGCACCGCGCACAACGTGATTCCCGACCGCGTCTCGCTGCGCGGGACGATGCGCAGCCTGAGCCGCGAGAACCGCGCGGCACTGGCCGACTCGGTGCGGCTGCTCGCCGCGGGGATCGCCGGCGCGCACGGACTGACCGCCGAGGTGACGATCACCGAGGGCTTCCCCGTCACGATCTGCGATCCGCGCGCGGTCGCGTTCGGCGAGGACCTGAGCCGGCAGATGTTCGGCGCGCAGAGCTTCCTGCGGCTCGACGATCCGATCATGGGCGCCGAGGACTTCGCCTATGTGCTCGACAAGGTGCCCGGCGCGATGTTCTTCCTCGGCGTCAGCCACGCCGGCGAGGACTGGACCCGATGCTGCGGCATCCACTCGACCAAGATGATGCTCGACGAGAGCGTCATGCCGCAGGGCGCCGCGTTCCTCGCGGGGCTCGCGGCCGATTTCCTGGAAAACGGCTTCGCATAGGCAAAGCCTCTGCAAGCCCGATTGCCGCGCCGGTCATTGCCTTGATGCCGCGCTTCGCCTTCCCTCGCCGCCGAGGAGAGCGACATGGACAGGCTGGAGCGGCTGGAAGCGATCGAGGCGATCCGCAGTCTCAAGGCGCGCTATTTCCGGCTTATGGACACCAAGCAGTGGGACGAACTGCGCCTGGTGTTCACTCACGATCTCAAGGTCCTGACCCCCGAGGGAAAGGTCTACACCGAAGGCGGCGACACCTATGCCAAGGCCCTGCGCCACTCGCTCGAGCATGCGGTCTCGGTCCACCAGGGGCTAGCCGGCGAAGTCGAGATTCATGCCGACGGAACCGCCAGCGCGATCTGGGCGATGCAGGACGTCATCTCCTGGAAGGACCGCCATCCGCGCACCGGCTGGAAATCGATCCTCGGCCGCGGGCACTACCACGAAACCTACCGCCGCGAGGACGGCGCCTGGCGCATCGCCACGCTGACCCTGACCCGCCTCTCGCTCGACATCACCTGGCCCGAAGGACACGAACCCGCATGACCGCCGACCTCAGCTTCGCCGACTATTTCGGCGAAGGCCGCGACGACAATCCCTACTGGAACGAGAGCGTCTGGTTCTCGTTCTCGATCCCCGAGCGGCGGATCCACGGGATGCTGCAGTACTACTTCCGCCCGAACATGGGCATGCTCAACGGCGGTCCCTGCATGTGGGACGCCTCGGGCACTTACCAGTGGAACGCGCTCTACTATAACTGGGCGCATCTCCAGGGCATGCCTGCGGGCGCGCAGAAGTTCGACATGCAGGCGCGCAATTCGCTCAAGGTCAAGATGCTCGAACCGCTCAAGCGCTACAAGATCGACTATGACAAGGAAGGCTTCGAGATGGACCTCGTGTGGGAGGCGATCGGCCCCTGCCACGAGCTCAAGACCGGCGATCCCGGCCAGCGGTCGACCGC
>SECS01000369.1 GCA_004211435.1 Novosphingobium sp. | reverse complement strand
GGCCCTTTGACCATGACCTCGATCGCCTTGTCGAACTCCGCCCAGTCGACATTTTCGAGCTGCGCCGCCGGCGTGCCGAGGATGCCCGCAACGTTGTAGAGCAGATCGATCGGCGCCGCACCCGTGGCCGCCGCGCCAGCCTTGACCGAGGCGTCGTCAGCCACGTCCATCGCATGGATCGTCAGCAGGCCGCTCGATTCCGCCGCCAGCGCATTCAACTCCGCGGTGCCCGCCGGATCGCGCGCCAGGGCATAGACGCGGTCGCCCTGCGCCAGATGCTGGCGCACGAGTTCGAGCGCGATGCCGCGCCCCGCGCCGGTGATCGCCACATTCGCCATTGCTCGTCTCCTTCGTCGCCCTTGCGCGACCCTAGGCCATCGTAGGAGCGCAGCAAGGCGGCAAAACTGTCCGAAGTGCCAGATATGCCGCGAGGCCACCGGTGGCACACTGCCCGCAAGAACCAGCGGGAGAATCCATGTCCTTCGACCTCGAAGCCGAAGTCCGCGACCTCGCCGCGCGGCGTGACATCACCGAGGCTGTGCACCGCTACATGCGCGGGCTCGACCGGCTCGACCCCGACCTGCAGCGTGCCGCCTTCCACGCCGACGCCTGGATCGACGCGGGGATCTTCAAAGGCGACGCCGCGGCGTTCGTCGGCTTTTGTCAGGATTTCCTCGGCGCGATGGACGCCTCGCACCACCTGCTCGGCCAGGTGCGGATCGAGACAAAAAGCAGCGATAGCGCGCGCGGCGAATGCTACTTCCAGGCCTGGCACGGCATTCGCGACGAAGCCGGAAGCCCGCGCGACCTGTTCATCGCCGGCCGCTATATCGACGACTACGCCTGTAAGAATGGCGAGTGGAGGATCGCGAAGCGCAAGCTTATCACCGACTGGGTGAAGGACGATCCCACGGCTTCTTTGCCGCAAACCCCACGACCAACCGCGCCGGACGCCGTGGAGAAGACTTCAGCGACACGCGCTCATGGCAGCGCTGATCGCGATCCTGAGGATGCCAAGATGAACGCCGAGAGCAAGGTTTCCCGTTACTCGCCCGACTTCGACCAGCCGGTCCGCGGCGATGCGATCACCGCCGATCGCTATATCTCCAAGGACTGGATGGATCTCGAGATCAGGAACCTCTGGCCCAAGGTCTGGCACCTGGGTGGAGTGCTCGCCGATCTCGAGGACGAGGGCGACATCGTGCGCCACAACTTCGCCAAGGAATCGGTGATCCTCGTCAAGCAGGAGGACGGCTCGGTCCGCGCCTTCTACAATTCGTGCCCGCACCGCGGCAACCGGCTGATCCTGGGCGAGACGACGAGCGTGCCCGCGATCACCTGCGGCTACCACGGCTGGAAGTACGACCTCGACGGCACCCTGATCCAGGTCCAGGACCCCGACGACTTCGAAAGCGGCAATCCCTGCGGCCGCGTCCACCTGTCCGAGCTGCGCTGCGAGACCTGGGGGCCTTTCGTCTTCTGGTGCATGGACGACGACGTGCCGCCGCTGGCCGAATGGCTGGCGCCGTTCCCCGAGCGCCTCGCCGGCTATGGCCTGGAAAACTGGGTGCGCGTGCTCAACGTCTCGGCCGACTGCGAGTTCAACTGGAAGATCATCCGCGACAACTTCAACGAGAGCTATCACCTCCCGACGATCCATCCCGAGCTGGCGACCTTCATCAACGACGGCCTGCCCGACACGCTGTTCGAGATGTATCCTTCGGGTCACAACGCGATGTGGATGAAGGGCCACCAAGCGACCACGCGCAAGGACTATGCCTCGGGCGAAGTGCCGACCCCGCTCGACGCGATCGCCCAGGCCTGGGGCGTCGATCCCGCCGCCTACAAGGGCCGCACCGACGAGGTGCGCGCGGCCATAGTCGAGGCCAAGCGTCGGCTCGGCCCCGAGCGCGGCTATGCCAATTACGACCAGATGACCGACCAGCAGTTGGTCGACTATTTCCACTGCACGCTGTTCCCCAACCTGACGATCACGATGTCGCCCGAGCAGTGCCAGATCCTGCGCACCGAGCCGCACCCGACCGATCCCGAGAAATGCGTGTTCCAGCACTGGTGCCTCTATCCGCCGGTTCCGGGGATG
>SECS01000182.1 GCA_004211435.1 Novosphingobium sp. | reverse complement strand
GTCTTCCCGATCTCGAACTGGACCGAGCTCGACGTCTGGCAGTACATCCACCTCAACGACATCCCGATCGTGCCGCTTTACTTCGCGGCCAAGCGCCCGACCGTGGAGCGCGACGGCATGCTGCTGATGGTCGATGACGATCGCTTCCCGCTCCAGCCCGGCGAAGTGCCGGTCGAGCGCTCGATCCGCTTCCGCACGCTCGGCTGCTATCCGCTGACCGGCGCGGTCGAGAGCGAGGCCAAGACTCTGCCCGAAGTCATCCAGGAAACCCTTCTGACCACCACGTCGGAGCGCCAGGGCCGCGCGATCGACAAGGACGCCGGCGGTGCCGGCATGGAAGTCAAGAAGCAGCAGGGGTACTTCTGATGTCGGACATCGAAACCAAAGCCAACGATCCCGTCTACGTCACCGAAGCGCTCATCGCCGACGACATCGACGCCTATCTCGACCAGCATCAGCACAAGACGATGCTGCGCTTCATCACCTGCGGTTCGGTGGACGACGGCAAGTCGACCCTGATCGGGCGCCTGCTCTACGATTCGAAGATGATCTTCGAGGACCAGCTCGCCGCGCTCGAAACCGACTCCAAGAAGGTCGGTACCCAGGGCCAGGAAATCGACTTCGCGCTGCTCGTCGACGGTCTCGCTGCCGAGCGCGAGCAGGGCATCACGATCGACGTGGCCTATCGCTTCTTCAATACAGAGAAGCGCAAGTTCATCGTCGCCGACTGCCCGGGCCACGAACAGTATACGCGCAACATGGTGACCGGCGCCTCGACCGCCGACCTTGCGGTGATCCTGATCGACGCGCGCAAGGGCGTGCTCGTCCAGACCCGCCGGCACTCGTACCTGTGCCACCTCATCGGCATCAAGAACCTGGTGCTCGCGGTCAACAAGATGGACCTGGTCGACTACGATCACGCCGTCTTCGACTCGATCGTCAAGGACTACACCGAGTTCGCGCGTTCGATTGGCATCGAGAACTTCACGGCCATGCCGATCTCGGGCTTCAAGGGCGACAACATCACCGGCCCGTCCGAGAACACGCCCTGGTACAAGGGGCCGAGCCTGATCGAGCATCTCGAGACGGTCGAAGTGCTGAGCTCGGTCGACGTCGCCAAGCCGTTCCGCCTGCCGGTGCAGTGGGTCAACCGCCCGAACCTCGACTTCCGTGGCTTTTCGGGCCTGATCTCGACCGGTTCGGTCAAGCCGGGCGACGCGATCCGCGTGCTGCCTTCGGGCAAGACCAGCACGGTCACGCGTGTCGTCACGCTCGACGGCGATCTCGACGAGGCCGTTGCCGGCCAGTCGGTCACGGTCTGCTTCGCCGACGAGATCGATTGCTCGCGTGGTGACGTCATCGCCACGGCCGACAATCCGCCCGAGGCGGCCGACCAGTTCGAATCCACGATCGTCTGGCTCAACGACGAGCCGCTCCACGTCGGCCGCGCCTATTGGCTGAAGCTCGGCACCCAGACCGTCTCGGTCACGGTCCGCGAGCCGAAGTACACGGTCAACGTCAACACGATGGAGCAGATGGCGGCCAAGACGCTCGAGCTCAACGCCATCGGCGTGGCCGAACTGTCGACGGACAAGCCGATCGTGTTCGAGAGCTATGCGGACAACCGCACGCTTGGTGGTTTCATCCTGATCGACAAGATCACGAATGCCACGGTCGCGGCGGGCATGCTGAACTTCTCGCTGCGCCGCGCCCAGAACGTGCACTGGCAAGCGGTCGACATCAGCCGCGATGCCCATGCCGGCCTCAAGAACCAGAAGCCTGCGGTGCTCTGGTTCACGGGCCTCTCGGGCTCGGGCAAGTCGACGATCGCCAACCTCGTCGAAAAGAAGCTGCACCGGATGAACCGGCACACCTTCCTGCTCGACGGCGACAACGTGCGCCACGGCCTGAACAAGGACCTGGGTTTCACCGAGGCCGACCGCATCGAGAACATCCGCCGTGTCGGCGAGGTGGCGAAGCTGATGACCGACGCCGGTCTGATCGTCATCACGGCCTTCATCTCGCCGTTCAAGGCCGAGCGCGAGATGGTACGGGCGATGCTGCCCGAGGGCGAGTTCGTCGAGGTGTTCATCGACACGCCGCTGAGCGTGGCCGAGGAGCGCGACGTCAAGGGCCTCTACAAGAAGGCCCGTGCCGGCGATCTCAAGAACTTCACCGGTATCGATAGCCCCTACGAGGCACCGGCGAAGCCCGAGATCCGCATCGACACGACCAAGATCACGCCCGACGAGGCGGCGAACCTGATCGTCGATGCGCTGTTGGGCGACGCCTGAATTGCGGGTGGGGGCGGGCTTCGGCTCGTCCCCTGCCTGCCCGAGCCACAAGAACAATACCGGTCTTCGACAAGCTCAGGGCGAGCGGATCGGGACTGAGTTGGGAGCATAACATCATGAGCATGACCGACGCCGAACTCGCTGCGCATCTTGCCGAGGTTTCGGGCCAGATCCTCTTGCAGGTGCGTGCCTCGGGCATGCTGTCGTTGAAGGCGCTCGGCAAGGCGGGCGATGCCACGGCCAACCAGTTCCTCTGCCATGCGCTGCGCGAGCAGCGACCCGACGACGGGCTGCTGTCCGAAGAGGAGAAGGACAATCCCTCGCGGCTCGAGAAAAGCCGCGTCTGGATCGTCGATCCGGTGGACGGCACGCGCGAATACGGCGAAGCGCGCACCGACTGGGCGGTTCACGTCGGGCTCGCGATCGACGGTGTGGCGACGGTAGGTGCGGTGGCCCTGCCCGGGGTCGGCGTGGTGCTGCGCACCGATACGCCGGCGGCCGTGCCTGCGGCGCCCGAGAGGCTGCGCATGGTCGTCAGCCGCACGCGTCCGGCCAAGGAGGCGACCGACGTCGCCGAGCGGATCGGTGCCGAACTCGTGCCGATGGGTTCGGCCGGCGCCAAGGCGATGTCGATCTTGCGCGGCGAGGCCGACATCTATCTTCATTCGGGCGGCCAGTACGAATGGGACAGCTGCGCGCCGGCAGCCGTCGCGCTGGCGCACGGCCTGCATGTCTCGCGGATTGATGGCAGCCCGCTCGTATACAATCAGGCCGATGTTTACATGCCGGACCTGCTGATTTGCCGCAAAGAGCACGCCGAACGTATCCTAGGCGAGATTGCGCAACTGGCCTGACCGCCGCGCGACTGACGTTAACGCTACCATAGAATCCGTCCAAGAGCGATCTTGGTCGGGTCTGCGCGACTATGGCGGATTTGTCACACCTGCAAAAAAGGCGAGGACATCTCGTTTTGCCCTGTTGGCAAACGAACGGTTCATCTCTTTAATCATTCTCGATCGATTGGATCATTGGGGCAAACGTCGATCGCGCAAGAAGCGCGACGATGAATGCAGGTAACTGGTCTGGCCAGTTCGAGGGAGGATTGAAGATGAAGGGCATCCGTGCATTCGCTTTGGCTGGCGTCAGCTTGCTGAGCGTGGCCACACCGGCTTTCGCGCAGGACAAGGTGGCCAAGGACGCCGACGAAGTCGGCTTCAGCGACAACGAGATCGTGGTTTCCGCCCGCCGTCGCGAGGAATCGCTGCAGGACGTGCCGCTGGTGGTCAACGCGGTCACCGCTGAGACGCTCGACAAGCTCAACATCCGGGAATTCAAGGATGTCGCTTCACTGGTTCCGGGGCTCCAGCTCGGCCAGAGCCAGAACGGCATCGGCGCCCAGGCCACACTGCGTGGCGTCGCCTATGACGTGAATGCCAGCGGCAACAACGGCACGATCGAATTCTACCTCAACGAAGCGCACATCTCGGCCGGCCAGTTGTTCATCTCGATGTACGACGTCGGCCAGATCGAAGTCCTGCGCGGTCCTCAGGGCACGTTGCGCGGCCGCGCCTCTCCCTCGGGCTCGATCACCGTCGGGACGCGCAAGCCGGTGCTCGACCAGGCCGGCGGCTACCTCAACGGTTTCGTCAACGACATCCACGGTTGGAACATCAACGGCGCGATCAACGTGCCGATCATCGAAGACAAGCTGGCGATCCGCGTTGCAGGCGTGATGGACCAGAACCAGGAAAACCGGGTCCGCAGCATCAACAATCCACTCGATCCGCATCAGGAGACGCAGTCGGGACGCGTGTCGATCCGTTTCGAACCGTTCGACTTCCTGACGCTCAACGGCAACTATTCGCGCACCCAGCGCAAGTCGCGCAGCTTCTACCAAGCCGAGTCGGCTAGCCTGCGCGATCCGGCGCAGCCCGCGAGCGCGGTTGTGATCCGAGCCGAAGACCGGCTTTCGACCATGAATCAGCCCGCCCGCTACACGCAGGACTACGAGGTGTTCAACTGGTCGGGGCAACTCCGTCTCGCTGGTCAGAAGCTCGACTATGTCGGCGCGGTCAACAAGCAGAAGTATGTCACCAATATCCCCAGCGATACCGGCGGCTTCTACGACGCCCGCTATTCGCTCGCGCTGCGTAGCGCGAACCAGGCCACCAACACCTCGGGCAAGGAAGTCACGCACGAGTTCCGTCTTTCCAACGAAGAGCGGATCGGGGGCATGTTCGACTATGTGGTCGGTTATTTCTACGACAAGCTGGATTCGCCGACGGCTCTGATCCAGCAGACGCCGGTGTTCGGCGGCATCGTCTCGCCGAACACGCTGCTGACGATCGCCAACACGCCGATCACGCGCGGCGGTGGCTCGGTCGAGAAGTCGTTCTTCGGCAACCTCACCGCGCATATCGGTGATCAGCTCGAGATCTCGGGTGGCCTGCGTCATATCAAGTACCACTCGGACGGGTTCCTGACGATTGCCGGCGCGCCAGTCGCCGCTGCGGCCGAGAATCGCGACCTCAAGGCCACGATCTACTCGGCCTCGGTCACCTACCGCTTCACCCCCGATCTCATGGTCTATGCCTCGACCGGCAGCTCCTGGCGTCCCGGCTCGAGCACCAACCCGACGATCCTGCGCGAGATCGCCAATCCGAGCCCGTTCCTCTCGTCGTTCTATTTCCCGCAGCCCGAGCGTTCGAAGTCGTATGAAATCGGCCTCAAGTCCGAATGGTTCGACAAGCGCCTGCGCCTGAACCTCACGGCCTACCACCAGGACTTCGAGAACTACGCTTACAGTTCGCGCAACATCTTCATCGCGGCCTCGCGTTCGGTGAACGGTGCGCTCGTGCCCAACGTCTTCACCGCGGGTCCGGCGATTGCTGTGGGCGTGCCGGCGAAGGTCGAGGGCGTCGAGGCAGAGATCGGCTTCCGCGTCACCGACCGCTTCGACATCGGCGCGACGCTGTCCTACGCGCTGAGCAAGATCAAGAACGGCCGCATCCCCTGCAACGACTACTCGCCGCGTGATGGCGTTCCCGATGCTGCAGGCAGCGTGCCGACCTTCGCGCAGATCCAGACTGCCAACGGCGGCGAGCAGGTTGCGGTTTGCTCGGTCAACTATCGCGCCGGCGTCGGCGCGCCGTTCAGCGCAACGGTAACCTCCGAGTTCTCGCAGCCCGTCGGCTTCGGCGATGCCTATCTGCGCGGTCTGTTCACCTACCAGGGTGACTCGCAGAACGATCCGGCCAACGCCTTCGACAACGTCAAGGCCTATGGCCTGCTGAACCTCTTCGCGGGTATCCGCTCGGAAGACGGCAGCTGGGACATCGGCGTGTATGGCAAGAACATCACCAATGTCGGCCGCGTGCTCAACACGCCGGCCTCGCCGCAGAACGTGACCTACCAGGTCGCCGGTGCGACGGGCGTTGTCGGCGGTGTCGGTCTGACGACCTACCGCCAGGTCCAGCTCTACACCAATCCGCGCGAGTTCGGCGTCAACTTCACGG
>SECS01000044.1 GCA_004211435.1 Novosphingobium sp. | reverse complement strand
TGGACCTACAGCGGCGGCGATCCCGAGCGGGTGCTGACGCGCGACGAGATGCTCGACGACATCTCGCTCTACTGGCTGACGCGCACCGGCGCCTCGGCCGCGCGGATCTATTGGGAAGACCACAGCAACAATTTCAACGCGATCGAAATCGCGGCGCTGCCGGTCGCGGTCACCGTCTTCCCCGGTGAGATTTACCGCGCGCCGCGGACCTGGGCCGAGCGTTGCTACCACAATCTCGCCTATTTCAATGAAGCAGCCAATGGCGGACATTTCGCGGCTTGGGAGCAGCCCGCGATCTTCACCGAAGAAGTCCGCGCTGCCTTCCGTCCGCTGCGTTGATCGTCCCTATTTTACCCCCAAGGAGACCCGTGATGACCCAAAGTCCCAAGACGCTTTACACCGCGCATGTCCACGTCACCGGCGGCCGCGAAGGCGCGGCGCGCAGTTCCGACGGGCGGCTCGACATCAAGCTCGCCGCGCCCGGCGGTACGGGTGGGGGCACCAACCCCGAGCAACTCTTCGCCGCGGGCTGGTCCGCCTGCTTCGAGGGCGCGATGGGCATCGCCGCCAAGCAGCAGGGTATCAGCCTACCGGCCGACCTGGCGATCGACGCCGAGGTCGATCTGCGTCTCGGCGACGACGGCTACACCTTGGCCGCACGGCTCAAGGTCAGCCTGCCGGGGCTCGATCCCGCGCAGGCGCAGGCGGTGATTGACGCCGCCTCGCGGACCTGCCCCTATTCGAAGGCGGTCGCCGGCAACATCGACGCCGCCGTCATTCTCGTCTGATTCCGATTCCGAAGGGATATTGCCATGAAGAAGGCCGCTTTCGGCGCTCTCGCGCTGACCGCCGCATTGATCGCCCCCGTTGTCCAGGCACAGACGTCGGCCACCAAGCCGACGATCGTGCTGGTCCACGGCGCTTTCGCCGATTCCTCGAGCTGGAACGGCGTGATCCGCATTCTTGAGCGTGATGGCTATCCGGTGGTCGCCGCCGCCAATCCGCTGCGTAGCGTGCACGGCGATGCCCGCGCGGTCGGCGACGTGCTCACCAGCATCCCGGCGCCGGTCGTCCTCGTCGGCCATTCCTACGGCGGTTCGGTGATCAGCGAGGCGGCCGAAGGCCATGCCAACGTCAAGGCGCTGGTCTATGTCGCGGCTTTCGCGCCCGACACCGGGGAGACCGCTGCGGGCCTCAGCGGCAAGTTCCCCGGTTCGACCCTGGGGCCGGCGCTGGCCCCGCCGGTACCGCTCGCGGGGGGCGGCAACGATCTCTACATCCAGCAGCCACGCTTCCACGACCAGTTCGCTGCCGACGTGCCTGAGGCGGAGGCCAAGCTGATGGCCGCGGACCAGCGGCCAATCACCGACGTGGCGCTCAACGAGGCTTCGACCGCCACGGCCTGGAAGCACGTGCCGGCCTGGTTCGTCTATGGCGACAAGGACAAGAACATTCCGCCGCAGGCGCTGGGCTTCATGGCCGAACGCGCGCATTCGCGGCAGACCGTGGTGGTCAAGGGGGCCTCGCACGTCGTGATGGTCTCGAACCCGGCGGCGGTCGCTGCGCTGATCGAGAAGGCCGCGGTCGCCGACTGAAGCGGGCCGCAAGGCAAGGCGATGGCGGCGTGCCCCGGAGGCACGCCGCCATTCGCTGTTTCAGAAGTCGGTGGACTGGCTGACCGGAAGCCAGGCCGCCATCTCGCGGCGGCGCAAGTCCTCGCTGGTGGCGAAGGCTGCGAGCGCATCTGATCCGAGGATCAGATGGGCCGGCAGGTCGTCGCGGCGCGAGAGGTCGACAATGACCTGCGCGATCCTGACGGGATCGCCAACCTCGCTGCCGGTATGTTCGGCGAGCCGGCGGTGCGCCACGCCGACCGAGCCGTCGTAGTCGGCGGGAATCGGGTTGTCGTCCTCGGTCGCGCCGCTTCCCCAGTCGGTGCGGATGCCGCCAGGCTCGACCGAAACCGCTCGCACGCCGAAACCGGCGGTTTCCTTGGCCAGGATTTCGGTGAAGCCCGAGACGGCCCACTTGGCGGCTTGATAGGCGGACAGCCCCGGCGTGGTCACGCGCCCGCCGACCGACGATACGTTGATCACGTGGCCGGCCCGCTGGCGGCGCATGACCGGAAGGACTGCGCGGACCAGGTTGATCACGCCATAGAAGTTCGTGTCGACCTGATTGCGGAAGTCGCCCTCCGCAATCAGCTCGAATGGCGCGAGATGGGCATAGCCGGCGTTGTTCACCAGCACGTCGATCCGGCCGAACGCGGCGACCGCGAAGTCCGCCGCCTCTTGCGCGGCATCGGCGTCGGTGACGTCGAGCGCAAACAGGCGCAACGCGTTCTCGTGCTCTGCCAGCAGCCGCGCCAGAGTGCTGGTATCGCGCGCGGTGGCGACCACGCTGTCGCCCGCAGCGAGCGCCGCGCGCACGACTTCGAGCCCCAGTCCCCGGCCGCTGCCGGTGACCAGCCAAACTTTTGACATCGCTATTTCCTTTCCTTGGGAAGATGGCTGCCCGGCCCGATCAGGGCGCGTAGCGGGTGAAGACGTAGTCGTGGTCTTTCACCAAGCCTTGGTGGCAGGCAAAGCAGGTCTCGTGTTGCGCCCGATCGACGGGCTTGCCGTTCACGAAGCGGCCGAAGCCCCAGCCGCCGGTGGCGGCATAGCGCTTCGCGTCCTTGACCATGACCTGGACGGTGGTCGCCGCGCCGGGGATCGAAGCTGGCCCGAACTCGGGTGAGGGCACATGCTTCCAGGCGAGCTTCACCAGCACCGTCCCGTCGGGGAAGGGCAGCTTGCCCTCGCGGTAGGCCTCGATCGCGGTCGGATTGCCAAGGGTGACGCGCAGTTCGTCGAGCGGTGCGGCCTCTTGGGCCGGCGCGATCAGTTCCCAGCTGCGATAGCCCTGGGGCAGGGTTACCCCGTAGATCGGTGATGCCAGCGACGCCTCTGGCGTGCCCTCTGCTTCAGCAGAGGCGGTCACGGCCACGACTAGCACCGCGCTCAGTCCCAGGCCGGCCGCAGCGGCGCGCAGGCGGTTGATCGTGCGAGGCATCACAGCGAGCCCACGTCGATCACGGCCTGGGCGAAGGCTGCGGGGGCTTCCTGAGGCAGGTTGTGGCCGATCCCGCCGGTGATCAGGCGGTGCGCATACTTGCCTGTGAACTTCCCGGCATAGCTGGCCGGATCGGGATGCGGCGCCCCGTTGGCATCGCCTTCCATCGTGATCGTCGGGATCGCGATGGTCGGACCCGTCGCGAGTCTGGCTTCGAGCGCGTCGTACTGTCCCTCGCCCTCGGCCAGGCCCAGCCGCCAGCGATAGTTGTGAATGACGATGTCGACATGATCGGGGTTCACGAAAGATGCCGCCGAGCGCGCGAAGGTCGCGTCGTCGAAGGCCCACCGGGGCGAGGCGAGTTCCCAGATCTGGCGGTTGAAGGCACTGGTGTTGGCGGCATAGCCGGCGCGACCGCGCTCGGTGGCGAAGTAGAACTGATACCACCACTGCAGTTCGGCCTTGGGCGGCAGCGGCTTGGCATTGGCCGCCTGGCTGCCGATCAGGTAGCCGCTGACCGAGACCAGCGCCTTGCACCGCTCGGGCCAGAGCGCGGCCATGATGTCTGCCGTGCGGGCACCCCAGTCGAAGCCCGCGACGATCGCCTGGCGGATGCCCAGCGCGTCCATGAGCGCAATCCCGTCCGCGGCGATCGCGGCCTGCTGGCCGTTGCGCGCGGTTGCGGCGTCGTGGAAGCGCGTGGTGCCGTGGCCGCGCAGGTGCGGCACGATCACGCGGTAGCCCTTCGCCGCCAATATGGGCGCCACTTCGGCGAAGGCGTGAATGTCGTAAGGCCAGCCATGGAACAGCAGCACCGGCTTGCCGCGTGCGGGGCCCATCTCGACATAACCGACGTTCAGCGGACCGGCATCGACCTGCTTGAGCCCGGTGAACGGCGCGGCGACGGACGCGGCCAGTGCGGAGCCGGCGGGCACCAGCGCGGCGGCCGTGGCGAGCGTCGCCAGCCCGAGGAAGTCGCGGCGCTGGAAATCGAGGCTGTTCGATGCGTCGAAGATGGTCATGTCGTGCATCCTTCCGGTGGGGTCTTCGCTGCCTATCGAGCTAGGCGGCGTTGATCGGAAAAGCCCGTTATGCGTCGTGAGATCGTGCATGCCGCGCCAGTCGCGCGCGCTAACATCGGCTAACTGGTCGCGGGCGGCAAAGCGGGCATTGTCGGATGGTCGACGATGAGCAGGAAGCCGTCATGCCCCCAGGACAGTCCGAACTTGCGCTGGTGCCGCTGGCCGCCACCATTGACCTGTGTCCCGCAAGCGAGGAAAGCTCATACCAATGGATACTTGGGCTGAGCTGCCCACGGCGCGATACCGGCGGTCTCAAGGCCCTGCGCGGCGCTAGCTGGAAGGCATCTGATTGTGGAGGACAGGCCTGCTCTTTCCTCGATCGGAAACGTGGCCTTCGGTCCTTTCTGCCTCAACCCGCGCGAACGCTCGCTGACGCGCGCGGGCGAGCGCATCGAGATCGGCGGGCGATCGCTCGACCTGCTGACGGCCCTGGTCGAGCAACCCGGTAAGGTCTTGTCCAAGCGCGAACTTCTTCAGCGCGTCTGGCCCGACGTAATCGTCGAGGACGGCAGCCTGCGCTTCCATATGGTCGGCCTGCGCCGGGCGCTGGGCGATGGCGAAGGCGGCGCGCGCTACATCGCGACGCAGGTCGGTGTGGGTTATGCCTTCGTGGCACCGGTGCAATCGCTGCGATCGCCACCCGTGGCCGAGCCGGCCGCGGCGTCCGAGATCGAGCATGTCGGAAAGCCGGTCAACCTGCCGCCGCGGCTTTCGAAGCTCATCGGCCGTGAACCTGATCTTGCGCTGCTCGAGGCGCGCGTTGTCGAAACGCCGCTCTTCACCATCCTGGGTTCGGGTGGCGTCGGCAAGACTTCGCTGGCGATCGAGGTCGGCCATCGGTTGGTCGATCGCTTCGAAGGCCAGGTCGTGTTCGTCGACTTCGGCATGCTCGAGAATCCGGCGCTCGTGCCGTCGATGATCGCGGGCGCCATGGGTATCGGCGTGCTCAGCGAGGATCCGCTCGCGGTGATCCTCGGCCATCTGCGCGACCTGTCCTTCCTGCTCGTGCTCGACAACTGCGAGCACATCATCGAGCCCGCCGCCCGGATCATCGAGAGGATCATCGACGAGTGTCCTGGTGTGCGGGTCCTGGCCACGTCGCGTGAGCCGCTGCGGATCCGCGACGAGCACATCCACCGGCTCCACGCGCTCGACTATCCCGAGGATTCCGCGCGGCTCTCGCGCGAGGAATTGCTCGCCTATCCCGCCGTACAGCTCTTTTGGGAGCGCGCCTCGGCTGCCGACAGTTCGATGGTCTTCGATGCCGAGGCTGCGCGGCTGATCGGCGACATGTGCCAGCGGCTCGACGGCATGGCCCTGCCGATCGAACTCGCCGCGGTGCGCGTTGCCACGCACGGCATTTCCGCGACCGCGCATCAACTGGGCGAACGCTTCAGCCTCTCCTGGTCCGGTCGCCGCACGGCGCAGCCGCGCCAGCAGACGCTGCAGGCCATGCTCGACTGGAGCCACGATCTGCTTTCGCCGGTCGAACGGCTCGTCCTCGCCCGGCTTTCGGTCTTCGTCGGTCCCTTTTCGATCGATGCGTCGCTCGCCGTGGTGGGCGATGGGGATCTGGGCTCCGACGTAGTCGTTGCTGCGCTCGATGCACTCGTCGCCAAGTCCTTGGTCACCCCCAATCGCGCGCGCAACGGCACCTATCGCCTGCTCGAAATGACGCGCGCCTATGCGCGGGAAAAGCTCTCGGACCAGGGGAGCGAGGCCGTCGCGGCCGTCGCCCGGCGTCATGCCGCTTACTACCTGAGCGAGCTCGAGGCGATCCCCGAAGAGGGCGAGAACGCGCTCGAAGACATGGCTCCGCTGCGCCAGCAGTTGGGCAACATCCGTGGCGCGCTCGCCTGGAGTTTCGGCGACGACGGCGACAGCGCAATGGCCGTGCGCTTCGCCGCCGCGAGCGCTCCGGTATTTCTCAACCTCTCGCACCTGATCGAATGCCGCGGCTGGTGCGCGCAGGCGCTCGGCCAGATCGAGGATTCCGGGCGAGGGACCGCGACCGAGCTCGAATTGCAGGGCGCGCTCGGCCTCTCGCTGATGTTCACACGCGGCAACAGCCATGCGGCGGGTGCCGCGCTCGATCGCGCGCTCGAGATCGCGACCTTGCTCGAGGATCGCTGGAACGAGCTGCGGATGCTCGGTCGGCTCCATATCTTCCACGAGCGGATCGGCGACTACGCCATCGCCGTAGAACATGCCGAACGGGCCGTGCGCGTGGCCGAGCACATCGGCGAGCCCGAGGCATTCGGTATCGCCTATTCGCTGTCGGGGATCTCGCAGCATCTGGCCGGTGACCAGGCGCGGGCGCGCCGCGAGCTGGAACTATCCCTCGCGAACAGCCCACCGTCGCAGCGCAGCCGCACGATCCACTATGGCTTCGATCATCGCAATCGATCGGGCATCGCGCTGGCCCGTGCCCTGTGGCTGTCGGGGTATCCGGACGATGCGCGGCGGGTCGTCGAACGAACCGTAGCCGAGGCCGAGCGGCTCGATCACCCCGTCACACACTGCATTGCCCTGATCTGGTCGCTGACGGTTCATCTCTGGGATGAGGATTTTGCCTCGGCCGACGCGGCGCTCGCGGCTTTTGCCGCATGTGCCCATGCCAACGCGCTCGGTCCCTACATCGCCGCGGCCGTAGGGTTTCATGGCGAACTGGCGATCGAGCGCGGCGCCACCGGCGAAGCGATCGACGCACTTGAGGAGAGCCTGTCGCGGATGCGCGACGCGCGCTACGAACTGCAGACCACGCTTTTCTCGCTCGCACTGGCCCGCGCGCTGAAGCTCGACGGCCGGTTCGACGAAGCGCGCGCGGTGGTCGATACGACGATGGCCGGCTGCAGGCTGAACGGCGAACTCTTCGCCATGCCCGAACTGATGCGGATCAAGGCCGAGATACTTCACGGCGCGCACGGCGATCGCGCCGCAAGCGAGGCGCTGCTCCGCGAGGCGCGCGACCTGGCGCGCGCGCAGAGCGCGCAGGCCTGGGATCTGCGCGCGGCGACGGCCCTGGCCGACCTGTTGCTCCAAGACGGCAGGCAGGACGAGGCGCGGAGCCTGCTGGCGGATCTGATCGCGACGTTCCCCAGTTCGGAGCGGAGCCCTGGCCTTATGCGGGCCCAAGCGCTGCTGACCTCGGCCAATGGGATTTCCTGACCGGCTATTTCGCGATCTGACCCTGGCCAATGGTCGCACTAGGGTCTGATGTGAGCGTCAACTTGAATTTATCCCACCACAGCGCGCGTTCGGTTCAAGCGCGCGAGCAAGGGGGAAACGTCCGCCGCCGTCGCTGGCCAGTCTTCGTGCAGGCAGGCGTTGCCGCGCCCGCTCAGAAAAGCTGAGAAGATCGCGGCATCGATCACCGAAATGCTCCGCTCCGTGCCGAGGATCGCCTGGAAGTAAGGCCCTGATGATCGTCCACGAAGATAGCGGAGCTGTGCTGCGAAGCCGGCGAAGGCGGGGTCGCGGGCCGTCGCCACGGACAGTTCTTCCAGGCCCAGCGCGTTCTCGCGCCGGGCATAGGCGTTTTGGAGGAGGTCGGTCGCTTCCTGCCTCGGCATGGGTTTTGGTTCGCGTGTCTCCTCGGTGGGCACCATCCGGCAGTAGATGGCTTCGAACGCGGCGTTGAGCAGGTCGGCACTGGTGCGGTAGCGGTGCGAGACCACGCCCAGCGTGACGCCCGCTTCGGCAGCGACGGCGCGGTGAGTAAGCCCGACGATACCGTGCCGCTCGATCGTGCGCGCTGCAGCGGCGGCGATGCTCGCGGCGTTGGTCTCGGCCGGTGCCAGGCGCTGTGCGGCGGCGAGAGCCGCAGCGGCGTCGCGCGCGCCGTCGAACCACGGCGATGGCCCGGCCAGGTGGCCGTCCAGCCAGTCCGCCCAGCCATGGCAAAGCTCTTCCAGGGCAGCGCGATCCACCGGCCGGCGCCAGCGCAGCAGATGCAGCGCGATCGCGCCTTCGAAGAACCAGGCCGTGGCCAGCGCCACGTCCGCAAGGTCGAGATGCCCGCAGATCCTCTGCCACAGCGATCGCCAGGCCGCGCTCCAATGTGCGCGGGTGGGGCGATGCTGCAGGTCGCGCAGGGCCATGAGCTGCGACTGGCGAAAGGCGAATGCCAGCGTCCGCTGGGTCTCGCACCAGTCGTCGATGATCGCGGCCAGCAGCGATCCCAGCGCCGCGGGCCCTTTCGCCCGGGCGCCGTGCACGAGTTCGACCTGCCGGTCGCACCAGCGGTTCGCAGCCTGCAGGGCATCGTCCTGCGCGGCCTGTAACAAATGTTCCATATCTCCGAAGTGATGATAGATCGAAGACACAGGGATGTGGGCCAATGCGGCCAAATTGCGCGCCGTAGCACCGGTGGTACCCTGCGTTTCCCACGCAGAAAGAACCGCTGAAACAAGCCTTCGTGGCGTTTTTTCGGCATTATCCAAAGCGTTCGAGAACTCGCCGAGCATCCCGCTCTCCCCTCTGTGCCGATATATTCGGACATCGCAGTGGCGAAGACAAGCGTCACATAAGGGAAATACAATCGTTCTAGTGGCCCGCCAACTCAAGAGCGGGGAACCCTAATATGCGACCGACCTTTTCATCCGATCCGCGCGCCTGGCTGCTGGCCGGTGCCGCGCTTAGTGCCATATTCGGCGCGACCGCGGTTTCGGCCGCGGAGCTTTCGGATTCCGCGACCGCGGCGGCGATCACCAGCGCCGACCTTGCCGAGACCGCGGGGGCAGAGGCCGAGGCCGGTAACGCCACGGTGGGTCTCGAAAGCATCGTCGTCACCGCGCAGAAGCGCGAGACCAACCTCCAGGAAACGCCGATCGCGATTTCGGTCCTGGGCGGCGGCGACCTCAAGAACCGTCGCGTGCAGAGCCTGCTCGACCTGATCGACGGCAGCGTGCCGTCGCTGCGCATCGCGCCGTTCTTCTCGCGCCAGTCGGCCGTGAGCGTCGGCATCCGCGGCATCGTGCCGTCCGACGCCAACCAGCCCAGCCGTGACCAGGGCGTTGGCGTCTATCTCGACGGCGTCATTCTCGGCCGCTCGCAGGGCCTCGGCGCGGCGCTGTTCGACATCGAGCGGATCGAAGTGCTCAAGGGCCCACAAGGTACGCTGTTCGGCCGGAACTCGACCGGGGGCGCGGTCAGCATCGTCACGCGCGAACCAAGCGGCAAGTTCGGCCTGCGCGCGACCGCCGGGGTGGGCAACTACGGTGCGCACCGCGTCGAGGCGCATCTCGACCTGCCGAGCTGGAACAACATCGCGGTCAAGATCGATGGCGTGCTGACCAAGCGAGACGGCACGGTCAAGAACACGCTCGAGGGCGAGGACGACTTCAATGCCTACGATCGCCGCGGCCTGCACCTCGGCGCCAAGTGGGAGCCGAGCGACAGCTTTTCGGCGCGCTACGACTTCGACATCTCGCAGGACCGCACGACGCCGATCTACGTCCAGCTGATCGACCGTCACCCGAGCGCCCCGGCGGCCAACTTCGCGCCGCTCGTCCAGGTCCAGGCGCGCCGCACCGACGTGGTCGACGTCGGGCTGCCGCAGCAAGAAAGCGTCGGCAACATTCACGGTCACATGCTGCGCCTGTCCTGGCACCCGGCAGACGATATCGAGGTCCGCTCGATCAGCGCCTATCGCAAGCTCGACCAGAGCCAGTTCGACAACTCCATCGGCGCCCATTCGGGCCGCTTCGTGCCGAACGCGCAGTTCGCGCGCTACAGCCTGGCCTCGCTGCGCCAGGAGCAGTTCAGCCAGGAACTGCAGGTTCTCGGCAAGTTCGACAGTCTCGAATTCGTCGGCGGCGTCTTCTACTACCACGAGAAGGGTGACGACGACGCCTGGTCGCCGAACACGATGCAGTGGAACGCCACGGGCACGGCGGCGACGCGCCTGCCCACGCTCGCCGCGGGCGCCGCGACGGTGTTTCCCGACCGCGCCAGCACGGCCAAGACCGACTCGATCGCGGTGTTCGGCCAGGCGACCTGGACGCCGCCGGTGCTCGACGAACGCCTGCACCTGACGGTCGGCGGCCGCTATACCAGCGACAAGAAGGAAGGCGCGCTGACCAAGGTCAACGGCGCCGTGCCCGTGCTCAACGGCGTGACCGGCAACATTCCGTTCAAGGGCAAGTGGGACCGCTTCGACCCGATGGTGACCCTGGCCTTCGATCCGACCGACGCGGTCCACGTCTATGGCCGCTGGGGCACCGCCTATCGCGCCGGCGGCGCCAATTCGCGCTCGCTGACCTATCGCGCCTTCGACCCCGAGACGGTCTCGACGATCGAGGGCGGCATCAAGGCGGAACTGCTCGACCGCCGCGTGCGCCTGAACCTCGCCGCCTATCACACCTCCTTCAAGGACATTCAGATCGACTTCAACGCGGTCAATCTGGGTGGCAGCAACCGCACGACGATCGAGACGGTCAATGCCGCGGGCAAGGGTACGATCGACGGCTTCGAAGCCGACCTCACGATCGCGCCGGTCGAGGGCCTGACGCTGACCGGCTCCTATGCCTATACCAAGAGCAAGCTGCCGCCGGCGGACAATCCCTTCGACACGAGCACCGCGCTGGTTCCGTCCTATGTGGTGTTCACGCCGAAGAATGCGCTGAGCACGGCGATCGACTACGAACTGCCGCTTGGCGGCGCGACCTTGCGCTTCCACCTCGATGGCAATTTCGCCGACGGCTATCGCGTCGCCTCGGGCACCGACGTGCTGTCCGATCCCTCGACGATCTTCAACGGCCGCATCTCGCTCGGCGACATCGAGCTCGGCCGCGGTGCGACGTTCGAAGTCGCGGTCTGGGGCCGCAACCTCTTCAACGAGGACCATCTGTTCTACCGCGGCGGCCCCAATCCGACGCTCGGCTCGTTCGGCATGTTCAACGATCCTCGCACCTACGGCGTCGACGCCACGGTCCGGTTCTGAGCGAAGGGAGGACGACCGTGCGCTACACGCTTCTTGCCCGCGCGCTTGCCGGGATTGCCCTTGCCGCTCTGCCTGGCGTCGCGCCGCTTCACGCCGCGCCCGCCCGGTCGGTCGAGGCGGCGCCGCCAGCCGTGGCGCCGAGCCGCTCGCTGCTGCTCCAGGGTGGGCAGAACTTCCGCGACCTGGGCGGATACAAGACGCTCGACGGACGAACCGTGCGGTGGCGGACGCTGTTCCGCTCGGGCGCGATGAACCATCTGACCGCGGCCGATTTCGACTATCTCGCCAAGCTGAACCTGCAAACGGTGGTCGACCTGCGCAGCACGGAGGAGCGCGCCGCGGCCCCCGTGCCCTGGCCGGAAAAGGCCGCGCCGCAGATCCTCGTCCGGGACTATGGCCAGGGCGCGATGGGGCTGGAAAACGTGGATCTGGCCAAGCTGACCGGCGAGGGCGCGCGGGCTCGGATGGCCGCGATCTATCCGGGGATCCTCGACAACTTCAACGATCAGTACCGCAGCCTGTTCGATCGCCTGTTGGCGGCCGATGCGCCGCTGGCGTTCAATTGCTCGGCCGGCAAGGATCGTACCGGTGTGGCGGCGGCGCTGATCCTGACGGCCCTGAACGTCCCGCGCGAAACGATCATCGAGGACTATCTGCTGTCCAACCAGCGCTTCCGGCCGGACCTGACCACGGCTGCCGCCGATCCGGCCATGGCCATCTGGCGGCAGGTCCCGCCCGAGGTGGCGAAAGCCTTCATGGGTGTCGACCGTAGCTACATCGAGGGCGTGTTCCGCGTGATCGACAGCCATCCGGGCGGCGCCGAGGGCTATCTGCGCGACCGGCTCGGGCTGGATCATGCCGATCTCTTGGCCCTGCGAAAGCGCTACACGACGGCTTGATCAGGTCGCTGGAAGTTCGCGCCGATACAGCTCGGATCCGGTCATGTCGTGGATGGACATGGTCAGCGCACGCGTGACCGGATCGACTTCGCCCTGGCCGAAGAACTGGAAGCCGGAGAGCGGGCTGGCATCGGTCAGCGTTTCGGGCACGGCCTTGAACACGACTTCGGCGCCGAAGGTCGTGTCCACCGGGTTGCCGGCCAGCGTGCCTGTCCCGGCGTTGATCGGCCCGGCGACGAATTCCCAGAACGGATCGAAATCACCGAAACGCGCGCGACCGGGTTCGTACTCGATTGCCGCGGCGTAGTGGACGTCGGCGCTGATCCAAACGGTGTTGCGGATCTTCTGGCTGCGCAGGAACGACAGGATTTCGGCCAGCTCGGCTTCGCGACTGCCGGGGGCGTCGGGCTTGCCGTCGGCCAGGCCTTCGATCGATCCGGCCGGCATGTCCTTGTTGAGATCGGGCACGGTCAGCGACAGCGGGATGTCGGTGGCGATCAACTTCCAGGTTGCTGTCGATCGCCGCAGGCCGGCTTTGAGCCACGCCACCTGGCTGGGGCCGAAGAGCCGCGCGCCGCCGCCGGCCTGGTTCGCCGAGCGGTGGCTGCGCGCGTCGAGCAGGAAGACCTCGAGCAGTGGGCCGTGGCGGAAGCTGCGATAGAGGCCCGGCGCGTTCGGGTACAGGCGGATCGGGTTGAATTCGTGCAGAGCGCGGCGCGCATGGCCGACGAGTTCGGGCATGTCGGGGCCTTGGGTGAGCCGCTTCTGCGGAAACCAGTTGTTGCGCACCTCGTGATCGTCCCACTGCACGTGCATCGGCACTTGGGCGAGGAAGCGGCGCTTGTTTTCGTCGAGCAGGTTGTAGGCATAGGCGCCGCGAAAGTCGTCGAGCGTTTCGGCGATGTGCGACTTGGCCTCGGTCATCAGATTGCGCCAGACGCGGCCGCCGGGCAGCACGGTTTCCGGCTTCAGCGGGCCGTCGGCATAGATCTGATCGCCCTGGTGGATGAAGAAATCGGGCGCCTGGCGTCGCATCGCTTCGTAGATACGGTAGCCGCCGATGTCCGGATTGATGCCGAAGCCCTGGCCGGCCTCGTCGCCGGCGAAGGTGAAGCGCACGGGACGCCGTGCGGTGGTGGACGGCGTGCGGAAACGGCCCGTGGTCCATTCGCCGATCGCGCGGGAATCGTCGGGATCGTGGAAAGCGACGCGGTAGAAGATCTGGCGATCGGCGGGCAGGCCCGTCAGGTCGAGCTTGGCCGTGAGACCGCTGTCCGGCGATGTGAGCGGACCGGCGAGGCGATGCGCCTGGCGGAACGACGCGTCGTCCGACCATTCCACGACCATGCGGGCAGGGCGATCGGCGCTGCTCCAGATCATCGCGCGGTCCCCGGCGACATCGCCGCTCATCACACCGAGGGGCGCGATAGGGCGCCGTCCGTCGGACGCGACGCTCGCGGGCGCGGCCGCCGGGAGCATCAGGCCGCTCGACAGGATCACGCCGTTCTTGAGCAATTCGCGCCGTCTCATCGTGAATTCCAGTCCATCCAGGGCAGGGTCGGGGTATTGTCGCGGTATTGTGACAATCGCGGGATAGCGTGACGGTCGATCGACCGGAGTTTCCCATGCTGCGCCAAGCCCCGCCTCTCGAAGCGACCGAAGCCTTCCTCGTGGCCGCGCGCTCGGCCAGCTTCCGCGCGGCGGCGCAGACGCTGGCGCTGAGCCCTTCGGGTTTCTCGCGGCGCATCCAGGCCCTCGAGAGTTTCCTCGGTATCGCGCTGTTCGATCGTTCGGGGCCGGCCATTGTTCTGACCGCGGCGGGCCTGCGTTACCGTGACCAGATCGAACCCGCGATGGACGCGATCCGTCGGGCGACCAGCGCCTTGCGCGACAGCGGGCGCGGGCGGCGGTTGCGGCTCGCGACCTCGCATTCGCTCGCGGTCGGCTGGCTGATGCCGCGCTTGGCCGGCCTGCAGCAGCGCCACGGCATAGAGATCGAACTGGTGATCACCCGCGACGCCCAGGTCCTGCGCATGGGCGCGGCCGACCTGGCGTTCTGGGGTGGGTTCGACGCTGATGCCGACATCGTCGGCGAAATGCTGATAGAACTGGCCGGCGTACCCGTGGCGACGAAGCGGCTGGCCGACGGCCGGCCGGCGCCTGTAACGCTCGGCGATCTGGCGGAGCACAGGCTGCTGGGCGTTCGCGCGCCCGCCGGGATCTGGCCGCGTTGGCTGGCCGCTGCGGGCTTCTTCGGGGAAGTGCCGCCGGTGGCCATGGTCTTCGACACCAACGACCTGATGTACGAAGCGGCCGCCTGCGGCCTCGGCGTCGCGCTGGCCGTGCCGCTCCTGGTCGAGCGCTTCCTCCAGGATGGCCGGCTGCGGCCGTGCCTGGCCGAGGCGGTTCCCGTGGGCATGGGCTACGCGCTCTATCACAGCAATGCCGAGGTCCGCGCGCGGCCTGTGGCCCCAAGTCTTCGTCGACTGGCTGCGGCACGAGATCCGCGCTTCGGCAGACCGGTTCGACCGCTGGTGCGAAAGCGCCGCTCCCATCCAATCGCTCGCGCCGCTCGCGCCGCTCGCGCCGCTCGCGCTTGCCGCGTCAGAAGCGTAGGGCGACGCGAGCATACCAGGTCCGTCCGTTGAGGCCGATCGGGGTTTCCTCGCCGGTCGGGAAGGAGCCGCCGGTCGAGGCGATGGCGGCGGCGGTGTAGACGATCTCCTGCGGCCGAACGTCGAACAGGTTCTGGACGCCGCCGACGATCCGCAGGGCCCCGGCGGTGTAGCCGAGCGCGGCGTCGGTGGTCGACTTGCCGGGGAACGCCTGCTGCTGGGTCAGCGGCAATGACTGGTACTTGCCGAAGGCCGCGTAGTTGACCTGGAGGTCGACCGGGCCGTGGGTCAGCGTCAGCTGCGCGGTGAACTTGTCCTCGGGCTGTCCCTGGGTGAGGAGCAGGATCGACTTGAGCCCGAGCAGCGGTAGCGTGGGCAGCACCGGGTTGGCACGCAACCGGTCGAGCCTGGTGTCGAAGATGCCGTAGCCCAGACCGAGATCGAAGCGCGTCTCGGGCCCGAGATCACCCCGCCAGCGGGCGCTGACCTCGACGCCTTTCGTGGTGGTGTCGACGGCATTGGTGAAGAAGCGGGCCTGCTGGAAATTGGCGATGCCGGCGGCTTGCAGGATCGCCGTGACCGCCGCCCCGCCGAGCTGCTCGGACAGGGCGATGCGATCGCGGATGCGGATGTGGTAGAAGTCCGCGGTCAGTGACAGGCGGGGGGTCGGCGTCACCACCACGCCCGCCGTGACGTTGCGCGAACGCTCGGCCTTGAGCGGCGAGGCACCGAGCGCGCGCGAAACCGGATCGGAGACGGGCAGGGTGCCCACCGTCACCAAGGTCGCGCCGCTCAGCGCGCCCTGGACGGCGCTGAAATACTGCTGCTGGAGCGAGGGCGCCTTGAAGCCAGTGCCGATCGTCCCGCGCAGCGCGAAGCCGTCGATCAGGTCGAGGCGGCCGGTGGCGCGCCAGGTCAGCTTGCCGCCGAAATCGTCGTAATGGTCATAGCGCAGCGCCCCGCCGAGCAGCAGCTCAGCGACCGGGCGCAGCTCGAGATCGGCGAAAGCGGCCCAGGCGTTGCGGCCGGCGTCGGTGGGATTGCGCGGGTTGAAGCCGGCGAAGCCGTCGGCACCGGTGCCCGAATAGGCGGCGGGCTCGCCGTTGCCGATCTCGTAGGTCTCGTGCCGATACTGTCCGCCAAGGGCGATGTTGCCGCCCGCCAGCACGCCGTCGAGCGGGCGTGACAGCACGGCGTCGGTGACGAATTGCTGGTAGGTCACCGTGCCGGCATCGAAAGCGGTCGGGCTGGCCAGGCCGAGCGAGACGTTGGCCGTGTCGAACACGCGGAAATGTGCGTCGTTGTAGCCCCAAGTCTGGCTGAGGTCGGCTTTCCAGCGGTCGCCGAGATAGACGCGGTAGCCGAGGGTCGCGGCGGCATCGTCGATCGTCGGTTCGATGATCGGCAGGAAGCCGCTCGGATAGAGCGGTGAAAAACCGGGAACGCGGAAGCCCGCGCCATTGTTCGATCGCTTGTGGGTATAGGTGCCGAAGCCGTAGATTTCGCCCTTGCCGAGTGGGGCGGCGAAGTCCAGCGCCAGGCTGCCGATTTCGGTCTTGGGATCGCCGATGCGGTAGGTCACGCGGCCGAAGCGCTGGTCGACGAGCGCGCGGTTGGTCGGCTCCTCGATGCGGTAGAGCGCCGAGAGGGTGAGGTGCCCCTCGTCGCCCAGGCGCAGACCATAGGTCAGCATCGCCGTGCCGTTCTCGCCGTCGCCTTCCTCGGTCGCGCCGCCCTGAAGGCTGATCGATCCGCCTTGGGCGTCGGACTTGAGGATGATGTTCACCACGCCGGCGATCGCGTCCGAGCCGTACTGTGCGGCGGCCCCGTCACGCAGCACCTCGATGCGCGCGATCGCGCTTGCCGGGATGGCATCGAGGTCCACCGCCGCGGTGCCGCGCCCGATCGAATTGTTGACGTTGAGGATCGCGTTGGCGTGGCGGCGCTTGCCGTTGACCAGCACCAGCGTCTGGTCCGGCGACAGGCCGCGCAGGGTGATCGGCCGGACGTTGGCCGCGGTCGCCGTCGTCGCCGGCCGCGCGAAGTTAACTGCCGGCTGGAGGAAGTTCAGCGCACGGCCGAGGTCGGGATAGCCCGTGGCCGCCAGCTTCTGCGCGTCCACCACGTCGACCGGCGCCGAGGACTTCAGCGCCTCGCGCCCTTGCGAGCGCGTGCCCGTGACGATGATCGCATCGCCTTCGTCCCTGTCGGCGGGGTCCGAACCGGTCTGTGCCAAAGCCCCGCCCGAAAATGCCGTCGCCAGCGCCAGACCACTCACAAAACAAGCCGTTCTCAACATTCTTTCGCCCCCAAGCTGCGTCGGGGGAGCGACTAGACCGGGAGCGACGGCAGGGCGTATCGCGAAGTCGGCAACCTGCGTCCCACTTCCTGCAATGGGCCACGTCGAGCAATGGGCCACGTCGAGCAATGGGATTGCCGGGCCCCGACGTGACCGACTATAGTGGTCGTGCGAGGTATGATGCAGACATGGACTCATCTCAGCTACGCGCAATCACGCTTGCGGCAATCGATGTCGAAACCGCGGGCCTCGTGATCGAGACCCACCCGCAGATCCAGGCGGCGCATCGCGCTGCCATCAAGGATCTGAAGGATAGACTCCACGCCATCGAGAATTCGACGCGGCTGGCCGACAAGGCCGTGGTCGCGGTCTAGTCGGCGCTGGTCGAGCCGGCGAGGCTCAGGGGGCGGCGACGGTGCTGTGGTCGACGATCGCGGCGGTCCCACTCGAGCGAGGACCGATCACTTTTCGGCCGAGCCTCGCGCGCGGCGTCAGCGGGGGCGTCGCGACATAGTGCGGCAATCCGGGCGTCAGCGGATAGAGGCCGAGCGTCGACCAGACGTACCAGGCCGACATGGTGCCGGCATCGTCGTCCATTCCGTCGGCAAAGCCTTGCGGCGCGAGCGCGAAGCTCGGGCCGATCCAGGGTTGGGCGCGTACGCCGGCGTTCGTGTAGCGATGGGGGACGGGTCGGCGCATGTAGCGATCGATGATGCTCTGCGCCTCTGCGCGCGCCCCGGCCCAGGCCAGCAGATAGGGCACGTGGATGTCGGGCTGGTTGGTCATGTTGAACAGGTTGTCGGTGAAGAACCGCGCGAGCTCGGGCTTTAGGCGCGGGCCGAGCGTCTGGGCCAGCCAGGGCAGGTCGAACACCGGCGCCCAGCGGTACTGTGCGAGCGTTCCCTGGTATAGGCCGCGTGCGTGGACCACGTCGGCATCGGTGCCGAGATCGCGGAAGGTCGCGAGCCACATCGTACGATAGGACAGCGCCTTGTCACGGAACTGCGCCGCGACCTCCGTCTCGCCGAGATCCGCGGCGAGTTCGGCGATCGCCCAGTCGTCATAGGCGGCTTCGATCTGCTCGTCGGGCGTCTTGCGCGCGAGAGTGGCGCTTTCGGCGATCATGCCGGCCAGCGCGGCGCGCGCGTCGAAATCGACGATGCCCTTGCGCCGGAAATCGAGCAGGACGATCCCGGCATGCTCGGTGCGGACCGTGAGAAAAGGTTCGTCTTGCGTGGCCCAGCGCTGCTTGCCGGTCTGGTACAGGCGCACGAGCGAACGGGCGATTGCGCCCGCCCGCTGCCGATCGACGAGCGCCAGCAGCGGCATCTGCGTGCGGTAATTGTCCCAGAGCGCCCAGCTCGTGTAGTGCTGCTCGCCCGCGGGCAGCGTGGCGATCCGGCCGTCGCTGCCGCGGAAGCGGCCGTCGGGATCGGCGATGGCGACCGGGGTCTGCAGCACGCGGAACATCGCGGTGTAGAACAGCGCGCGTTGCTCGCGCGGGCCGTCGATGGTCAGCCGCCCGAGCTCTCGATTCCAGTCGGCGAGGGTCTGCCCCGCGATCGCGGCGAAAGGGCGGTCGCCCATTTCGCGCTCGCGCACCCGAGCCGCCGCGGCGGGATCGATCGACGAGAGGCCCGTGCGGACCTCGATCGTGTCGCCGGCGCGCACGTCGAGCCAGGCGCGTGCCTCCCCTGACCCTTGACCTTCCCAGCGCAGGTCCAGCGGCCGACCCGCGCGCAGCAGGCGCGTCGCCGAATGGAGATGATAGGCGCCAGCATCGCAGACCGTACCCGCCGAGAAGCTCGCGCGCAGATCGCCGTCTTCGCTCTTCCAGCGCGAGTCCAGCCGCTTGGAATAGCCGCGGTCGAAGGCGACCGCGATGGCGATCCGGCCGCTCGTCGGCAGGCTGTAGCGGATCACACCTGCGCCACGCGTCGCGGTCATCTCGGCCACGATCTTCGCGCCATAGCTGACGCGGAAAAAGCCGGCGTGCGCGCGTTCGCTGGACTTGTCGATCGGTGCCAGCGCCGGTGCGCCGGCATAGTTCAGCGATACCCGCACGTCGCCGCCCGCGCCGCTGCAGCCTACGCCGACGGCGCGGGTGTGCGAGAAGCCGGCCAACTGCGCCGCGGCGTAGTCGTAGCCAGCGTGGTTTGCGGGGCTCGTGTCGGGGCCGAGCTGGACCATGCCGAACGGCGCCACCGCGGCCGGGCTCAACTGCCCGAAATCGGCGAGCGTGCCGACGAAAGGATCGACCAGCCGGCCGAGTTCCTCGGCCTGGCTCGGCGAGGCCAGGCCCATCATCGCGCTGGTGGCGAGCGCGAGCAGAAACCTCCCAGTGTGCGTCATGGGTCGAGCGGATCGACGGCTTCGACGTGGAAGGCGACAGGATCGGGGGTGAAGCGCGCGGTGAAGCGATCGGGACCGGGCGCCATGCGGCCCGGTTGCACACTCATCTCCCGCAGGTTTCGCTGCGCGAGTTCCTCGCCCGCAATATATTGGATCGTGCGATGATCGGAGACGATCAGGGCAGGGCGGTCGGTCGGAAAGCCGGCTGCCAGCAGCAGCCTCGCACAGTTGCGGAGGTTGGTCGTGGTATGGCGCGCGTGTGGTTCGATCAGCACGCGGTCGGCGGGCACGCCGTGCTGGCTGACGAGCAGCCGTTTCATCTCGATCGCCTCGTTGAACGGCGTGCGGTTGGGATGGACGTTGCCGCCGCTCACCACGATGAACGGGGCGAGGCCGCGCGCGAAGAGATCGGCGGCGATGCGCATGCGGATATGGCCCATGACCCCGGTGCGCGACTGAGCGTCCTCCGGCCCGTGCCCGAAGACGAGTAGTGCGACATAGGGTTTGACGCTCCAGTCGGTCACCTTGACTGCGGCGGTGGCGGCTGCGTTCTCGCCGGCCAGCAGCGGGCGGTATCCGGCCGCATCGGTGCGTTCGTTGATCTGGAGGAGACCCACCGCGTAGCGCTGGGCAGGATCGAAGAACAGGTCGCTTTCGCGAGCCTGGCCGGCGGTCGCGACGCCGTGGGCGCTCAGTACCTGTGTGTATTCGGGCACGGCGAGGTCGAAGATGAACCCGTCGATCTTGGGATAACGCGGTGCTTCGCCTTTGGCATAGACCGCGATCGTTCGGTTGATCGCCGCGGCGGCATCGCGCCAGGCCGCGCCGACGAAATCCCCATCGGGCAACGCGGCGTGGGCGGCGAAGCGACCCGAAGGCCGCATCTGGCGAGAGATCAGCGCCGCGGCCAGGTCCCGGTCGTGCAACAGCGCGCGCAGGCGCGTCTCGACCAGGGCCACGTCGGCCGGGGTCCAGGTCCAGGCATCGGCCAGGCACAGCGGCGCGGGCGAGCATGTCTCCTGCGCCGCGCGGGCGGCGCGATCCGCCGCCAGTTTGCGCAGCGCCGGATCGCGCGCGAGCGCCTGCGGCCAGCCCGGCGCCGCGTGCAGCATCGCGAACAGGGGGAAGACCCGCGTTTCGAGAGTGTCGGAAAACGGCGCGGCATAGCCGGCCGGGTCCTGCGCCGAGGCTGACGCCGGCATCATCGCAGATGCGGCAAGGCAGGTGATCAGCGCCGCGGCGCAGGACCTGCGCATATTACCAGCTCCGGCTGAGGATGAAGCGGAAGTTGCGGCCGAACAGCGGACGCCCGTAGATCGCATCGCTGGCGCCCTGACCGGCGAGTTGGTCGGTGCGCGGGTTGCCCTCGGTCAGTCCTTTGGCATTGGTCAGGTTGTCGCCCACCACCTGGAAACGCCAGCCGCCCTGGGTGACCGACACCGAGGCGCCGATCGTCTGGAAGGCGGGCAGCCCGGTCAGGTTGAACAGATCGACATAGCGCCGGCCGGTCCATTCGTAGCGGCCGGAAATCTCCAGTTCGCCGTCGCCCACGGGGAAGTGGACGGTGGGGCGCAGATTGCCGAAGAACTTGGGCTCGCGGATGATCTGGTTGCCGTTGACTGCGCTGGGATCGGCGCCCGCAGTGTTCGCCAGGTTGCGATATTCGGGATCCTGCCAGGTGACCGAACCGGCCAACTCGAACCACGAGGTCGGCGCGAGGCGACCATCGACTTCGACGCCCTTGGACACGGCCTCGCCGATGAACGGCACGGCTTGGTCGTTGCGGCCGGTGATCGGGTTGAACGCGACGAACGAGGCGTTGAACGGATCGAACTTGGTGTAGAAGCCTGTGACGTAGAGATAGTGCGGGCCGAAGCTGGCCTTGAGGCCCACTTCGTACTGGCGGGCCTTGGTCTTGATGATGGTCGGCGCCGTGCTCGTCGTGACACCCAGGTTGGGCGGAACTTCCAGGTTTGAGACGCGACCATAGGCGCCCAGATTGCCATTGAAGTCGTAGTTCAGGCCAACCGTCCAATTTGTCGCCGAAGGCTTGAGCTTGTTGGAAACGATTGCGCCGGTGAAGGCGCGGGTGGTGTCGTCGGCCAGGGTCGTCGCGTCGCCGAGGTTGGCATTGGCCGAGAGCAGCGCGAAGCCGTCGAGGTCGTACCATTCCTTGCGGATGCCGGCGTCGAGGCGCAGGCCGCGGGTGATGTCCCAGGTGTCGTTGGCATAGACCGCGATCATCTTGGCGTCGCCTTCGCCCTGGTTGAGCGTGGTGGTATAGCGCAGCACGCCCTTGTCGGTGACCGAGCCGAGCACCGCGCCCGTTGCCGAATAGGCCAGGAAATCGAGCGTGCGCGGCTGACCGCGGACTTCGATCAGCATGTCCTGATAGACCTGCAGGCTCTTGTTGCCATAGATCGAGCCATAGGTGCCCACGCGGATGTCGTGCGTGCCGAAGCCGGTCTCGAACTTGCGGGTGACGCTCAGATCGGCCTGGGTCGAGTGGAAGTCTGCCTCAACCGCGCGATACTGACCCGACATGACGAGGCCGGAGGCCGTACTCGGATCATAGGCCGTGGCGCCGTTGGTGCCCGCGATCGCATAGCCCATCCGTGCCACGCCCGCGCCGAAGGCGGTGCGCGCAGCGGCGAGATAGCCGTTGGCGAAGGTGGTGGCATCGGCGGGGTTGGTCGTCGAATAGAACGCGTCGAAGCTGCTCTTGCCCTTGGTGAAGCCGACCTTGGCGGACACGGCATAGTCGCCGAATTCGCCCTGGTAGTGCAGGTTGGCGTTGAAGAAGCGCATGTGGCGACCATCGGCGAGATCGCGGTTCAGCCCCTGCACGGTGCCCGAGCCATCGCGGTACTTGATGTTGACGTTGCGCAGCGCCGGCGAGTTCATCGTGCCGCGATGATAGTCGATGTACCGGTCGAGAGAGACCGCAGGGTTGCGCGGATCGGCGATCGGGATCGGCAGATAGAAAAGGTTGTGGTCGTTGACGTAGGTCACGGCCACCTTGACGAAGCCGTTGTCGAAATCGTGCTTCAGGTTGGCGCGGATCTGGCCGCCCTTGTCGCTGGGGAAGCCGCTCTTGCGATAGCCGTCGTGCTGGCGCAGGAAACCGCCGATCGCGTAGTAGGTACGCTCGCCGAGCGGGCCCGACTGCACCGCATCGAGGCGGTAGAGGCCGGTATCGCCGATCGTCACCTGAGCGCGGCCGCGCGCCTCGTCGGTGCCGGTAACGGTGATGTTGTTGGCTATCGCCGCCGCGCTCGAGGCGTAAATCGGCGCCGGACCACCGCGGACGATCTCGACGCGCTCGGTCATCAGGTCGTAGCGGTTCATGCCTTCGCCCGAGTTGAAGAACACGCCGTCGATCTCATGGTACAGCGGCAGGCCGTCCTGCTGGAAGATCATGTAGCCGCGGTCGGTCGGGATGCCGCGGATGCGCGTGATGTTCTGCACTTCGCCGCCGGTCGCTTCGACCTGGATGCCGGGAACCGTGCCTAGCAGGTCGGCGAAGCTCTTGGGCGCGATGCGCTCGACCTCGGCCTGCGACAACGAATTCACCGCGTAAGGCACGTCGAAACGGCGCTGCGCGCGCGCGGCCCCGGTGACGATGATGTCGCTTTCGCCCACCGCGGGAGCGGCATCGGCTGCCGCTTCGGCCGCTGCTTCATCGTCGCGCGAAGCCGCTGAGGCCGGCAGTGCGCAGGCCAGAGCGGAGGCCGAGGCGAGAAGCGAGATAATCTGAATCTTGTTGGCTGCGACATGCATCGTAACAGTCCCCCTCATTGGATGAAGGGGCTGCTAGGAGCTATTCACTACAGCCAAATGACATCGTTGTCTTTTATGGGGCGAGGGCGACCTGTCCCATTCACGCGTTGCGATCGGAATCGGAAAGTCCGACTGCCGCGATCGGTCGATACCGTGACGCACCTTGGCTTGGTGGCTGATTTCCACTAGGGGCTGGCCGATGCCCCGGAGCAATCTTGGGCATGCCATGAATGTGCCGGTGTTCCGCGAGGAACTTAATCGGGAATGCGGTGCGGGGC
>SECS01000181.1 GCA_004211435.1 Novosphingobium sp. | reverse complement strand
TTGGGTGGAAAGCGGTCTGGCAGCTTTAGAGTTGAGGCTGGTCAAAAGCAGCCAGCCAGTTGGCATCTCCCCCTTATGCTCGATGGCCGACTTCAATGGCGGGCGGGAACTCCCTTGGCAAGGTGGGTGGCCATTCGTCAGGCATGCCGCCAGACCTTCAACGCCGAGATCAGCAGGATTGCCCCAAGACCGGGCAGCAGAATGCCGTCGGGCACGATCCCAAGCAGCCGCCCGCCAATGAACGTGCCGATGATCGAGCCGGCGGCCATGACGAGGAGAAACGTCCGGTTCCGGCCCAGCACCGCGAAGCTCTGGTCCCGGCTGTAGCGGGTGAATCCGACGACCATCGTCGGCAGGCTCACGGCGAGCGAGAGACTCCCGGCAAGCTTGATGTCGGCACCAAACAGGAGGACCAGCGTCGGGATCAGCAACTCCCCGCCGGCGACCCCGAGGAGGGGCGCGACGATGCCGATCCCGAACCCGGCGACGACGCCGGCGACCACCTGCGCCCAGCCCGTCACGAGGGGCTGCTCGGCGGTCAGCTCGTGCCGGACGAGCAGGATGCCGGCGATCGCCACGAGCAGGATCGCGATGATCCGGTACAGCGTCTCCGACCGGAGCCGCGTCGCCCAGCCGGCCCCGAGCCACGCCCCCAGCAGGCTTCCGGCCAGGAGGTTCACGACGATGGGCCAGTGCGCGGCGATCTGGCCGAACGGCACCGTTCCCGATCGGAAGGGGAGCGCGGTGGCGACGACGGCGAGGCTCATGGCCTTGTTCAGGATGACGGCCTCCAGCGCCGCGAAGCGGAACAGGCCGATGAGCAGCGGGAGCCGGAACTCGGCCTCGCCGAGGCCGATCAGCCCGCCGAGGGCGCCGATCACCGCGCCGCCTCCGAAGGCTGCGGGGCGGCCGCGGGTTATGGGAGGATCGCTCGTGCTCATCCGCGACCTATCCGACGAAACATCGTGTGTCGAGCCATCAGGATGTACGGCATCCTAAGGTCATGCGAGCGCCTTGCCGACACGACATCTGCATGCGATCATTTCAACGATGGTTGAAAGGTCGAGCGCATGAACGAACAGCAGGCCTTGGACGGGTTCGCCGCCCTCTCGCAGCCGACGAGGTTGCGCATCGTGCGCATGCTGGTCACCGCCGGGGCCGACGGTCTCGCAGCAGGCGCGATCGCATCCGCCCTCGACGGCTCGGCGGCCTCGCGCGTCTCCTTCCACCTTAGCAATCTCGAGAAGGCAGGCCTCGTCGTCAGCCGCCGGGACGGACGGTCCATCGTCTACAGCGCGATCTTCCCGGCCCTCTCGGACCTCGTTGCCTTCCTGATGCGCGACTGCTGCGAAGGGCACTGCGAGGTCTGCGACCGCGCCATCGACCTCTTCGCGCAATGCACCGGGCGTCCGCAGGTCGTCGACGAGCCGAAGCGCCGCAGGTTCGCCTGCACCTGAACGGCTAGCCCCGACCGCCGACGAACGTCGAAGGACACCTCAGCATGACCAACCTGCGCGAGACGCTCGAAGCCAGACAGGTGGCGATCTACTTCGTCGCGATCCTCGTGGCCGTCGCGGCGTCGTTCGCCCTTCCAACGACGGGCCTGGCATTGGCCGTCGATCCCGCCCTGGCCTTCATGCTGTTCGTCACCTTCCTACAGGTGCCGTTGGCCGGCCTCGGGCGGGCCTTGCTCCAGATCCGCTTCCTGGCCGCCCTGGCAGGGGCGAACTTCGTGGCGATCCCCGTCCTGGTCTTCGGCTTGCTCCAGTTCCTGCCCGCCGACCCCATGCTCCGCCTCGGCGTCCTCATGGTGCTGCTGGCGCCCTGCATCGACTACGTCGTGACCTTCGCCCAGATCGGCCGGGCCGACGCCCGTCTCCTGCTGGCCTCGACGCCCGCGCTGCTCGTTCTCCAGATGCTCCTGCTGCCCGTCTACCTCGGCCTCTTCCTCGGCGAAGACGCCGCTCGGCTGGTGCAGGTCGGCCCGTTCCTCCATGCCTTCGTCTGGCTCATCGCGATCCCGCTGGCGCTTGCCGCTGTCGTCCAGTTCGGTGCGACGCGCAACTCCGCGGTCGGGCGCGTCCGGGAGGGCCTCGGCGTGATGCCCGTGCCGGCGACGGCGCTCGTCCTGTTCCTGGTCTTCGCCGCTGTCGTGCCTCAGCTCGGGCTCGCGGTCGACGGCGCGCTCCGCGTGGTGCCGATCTACGTCGCCTACGCCGTCGCCGCGCCGGTCGTCGGCTGGTTCGTGGGCCGGCTGGCGGGCCTCGACGCTCCCGGGGCGAGGGCGACCGCGTTCAGCTCAGCCACGCGCAACTCCCTCGTCGTGCTGCCGCTGGCCTTCGCCGTTCCCGGCGCCGTACCTCTCCTGCCGGCCGTGATCGTCGCGCAGACGGTCGTCGAGCTGGTCGCCTCGCTCGTCTACATGCGGGTCATGCCGAGGATGGGGCATCGAGAAGCCCTCATGTCCCCCTGACCCTGCGGCTAGGTTTGCGACAATGGGCGGATCAGCAGGTCCGGCACCACGCACGAAAAGCGGAGCAGGCCGCGAGGGTGTTGTGTCCTCGTCAGCGGAAGCGCAAGCCTGTCGCCAAACCGTGCCGGAGGACGCCGTGACGACCTTGAGGATCCGACTTGCCGCCGTGGTGCTTGGCCTCGCCGCGATGTGTGGCGCAGCCTTCGCGGCGGAGACCAAGCCCTTCGACCGCGCCGGCTTCGACGCGGCCCGGGCTGCGGGTCGGGCGATCGTCGTCGACATCTCCGCGCCGTGGTGCCCAACCTGCGCGGCGCAGAAGCCGACCATCGACAAGCTCGCGGCGTCCGACGAGTTCAAGGACCTCCTCATCCTCGGCGTGGACTTCGACAGCCAGAAGGACGTGGTCCGCGACCTCGGCGCCCGCATGCAGTCGACGCTGATCGCCTACGACGGCAAGACGGAAACGTCGCGTTCGGTCGGAGACACGAAGCCAGCCTCCATTGAGGCCTTGTTCCGCTCCGCCGTCGAGAAGTAGCCCGGAGGTGGGAGGGGCGATCCTCGCTTTCGTCGCAGGGCTGCTCTCGATTCTGTCCCCATGTGTCCTGCCCCTCTTGCCGGTGATCGTCGGGACGGCTGTTTCACAACACCGTTTCGGCCCGGTGGCGCTCGCGGCGGGACTGACCCTTTCCTTCGTTACCATCGGCATCTTCGTCGCGACCGTCGGCTTCGCTATCGGACTGGACGGGGACGTATTCCGCTTGGGGGCGGGGCTCCTGCTGATCGCGGCGGGCGCCGTTTTGGTGGTGCCACGGCTTCAGGTCGAGGCGGCGACGGCAGCCGGCCCGGTGGCCAACTGGACGGAGGGGCGGTTCGGCGGCTTCGATCCCGGTGGCCTGAAGGGACAGTTCGGGGTCGGGGTCCTGCTCGGGGCGGTCTGGAGCCCCTGCGTCGGACCGACCTTGGGTGCCGTATCCATCCTCGCCGCCCGCGGCGAGAACCTTGCGGAGGTCGCGATGGTGATGACGTGCTTCGGCGTCGGCGCCGCGGTCCCGTTGCTCATCCTCGGGCTGCTCTCGCGCGAGACCATGGGGAAATGGCGTGACCGCATGATCGCCACCGGATCGAGGGGCAAGGCGATCCTTGGAGGCATCCTTCTGGTGGTCGGGCTGCTCATCGTGAGCGGGCTTGACAAGGAAGCGGAGGCCGTCCTCGTCGCCAGCTCGCCGACTTGGCTGACCGAACTCACCACCGCTTACTGACCAGGGGAGCGGGTGCAGCCTACGAGCTCCGTGCAACGGTTGCGCGTCCCCGCAGTTCGGCATCGACGAAACGACAGTCCGCGGATAGGCCGACGGCCTGCACTTTGGAAGCAACGACTTCCCGGGAGAGAACATGCAAGACAGATCTAGGCTGACCGTAGTTGCGGCCCTTGCCGTGACCATCCTCTGTCATGGACCGAGCGCGGCGACGGCCCAGATGGCCGGGCTCGACATGAAGTCCGACAAGATGACGAAGGCTGAGATGACGCGGGCCGACGTGGAGACCATGCTATCCAGCGCGACGCCTTCGGCTCCGGCGGACTTCACCCTGAAGTCGCTCAACGGTCTCGACCTTTCGGGTCTCGACTTCCGTGGGGCAACGCTCAGAGCGGCTTACCTCAACGGCACGAAGTTCGGCGGCGCGAAACTTAACGGGGCCATCCTCGACCAAGCCTGGGCACTGAAGGCCGACTTTACCGAAGCGAGCCTGAAAAAGGCGAGCCTCTTCCAGGCGCAGATGATGGATGCCGACTTCGACGGCGCCGACCTATCTGGCGGACGGCTGACCGCGGACTTTTCTCGAGCCTCGATGGTGAAGGCGAACCTCGAAGGAGCCAACCTCTCCGCCGACATGAAGAACCAGTCGATGGGCATGATGCGCGGAATCCTGAACTCCGCCAAGCTCCACGGCGCGAACCTGAAGGGCGCGAACCTGTCCCGCGCTCAGGCTAAGTTCGCCGACTTCACCGACGCCTCATTCGAGGGGGCGAACCTGAGCAGCATGGAGGCGCAGGGGTCGAAGTTCACGGGAGCGGACGTGGCGGACGCCGACTTCGACGGCATGCGGATCCAGTCCGCCGACATGGCCGGGGTGAAAGGCAAACCGAAGAACGAGGACCGTGTCTTGCGCCGCTGAAATGCACGGCGCCGCGGATTATGCCCCTGCCGTGGTGGGGCCTATCCGTGGGGAATGTCCGCTCATAGATCGACGGCGAAGATCGCCGTAAGGGCTGCGAAGGCCGCCGACGAAAGGGCCAGAACTGCCAGGAGGCTATGGCGAACTTCATGGTCGGTGCTCCACTCTGATGGACCGTCGGCGAGCAGCGATGCCACCCACCGCCTCCGGTAATGCCGATGGGTTTGGTCATCCGGCGCGGGGCAAGGCATCGGCCGTCTCTGGCCGGGCGACCGTCGTCTCCTTCAGGGACCCGTCACCCTCTCCGACCGTCCAGTGCTCGATGTGCTTGAACACGATCACCTTGTCGCGCAGGAGCGCGCCATGCTCGCGGCAGAAGGTCTCGAGCAACGGACGGTGCCCGACCAGTTCGACACACATCGTCAGCTCCGGATTGGAATACTCCCCGCTCGGCTCCTGCGCGGCGCCGTGGTTGCTGTAGCCGTAGTGGGTGTGGTGGGCGACGGCGTTCATGATCCCGGCCTTCTTGGCGAGGAGCACGAGTTCCCGGTACAGGGGCTTGCCGCCCCAGAACGCGAACCGCCCCGACCCGGACGCCTTGTCGCCAGGCTTCAGGTAGATGCGGAGCATCCCGATGTCGCTCGGGCTAACGTGGTGCGAGTAGGTCATGTCGGTTCCTGTCGAGGGAGTGAAGGAAAGTGGTTCGGCAACCCGGGCTGCCCGACGGCGGCCCGGCAAGGAGAAGTCGGGCGCAGGCCTGCCGATGGTGCGCACCTCCCGTAGCGAGACGTCGGGCGGCAGGAAGCCGTGGTCGATCTTCGGCACGCCGACGCGCTGGGAGAGGTAGATGCCGGAGTGGCCGCTGAAGACGTAGGCGAGGAAACACGCCGTCGCGATGTAGACGGCGTTCTCCGCGCCGAAGAGCTCGATGCCCATGATGGTGCAGGCGATCGGCGTGTTCGAGGCGCCGGCGAAGACGGCAACGAAGCCGATCCCGGCGAAGAGGTCGACGGGCGCGCCGATGGCGTGGCCGATCGCGCTGCCGAGCCCGGCGCCGATGAAGAAGAGCGGGGTGACCTCGCCGCCCTTGAACCCGCAGCCGAGCGTCACGACGGTGAAGAGCAGCTTCCATGCCCAGGCCCACTCGTCGGACCGGGCAGGATCGAAGAAGCCGGAGATCGTCGCGTCCCCCGGGTTGGGGGACCAGACGCCGAGGCCAAGATACTCGCGGGTCCCGAGGACGTAGACGAGACCGATGAGGAGGAGGCCGCCGAGGACGGGACGCAAGGGGGCGAAGGGCAGGATGCGCTTCACGAGGCCCTGCACGGCGTGGAGGCTTTCGGCGAAGAACTGGCTGACGAGGCCGAAGGCGACGCCCGCCAGCGCGACCTGGGCGAATAGGAGGATGTCGAGCCTGAAGCCTTGCATCCCGTCCCCGAAGCCAATGAGGAAGTGGGTGTGCTCGATGCCCCATTGCAGGCAGACCCAGTCGCCGACGACGGCCGCGACGAGGCAGGGCACCAATGCCTCGTACTGGATGCGACCGACCGTCAGGACCTCGAGCGCGAAGATCGCGCCGGCGATTGGTGTTCCGAAGACCGCGCCGAAGCCTGCGGCGATGCCGGCCATGAGGAGGAGGCGGACCTCCTTCTGTCCCAGCCGCAGCGCCTTGCCGAAGGCGGACGCAAGGCTGCCGCCGAGCTGGACCGCCGTCCCCTCGCGTCCCGCCGATCCGCCGAAGAGGTGGGTGACCACCGTCGAGACGAGGATCAGCGGCGCCATGCGCAAGGGCACGCCGCCGCCCGGCTCGTGGATCTGTTCGACGATCAGGTTGTTGCCGCCCTCGGCCGACCGACCGAACCAGTGGTAGGCGAGACCGACGGCGAGACCGGCGACGGGAAGCCAGTAGAAGAGGTCGGGGGTCTCGAACCTTGCTTTGGTGGCGACGTCGAGAGCCCAAAGGAACAGGGCGCAGGCCGAGCCGACGGCAGCGGCCATCGGCAAGACGAGCAGCACCCACTTGGCGAGGACGATCGCCTGGAGGGTTCGGGTGGCAAGGGCATTCGGCGGCATGATCTGGCTCCGGTGCGGGCGGAGCGATCAGGCAGTCTGCATCGGGTGGGATGCGGGCCGGACATCACTACTCGCCCGCCATGTTGCGGATGGAGTAGGAGTCATCAGCCCATCGGGAGGCGGTTCGGCACGAGGCCCGGCAGAATCCATTGCCGTCCCAGTCGTCTACGCGATCGTCGCGAGCGCTGTCAACTAGGGCTTCATGTGCCGTCGGACACGCCTTCAGGGAACTGGTGATCGGAGGGAATGTTGCTCTGTTTTATGCAACTTACTGCCTTGGAGATGTCACCATGCCCACAAGACGGACCGTGCTCCAGGGGGCGAGTTGCCTCTTGGTGACTCATACGACATGGCCCACTTTGGCTGCTTCGGCGGCCACCGCTGCACCGACCGGGCCCGCCAGCGACCTGCTCGTCCACAGCAAGCTTCCTTTGAACGCCGAGACGCCGATCGCCAAGCTCCGGTCCTCCTTCGTCACGCCCCAGGCCGACTTCTACATCCGCGACCACGGCACCGTGCCGAAGATCGACGAGACGGGCTACAGGCTGAAGATCGGCGGCAAGGTGGAGACGCCCGTCGAACTGTCGCTTTCGGATCTCAAGTCACGCTTCCCCGAGCGGAATGTCATGGCCGTCATGCAGTGCGCCGGCAACCGCCGGGCAGACATGGTCGATGTCGGGTATGTCGAGGGTGACCTCTGGGGCCCCGGCGCGATCGGCAATGCAGAATGGACCGGCGTCTCGCTAGCCGACGTCCTCAGCGCCGCAGGCGCCGAAGACGGCACAGGGCTCCATGTGGCGTTCTTCGCGCATGACGAGGTCGTCATGAAGGATGATCGTTTCGACTACGGCGTCTCGATCCCGCTCGAGAAGGCGATGACCCCGGATGTTCTCCTCGCCTGGGCCATGAACGGCGAGCCCTTGATGGCCGAGCACGGCTTTCCCCTACGCGTCGTGGTGCCTGGCTATGCAGGAACGCGCAGCCCCAAATGGTTGGCCTCGATCATGGTGCAGGACGAGGAGGCCGATACCCCGATCCAGCGAAAGGAGTATCGGCTCTTTCCTCCGACGACGACGAAGGAGACGGCCGACAAGGATCCGAACGTCGTCATCAACGACATGCCCTTGAACGCCGCGATCTGCATTCCGGCTGCCGGGGCGACGTTGAAGCCGGGAACGACGAAGATTGAGGGCTACGCGATCGGGACGCAGAATGGCGTCGCCAAGGTCGAGGTCTCCTACGATGGTGGCGAGAATTGGCACGAGGCTACTATCGACAAGCAGGCTGATACCCAGTGGGCGTGGATCTTCTGGTCTGTCGTCCTCGACCTACCGACCGGACAGCACCAGCTCGCCGTCCGTTCCTTCGACGGTGTCGGCGGTTCGCAACCCGACGACATCGCGAAGATCTGGAACTGGAAGGGTTATCTTGCCTATTCGTGGCATCGCGTGCCGATCAAAGTCGGCTGAGGCTCTGCAAGGGGACGAAGGCCGCGAACGCGTCCGATCGGCTAGCGCGACAACACGTCCGATCGTTTCTGCGGTTGGTCGATGATGCGAGCAGATGAAAGGCGGGATTGCCATGAGCAAGCAGCATGGACCGGAAGATACAGAGGGGCTGGAGATGAAAGAGCTGGCCCAAATCGAAGATGGGCCATCGAGCGCCAGAGGTGTGTCGAAGGCTCGCGACTTAGGTCTTTCATGGGTTCTCATCGCAGGTGCGTTGCTGGCCGTCTGCGTCGTCCTGTGGAGCACGCTTGGCTAGCAACGCAACTTTGGACCCAGCCGTCTCTAGCGGCTGGTGAGGACCGGGCTGGCGGTGCCCTTCAGACCCTCGACCACGACCAGCCGCGGCTCCTTGCCCGCCGCCGGCTCCCCCGGGGCGCCGATCGTGCGCACCGGGCCGATGCTGGAGGCCATGCCGGCTCCCTTGTCGTTGGTCTTCAGCACCACGACGGGCTCGTCCTGGCCTTCGAAGAATACGCCGTATTCGGTCATCGGCTTCAGCTTGGCGACGCTGACGTCGATCGCATCGACGAGCCCGAGATTGCGCGAGACGACCATGCCGGAACCGTCCGCGCCCTCGGGCGCCTTCAGCGACAGCGTCAGGTTCTCTGGACCCGCCTTCAACGGCACGAGGTTTTCGGTGCCCGCGCCCTCGGGAACCGCGCCCGGCACGAAGACGAGGGCCTGCGGGGCCTGTCCGATCGGGATCTCCGCGACGACCTTCTGCTCGGCCGTGTCGATCACGTCGACCTTGTCGCCGTTCTCGAGCCCGACGAAGATCCGGCTGCCGTCCTCCGATCCCCAGATGCCGTGCGGCAATGCGCCGACGGGGATGGTCGCGACGAGCTGCGTCTTCTCGCCGGGCTTGTAGACCTTCACGACGTTCTCGCCGCCGATCGTGACGTAGACCAGCGTCGCGCCGTCCACCGTGCCGAAGCCGAGATGGTTGGAGATCGGTCCGCTGTCGATGACCTCCTTCACCTCGAGCGTCTTGGCATCGACGCGCGTGACCTTGCCGACGTCCTTGTGCGTCAGCCAGACGTCGCTGCCGTCAGGGCTCACCTGTACGAAGGGAACGAATGGCGAGACGACCGGGATCCGCTTCACCAGCGCATGGCTCGCGACGTCGAAGACCTCGAGCACCGGGTTGAACGAGTTGGCGACGAAGGCGAGCTTGCCGTCGCGTGAGAACTTGGTCATGCCTGGGCCACTGGTCGTCGGGATGCGGCCGGTTTCCTTAAAGGTCGCGGCATCGATCACCGACAGATAGTCCTCGCCGCGCACCGTCGCCCAGACTTCCCTCCCGTCCGGCGTGAAGAAGGCCTCGTGGGGGTTGCGCCCGACATAGGTCGTGCCCTTCACGGCATTGGTTGCCGTGTCGATGAAGGTGACGGAATTCGTCACCGTTGAGACGACGACGAGCGTCTTGTGGTCCGGCGAGAAGCCGAGGCCGTGAACGTTGACCTCGCCCTTGTAAAGGGGGCTCAGAACGTCCGGGCGTGGATTGCCGAGCCGGATCTGGCCCAGCAGCTTGTTGGCGACGGGGTCGATGACCGAGACCGTGTTGGAGTTCTGGTCGGCGGTGTAGACGCGGTCTGACGCGGCGGGCAGCGCGAAGGCCGACGTCGAGACGAGGAGCGCGGCGGCGAGGATGGCGGTGCGGGTCATGGGGTTGTCTCCGGAACGGGCTTTGTCTTGTCGGCGGATGCAGCGAGCATCGAGCGCATTAGCGTAATCTCGTAGGTCTGTTCGGTGATGATGGACTGGGCGAGGTTGCGGATCGCCGGGTCCTCGGTCGAGCCGAGGACGGCCTTGGCCATGTCGATCGCGCCCTGGTGATGCGGGATCATCTGGGACAGGAAGTCGTGCTCGGGATCCCCGGTCACCGGGGCCGACATCATGCCGGCGTGCATCCTCTCCATCGCCTCGGCGGTCGCTTCGGCATACCGTGAGCCGTCGGGCGTGGCCGGCACCATCGCCGAGTGCTGATGAGCGTGCGCGTCCTGCGCCTCTGCCGAGGAGAGTGACGCCCCGGCGAAGGCCAGGGTCAGGAAAAGCGTCTTCAGCATGGAATCAATCGGTCCTCGAAGTACGGGGTCGGCAAGAAGACGCGTGCGGAAGCCTTTCATTCCCGTGGCGGCAACATTTATTCGGGGCGAGGCGCCTGATGGATCCATCGCCTCCATCGATCGGAATGACCAAAACAACGCGTTGGATCGAACGATCGCCGTTGTGCATGATCCCGGCAGGATAAGGATCTCCGCCGATGACCTTCGAACAGATGCGTGCCGTCACCCTCGGCCTCCAACCGCTGTCGCGCCTCGACAGCCCGCGCGAGGTCGTGCGCCAGTTCACCCCGAACTGGTTCGCCGCCACGATGGGCACCGGGATCCTGGCAATCGCTCTGTCGCAGTTCCAGGCAGACGTGCCGATGCTGCATCC
>SECS01000368.1 GCA_004211435.1 Novosphingobium sp. | reverse complement strand
CGCGATGCCGAACGACCTGATCAACGCCAAGCCCGCGGTCGCCGCGGTCCGCGAATTCTTCGGCTCGTCGCAGCTGTCGCAGTTCATGGATCAGACCAACCCGCTCTCCGAAGTGACGCACAAGCGTCGCGTTTCGGCGCTCGGGCCGGGCGGTCTTACCCGCGAACGTGCGGGCTTCGAAGTCCGCGACGTTCACCCGACGCATTATGGCCGCATCTGCCCGATCGAAACGCCGGAAGGCCCGAACATCGGTCTGATCAACTCGCTGGCCTCGTTCAGCCGCGTCAACAAGTACGGCTTCATCGAGACGCCGTACCGCAAGGTCGTGGATCACAAGGTCACCGACGACGTCGTCTATCTGTCGGCCATGGAAGAAGCCAAGCACACGATCGCGCAGGCAAACGCCGAGCTCGACGGTGAAGGCCGCTTCCAGGAAGAACTCGTCTCGTCGCGTCAGGCGGGCGAATTCCTGATGGCGATCCCGGATAATATCACGCTGATGGACGTCAGCCCCAAGCAGCTCGTCTCGGTCGCGGCATCGCTCATCCCGTTCCTGGAAAACGATGACGCAAACCGCGCGCTGATGGGCTCGAACATGCAGCGCCAGGCCGTTCCGCTCGTTCGCGCAGAAGCGCCGTTCGTCGGCACCGGCATGGAAGAGACCGTCGCCCGCGATTCCGGCGCCGCCATTTCGGCGCGCCGCTCGGGCGTGGTCGATCAGGTCGATGCGGCACGTATCGTCATCCGCGCAACCGGCGATGTCGATGCCGGTGAATCGGGCGTCGACATCTACACGCTGATGAAGTTCCAGCGCTCCAACCAGTCGACCTGCATCAACCAGCGTCCGCTGGTGAAGGTTGGCGAGTTCGTGCAAGCCGGCGACGTGCTGGCCGATGGTCCGTCGACCGAGTTCGGCGAGCTGGCGCTGGGCCGCAACGCGCTCGTCGCGTTCATGCCGTGGAACGGCTATAACTATGAGGATTCGATCCTCATCAGCGAGCGCATCGTGAAGGACGACGTCTTCACGTCGATCCATATCGACGAGTTCGAAGTCATGGCGCGCGACACCAAGCTTGGGCCGGAAGACATCACGCGCGATATCCCGAACGTCGGCGAGGAAGCCCTGCGCAACCTCGACGAAGCCGGCATCGTCTATATCGGTGCAGAGGTTGAGCCGGGCGACATTCTCGCCGGCAAGATCACGC
>SECS01000043.1 GCA_004211435.1 Novosphingobium sp. | reverse complement strand
CCCAAGCTCGAACAGCTGAACGAACTCAGCGCTGGCGAGATCGGCTTCATCACCGCGCAGATCAAGGAGGTCGCCCAGGCCAAGGTCGGCGACACGATCACCACGGTCAAGCAGGGCGCCGCCGAGGCACTGCCCGGCTTCAAGGAAGTCCAGCCCGTGGTGTTCTGCGGCCTGTTCCCGGTCGATGCGGCCGACTTCGAGAAGCTGCGCGAGTCGATCGCCAAGCTGCGCCTCAACGACGCCTCGTTCAGCTTCGAGATGGAAAGCTCGGCCGCGCTCGGCTTCGGCTTCCGCGCGGGCTTCCTCGGCCTGCTCCACCTCGAGATCATCCAGGAGCGCCTGACGCGCGAATACGACCTGGACCTGATCACCACCGCGCCGTCGGTGGTCTACCGCATCCAGCTGCGCAAATCGAAGACCGACGACGCGCGCGAGATCATGCTGCACAACCCGGCCGACTATCCCGATCCCAGCCGGATCGAGCAGATCGACGAGCCGTGGATCAAGGCGACGATCTACACCCCCGACGAATACCTCGGTTCGATTCTAAAGCTCTGCCAGGACCGCCGCGGCATCCAGACCGGGCTGACCTATGTCGGCGGCCGCGCCCAGGTGAACTACGAACTGCCGCTCAACGAGGTCGTGTTCGACTTCTACGATCGCCTCAAGTCGATCAGCCGCGGTTATGCCAGCTTCGACTACGAGCAGATCGGCCTGCGCGAGGGCGACCTCGTCAAGATGTCCATCCTCGTCAACAACGAGCCGGTCGATGCGCTGTCGATGATCGTCCACCGCGGCGTCGCCGAGGAACGCGGCCGCCACATGTGCGAACGCCTCAAGGACCTGATCCCGCGGCACTTGTTCAAGATCCCGATCCAGGCCGCGATCGGCGGCAAGGTCGTCGCCCGCGAGACCATCGCCGCGATGCGCAAGGACGTGACCGCCAAGTGCTACGGCGGCGACATCAGCCGCAAGAAGAAGCTCCTCGACAAGCAGAAGAAGGGCAAGGCCCGGATGCGCGAATATGGCAACGTCCAGATCCCGCAGGAGGCCTTCATCGCGGCGCTGCGGATGGGCGAGGAGTGACCGAAGGCGCTTAAGCGAACGGGGGCTGAGAAGCTGGTTCGCATGGCGCATCACGCCTGACGAGGCCGCAGCGCGATGGAAGCGGCAGCGAATGCGAGGGCCATCGCCCTCGCGGACAGCGAAGATCGTATTCGCTTCTTTTCCCCTTGCGGCGCCTGTCCGGTCGGTCAAAGGTGCCGCGCAAATCAGCCATCACGGGAGAGAATCAAATGCCACGCGCGACAATCAATGGCCTGGGAATAGAGTACGAGGTCCACGGACCCGAGGGCGCCCAGGCCGTCATCCTGACGCCGGGCGGGCGCTTCCACATGGACACGCCGGGCATCCGCGAATTCGCGCTCAAGCTGGCCGAGGGCGGCCGTCGCGCGGTGATCTACGACCGGCCGAACTGCGGCAAGTCCGACGCCTGCCTGCTCGGCGCGAGCGAGAGCGAGATGCAGGCCGAGGCGCTGTCGGGCCTGATCCGGCACCTCGACCTCGGGCCGACGGCGATCATCGGCGGTTCGGGCGGCAGCCGCGTGTCGATGCTGGCGGCGGCGCGCGATCCGGAGATATGCTCGCACCTCGCGCTGTGGTGGATCAGCGGCGAGCCCATCGGGCTCATGCAGCTCGCGACCTATTACGCGGGCGAGGCCGGTTCGCTGGCTTCGGTCGGCGGCATGGAAGCCGTGATGAACGCGACCTCCTGGGCCGAGAACTTCGCGATGAGCCCGACCGCCAAGGAATTCATCCGCAGCCAGGATCCGCGCCAGTTCATCGAGGTGATGCAGCGTTGGGCGGCGGCCTATGTGCCTTCGGACATCACGCCGGTGCCGGGGATGAAGCCGGTCGACTTCGCGCGGCTGACGATGCCGACCCTGGTCTATCGCAGCCACACCAGCGACCTGTCGCACACGCGCACGACCAGCGAATGGGTGCACCGCCTGATCCCGCAGAGCGAGTTCCGCGATCCGCCGTGGCGCGACGACGAGTGGAACTACCAGGCGGCCGAAACCGCCTCGGGCAAGGGCCACTCGCTGTTCATCTCTTGGCAGAAGTTGGCGCCCGAGATCCTCGAGCTTACCGCCAAGCGCTGAGGCCAGCGCGGCGCCGCCTGGTGGCGGCGCCGCGGGGCTATCAGGCGGTGTGGAGCACGCGCAGTTCGGCGGCGGGCAGGCCTTCGCCCTCGGCCTGGGCGAGCAGCTCTTCCTTGCGGGCAAGCATCTGGTCGCGCAGCGCGACGAGGTCGACGTCGGTCTTGCGGCACTGGGCGAACATGCCCTCCGAGGGCATTTCCTCTTCCTTGACGTGGTGCGTGATCTCTTCGGACAGCACCTTGACCTTGGCCGCGTGGTAATCGTCGTCGGGCGAGGCGGCCATGATGTCGTTGATCAGCACCTTGGCGCCGTCGTGCTCGACATAGGCTTCGGCCAGGGTGTCGTCCTCGATCTTGCCCTGGAAGGCTGGGTAGAAGATCTCTTCCTCGATCGCGGTGTGGATCTTGAGCTCGTTGCAGATCTGCGTCGCGAGCTTCTGCTGGCGCGCGGCGTCCTTGGCTTTCTCGAACTGCTCGAACAGGTCCTCGACCTTGCGGTGATCGGCCTTGAGCAGGGCTATGGCGTCGGTGAATTCGGGTTTGGCGGCAGCCATCGGGTATTCTCCTTCCACGAAGCCCGCCTTGCGCGGCGGGCCTTTGTCGTTGCTGGAAGAATGCCTGCCAGACTTGCTAGGTTCCCGGGTCGAAGTTCCCGGACCTTAGCCGCCGACGATCGACTTGACCTCGAGGAAGTCGCGCAGTCCCCAGACCCCAGCCTCGCGGCCATTGCCCGAGCGCTTGTAGCCGCCGAACGGGGCGTCGGGCACCGGGCCCCAGGCGTTGACGCCGACGAGGCCCGCGCGGAGCTGGCGGGCAACGCCCTTGGCCACTTCGGGGTCGCCGGTGACCGCGGCCGAGAGGCCGTATTCGGTGTCGTTGGCGAGCGCGATGCCCTCGTCGAGCGTCGCATAGGTGGAAATCGTCGCGACCGGGCCGAAGGTCTCCTCGCGGAAGATGCGCATGTCGGGGGTGACGTCGGCGAGGACGGTCGGCTTGACGTAGTAGCCGCGGTTGACGCTCTCGGGCAGGCCAGTGCCGCCCGCGAGCAGGGTCGCGCCCTCGTCGATCGCCGACTGGATCAGCGCCTGGATCTTGTCGAACTGGCTCTTGTTGACGACGGGGCCGATGTGGCCGCCCTCCTGCGCCGGATCGCCGACCGGGGTGGCGTCGAACATCTTCTTGGCGAAAGCCTCGATATCGGCCTTCTGGCCCTGCGAAACGATGACGCGGGTCGGCGCGATGCAGGTCTGGCCCGAATTGGCGACGATGCCCGAGAGCATCTTGCCGAGGTGGGTGTCGATGTCGGCATCGGGCAGGACGAGGTTCGGGCCCTTGCCGCCGAGTTCCTGGTGCACGCGCTTTACCGTGGGCGCGGCGGCCTGGGCGACGGCCACGCCGGCGCGGGTCGAGCCGGTGAACGAGATCATGTCGACGTCGGGGTGCGACGAGAGCGCCGCACCGACGGTCGGCCCGTCACCGTTGACGAGGTTGAACACGCCCGCGGGCACGCCGGCTTCGGCGAGGATCTCCGCGAAGATCACCGCGTTGGTCGGGCATTCCTCGCTGGGCTTGAGCACCATCGTGTTGCCCGCGGCGAGGCAGGGGGCGACCTTGGCGACGATCTGGTTGATCGGCCAGTTCCACGGCGTGATCATGCCGACGACGCCGATCGCCTCGTGCACCACGCGCGCGCCGCGCAGTTCCTCTTCCCACTGGAAACCCTCGAGCGCGTTGCGCGCGGACTTGAGGTGGCCGATGCCGGTCGGCGCCTGGGCGGCCGTGGCGAAGGAGATCGGCGCGCCCATTTCTTCGCTGATCGCCTGGGCGACGTCGCCGAGGCGGGCCTTGTAGACCTCGATCACGCGGTCGAGCAGCGCCAGCCGCTCGTCGACGCTGGTCGCGGCGAAGGCGGGGAAGGCGGCGCGCGCGGCCTTGACCGCGGCGTCGACGTCGGCCGCCGTGCCCAGGGTGATGACCGTGCAGGCTTCCTCGGTCGCCGGATTGATCACTTCGTGGCGCGTGCCGCCCTGGCTCTCGACCCAGACGCCGCCGATGAACTGTCGCAGATGTTCGCGCATGACCGATCCTTCCCGAAAAACGTGACGCGCTTCTGGCACGCTAGGGTGGGAGGGGCAACGCGTCAGGGGGCGGTAACGGGCTCCGCATCGGCCGGTCCGTGCGATGTCGCGGGCACGATATCGCGCGGATGCAGGCGGATCTTCGGCACGACCAGCATGGCGCCGACCGCGAGGACAGAGAAGGCCCAGAAGATCGGCGAGTAGGAGCCGGTGCGGTCGAAGACGAAGCCGAAGATCGGCGGGGTCAGCAGCAGGCCGATCAGCGAAACGAGGCCGAGCAGGCCCACGGCCTTGCCCACCACGCCCGCGCCGAAGATGCGCGGCGCGACGAAGCTCTGCAGCGGGACGATCACGCCGCCGAGGCCGACCATCGCGGCGCCCAGCAGGATCAGGCCGTAGCCGCCAAAGCCGGTGGCGGCCATGGCCAGTGCCGCCATGCCTGCGGCGAAGGAGCCCAGCGCGCCGAGCATCAGCACGCGCGGGTTGATCCGGTCGGCGAGCGCGCCGAAGCCCAGCTTGGCGAGGAAGGCCATGCCCGCGTAGAGCGAGACCACCACGGCCGCGGCATTGGCGTCGATCCCCAGGTCGCGCGCCATCGGTACGATGTTGGTGACCGAGCCCATCATGCCCGCGAGCACGACCGTGACGACGAGCGCGAGCAGCCAGAAGGCCGGATCGGAGACGATGTCGCGTGCCGAGAGCGCGGCCGGCGCACCCGCGCCGCCGGCGGCCGCGCGCGGGGCTTCTGCCCCGTCGGCATGGAGTCCGCGGTCCTCGGGGCGATTGATGATGAAGGCCAGCGCGGGAACCGTGACGCAGGCGAGGATCAGCGCGAGCACGCGCAGCGCCTCGCGCCAGGCGAACTGGTCGAACAGGCCCTGGATCACCAGGGGGAAGATCATGCCGCCGGCGCCGATGCCCGAAACGGCGATGCCGAGCGCGAGGCCGCGGCGCTTCTCGAACCAGCGCGTCAGCAGGACGGTGCCCGAGATCGGCCCGGCCATCGCCTGGGTCGCGGCCATGCACAGGCCGTAGACCACGAGCACCGCGGTGAAGGAGGTGACGAAGGACAGCGCGACGAAGCCGCCGATCATGCTGAACACGCCAATCGCCATGATCCGGCGTAGCGAGGATCGGTCCATCAGGCTGCCGACGATCGGCGAGAGGATGCCCGTGGCGATCGACATCACCGTGATCGCCAGCATCAGCACCATGCGGGTCGAGCCGAATTCCTTGCCGAGATGAACGGCGATGATGCCGTAGGTCGGCGCGATCATGCCCGAACAGGACATGACGACCATCGACGCGAAGACCTGCCGCCAGCCGATGCCGAAACTGCGTTCCATCCCAATCCCTCTCCGTCGCCATTTGCGACGATTCGTTCGCTATTTCGGAAGGCTTATCACCCGAAAGGCGCGGATTGGAAACAGACGATTGATCGGTTCGGCCTGCCACGGAACCGGATGACGATGGCGTTCAATCGTGGTCGCGCGGCGGGTTCGGGTGGAACGGCGGATCGGGCAGGACCACACCGACATCCCGCGCATAGCGATCCCATTCCGCGATCAGCGCCGCCTTGCGTGCCGGCTCGGCCGCGGCGAGATCGCGTGTCTCGCCGGGATCGCGCGCGAGGTCGAACAGGTGCCAGATGCCGTCGCCGATATCGGTGATCTTCCAGTCGCCGCGTCGCAGCGAACGGGAGCCGAACAGTTCGCTGCCCACCGCGTGGTCGGGTGGATAGACCGCGGCCTTGCCGGCCAGCAGTCCGCGCCAGCTCAGTCCGTCGATCGGCGGCACGTCGCGGCCGGCGAAACGTCCGGGCGTGACGGCGACGCCCGCGAGGTCGAGCAAGGTCGGCGCGACGTCGCGCGCATTGGTATAGGCGCGTCCGATCGTGCCGGGACGGCGGATCACCGGGCCGGATACGAAGGCGGGGGCGTGGATGCCGCCCTCGGTCGCGAAGCTCTTGAACCGCCACGACGGGGCCGTGGCCGCCTGGGCCCAACCCGCGCCGTAGTTGGCGTAGGTCTTCGGGCCGCCGAGCGTTGCGAGGGGTGGGATCGGCGTGCCCGGTCGCGGTGCGGGGTCGCGCGCTTCGGCGCCGTTATCCGACAGGAAGACGATCGTGGTGCGCGCGAATTCGCCCTCGGCCTTGAGCTCGGCGATCACGCGGCCGACGGCCTTGTCGAGATCCTCGACCATGGCCGCATAGATTTCCATCTTGCGGCTCGATGTCCGGCGCTCTTCGGCCGAGAGCGATTCCCAGGGCACGGTATCGACGGGTCGATGCGGCTGAGCCGCGGGGGCAAGCAGGCCGAGCTTGCGCTGGCGTTCGAGCCTTTGCTCGCGCAGCACGTCGTAGCCGGCATCGTAGCGACCGCGATACTTGGCGATCGTGGCCGGCGGCGCCTGCAGCGGCGCGTGCGGCGCGGTGAAGGCCAGATAGGCGAAGAACGGGCTTTCGCTGCGCGTCGCGCGGAGCTGGTCGATAAGCTGGCTGGCGAAGAAGTCCGACGAATAGAAGTCCGGCGGCAGGCTCGTCACCGTTTCGCCGTTGCGGGTATAGCCGAACATCTTGCTGCGGTCGGTCGAAAGACCCTGGCCGAAATGATCGTGGCAACAGTTGAGCATGGCGAAACTGTGCTGGAACCCGCGCGCATGGGGATCCTGATCGGGCGCGGTGCCGAGGTGCCACTTGCCGGAGAACAGCGTGCGATAGCCGCCGGCGGAAAGCCGTTCGGCCAGCGTCGCCGTGTCGGCGCGCAAGTGGCCTTCATAGCCGCGTCGTCCGGCCTGGTTGGGCGCCATCGATTCGGGCATGTTGCCCAGGCCGACGCGATGGCTGTCGCTGCCCGTCAGCAGCATTGCGCGCGTCGGTGCGCAGGCGGCTTCGGTGTGGAAATTCGCCAGGCGCAGGCCCGACAGGGCCAGGGCATCGAGGTTCGGTGTCGCGATCTCGCCGCCGAATGCGCCGAGGTCCGAAAAGCCGAGATCGTCGGCAACGATCACGAGAACGTTCGGCCGTGACGCCGGCCGCGCCTGCGCGCTCGGAAGCGCGAGCGCGGTGCAGCATAGGGTGGCGACGAGCCGGATCCAGCGACGATGGGGCATGGGACGCGTCTCCTCCACGAATGCTGCGTGGGGTAATCGCGAGATTCCTGCGACACAATCGGTCAGGCAGGTCGCCTCATTGCCAAATGGCGAACATATATCTATATGACGCCATATGTCAGAGAGGTGACGTCATGCAACTCGTCAAGGTCGAGACCGATCCCCGGCCGTTTCTGCCCGAACCTATCACCGATGCAGAGGCTGCGGCGATGTTCCGCGCGGTGCTCGCCCTGTTCCGCCACTGGGGCGTCGCGGAAGATCAGGCGGCGGTCATCCTCGACCTTTCGCCACGCACCTATGCGCGCTGGAAGGCCGGCGCGCTCGGGCGTATCGGGCGCGACGGCAAGGCACGGCTGTCCAATCTGATGGGCATTCACAAGGCGCTGCGCCTGATCTTCCGCGAGCCGAGCCGCGGCTATGCCTGGATCAAGGCGGCGAACGCAGCCTTCGGCGGCCGCTCCGCGCTCGACGTCATGGCGGGCGGGGAACTCACCGACCTGATGCGCGTGCGCCGCTATCTCGACGCCGAGCGCGGCGGGTGGTGACCGATTCCGCGGAGATTCCCGTAACGCGCGTGGTCTGGCCGGGCGCGCGCCGGATCATCCGCAGCCTCTATCCGCCGATCGACCTGTTCGACGACATCGCCGATCCCGCCGACTGGCCCTTGCTGCTCGCCGCCGAGCAGAAGACCAATCCGCGCCTGATGGAGACGATCGGCCAGCTCGACCTGGTGCCGCCGGCACGGCGCGTGTCGGGGCCGGGTGCAAGCTATGTCATGGCCGCCTTCACCCACGCCAGTCCCGACCGGCCCGGACGCTTCCACGACGGTCGCTTCGGCGCGCTTTACGTCGCGCGGGCGTTCGAGACGGCACTGTTCGAAACGATCCACCACCACGCGGTCTTCATGGCGCGCACGCGCGAGATGCCGGGCTGGACCGCGCAGTTCCGCGAACTCGTGCTCGACCTCGATGCGCCGCTGCACGACCTGCGCGGCGAGAGCTCGGCCTGGGCCGAGGCGCTGGCGCCCGACGACTATGCTGCGTCTCAGGCCCTGGGGGCTCGGCTGCGGGCGGAAGGGTCCGAAGGTCTGGTCTATCCGAGCCGCCGCGATCCGCACGGCGAATGCGCTGGCCTGTTCCATCCCGATCGCGTGACCCTGCCCGTGCAGGCTCGCCACCTCGACTATCACTGGAACGGCGAGCGCGTCGATCTCTACCGCGATGCCGGCAGCGGCGAGGTCTATCGGGTTTCGTGAGCGATCGCGCCAAGGGGCGGCACGACAGGATGTTGGTCGGGGAGACAGGATTCGAACCTGCGACCCTCTGGTCCCAAACCAGATGCGCTACCAGGCTGCGCTACTCCCCGACCCTGTGCGGTCGGTCGACCGATCATCCGACGTGGTGGGCCCGGCAGGATTCGAACCCGCGACCTAGCCGTTATGAGCGGCCAGCTCTAACCGCTGAGCTACAGGCCCATCGCCGTGCCCGCCGTCGCCTGCGAAGACGATGTCGGATGCGCGGGCGTTAGCCGGGTGCCGCGCGCTAGGCAAGCGCCAGCGAGCGCGTAAATTCCTGCACCGTGGTCGGCGCGACGCCACGACGCTCGAGATGGGCGAATATCTGGCGCCACCATGCGTAGAAAGTCTCGAGATCGGCGGCATCGCGCACGTAAGGGGTGTGCCCCGGCGCCAGCGAGGGGCTGTGGAACGAGAAGACCAGCAACGGCAGATCGTCGTCGAGCGCGGCGTCGATCGCGCGGATGCCCTCTGCCACCGTGGTGCCTTCGGGGCTTAGCGGAATGCGTTCGAGCAGGCCGCCGCGCGCCAGGGCGCCGAGCAGGCGGGGAACACGACCGAGCAGCGGATAGAGCGTCTGGCCCCAGCGGCGCAGACAGCCGGTGAACATGGCGGTCACCGGCGCCTCGACCAGTCGGCGTTCGCCGCCGAGCCAGTAGGGGCGGCGCGGATGCTGACGGAAGTCGGGGCCGCCGATCGCGGTATATTCGTAGAGGCTGCGGACCGAAGTATCGATCACGACGCCGGCCTCGCGCAGGATGGCGGCGCTGTTCGGGCCGACGCCATAGCGGCCGGCACGATAGATCAGCGGCGCGACGCCGAGGTTGGTCCTGATTGTCGCGTGGAGGGCGAGGAACTTCTCGCGCTCGATCTCGAAGGGAAGGTTGCCCGCAAAGCTGTTGAACTCGCTGACCTCCTCCACGAAGGGCGGATTGACCCAAGGGTGGAGGTGGATGCCGACTTCGGCCTTGCCGGCGGCGAGCGCGGGGCCGAGCGCCGCGGCGGTCTCGGGCGCGGTGGCGATCGGGTGGTCGATCAGGAAGACGGGAACCACGCCGAAGCCTTCACAGAACTCCACGAAGCGCGCGAACTGGCCGATCGTCTCGAGGCGGTGACCCTCGCGGCGAGGCGGGCGGCTCCAGTCGAATTCCTCTTCGGTGTCGATCGTCACCAGGAAACGCGGCGCGCCCGCTGGAAAGCGCACGAAGTCCGGCTGGCGCGGTGGCGCGACAATGCCGACTTCGGGGCTGACTTCGGGGCTGACGCTGGAAACCAAGAACCGGAATCTCCATCGGCGCAAAGCCGCGGCACGGATCCCGACGCGCGTTCGGGATGACGATGGAGAGCGCTATAGACTGAAAAGATTACCGAACCTGCGCATCCGCTGCGGCCGATGGCTCCGCTATCGAGGCAAATGCCGCCGGCAGGGTTAGGCGCAATTTGTCCTGGCGGCGTTCGAGCGAGCCACCCGCCGCCTTGGCCTCGGCCGCCGCCAGCCGCAGCGCGAAGCCGGTGCCGAACATGCCGGCCGCGAGCGCCTGCGTTTGGCCGCCGGCGCCGGCGTCGAACAGCGCGTCGCCATCGCTGAAGGCGAGGCTCGCGGGCAGGCGCAGGGTCAGTCGCAGGCGATTGCCGCGCATGCGGCCGCGCAGGCGCAGCACTTCGCCGGGCGAAGCGGCGCCGGCCAGCGTCGCGAGCAGGCGCCAGATCAGCCGTTGCGCCTCGACCGGCGCGAGAGCTACGGGCAGGGCGGAATTCTCGCATTCGAGTTCGAGCCCGCTGCGACGCGGCGCGGTGAAGCTCTCGAGCTGCGCGATCGTCGCGGCGATGACGGAGAGCAGGTCGCTCGTGCCGGGGTCGAGCGCCAGGGCGCCGCTGTCGAGCTTCACCAGCCGTTCGAGCTCCTCGAAGCCGGCGAGCATGCGCGCGCCGTCGCTCGCCACGGTCGCCGCGAGCGCGCGATATTCGTGCGGGGTGGGACCGAACAACTGCTGCTGGATGACCTCGGCGAAACCCTGGATGGCGTTCACCGGCGTGCGCAGCTCGTGGAGGATCTGGCGCATGCGGTCGGCCTCGCTGTCGACCGGGACCACGGCGGCGCCAGCCGTGGGGCGACGCATGCGGCCGACATAGCCGGCGAAGCGGCCGCCGGGCTGGTCGAAGCGCGGTGCGGCGTCGATCCGCCAGTCGCCGGCGATCGCCGGGGCGCCCTCGATGCGCAGGGTGGCGCGGCCGATCGGCTGGCGGTGGCGGAACATGGCGAGCAGTTCGGGTGAGCTCTGCGCCGGGCTTTCGGGATCGCGTGCCGCGATCCGCAGGCCCACGGCGGCCGGCGCGATGCCGGCCTCGGCCCAGACGATGCGGCCTTCGGCGTCGGTGGCGAAATCGAAAGCGGTCAGGTTGCGCAGCGGCGCTTCGGCAGATGTTGGCGTCTCGTCATCGGCGGGCTGGCGCGTCTTGCGGAAGGCCTCGATACGGCGGACGATCGCGCCGATCTCATCGATCTGCGGTGGCGCCTCGGCCGGTTCGACGAGCGTCAGCGGGACCACGTTGGTCGCCTCCGCTTCGTCCGGCATCTCGGCCGGCGGCAGGCCGCGGTCGGCCACGCCGAGCCGCCCGAGCAGCACCGCGACGCGCGGCGAGAGCCCGCGGCGATGGCGGACGAAGCCGCGCGCGCCGACGGGTAGCGCCGGGATCAGGTCGAGCCACTGGTCTTCGTCGAGCTCGGCCCGCGCCATGGCGGCGGCGGCGACCTCTGGCTCGGCGACCGCGAGCTGGGAGACGAGGCGCGAAGCGCGCAGCCGCAGGACGGGTTCGCTCAGGATGGCGGCGCGTTCGCGCGCGGGGATCGCCGCGGCCAGTTCGCCGAGGCAAAGATAGGCGGCATCGACGCGCTCGCTCTGGGCCGTATCGGGCAGGCTGCCGAGCAGGTCGACGAGCTGCCGGAACTGCACGCGCGCGATCGTCTCGCTGCCGGCCGGGCTGCGCAGCACGGTATCGAGACGGTCGTCGAAATGCATCATGGCTCCGCTGCCCCGCGGCGAGGCGGTCACAAGCCCAGCCTCCTAGCACTTTGACGCATATGCGAAAGGGCGCGCACAGCCTGCGTTGCAAAGCGGGACGATTGCGAGGGCAAACAATAATATTATATCGAGGTGGTTGTTTCCGTTATAAATCGTGCCACAACACCGACCGTACCGTCATGGCGATAGGGGCGCAGGCATGGCAAATCTCGATCATATCGACCGTCGGCTGCTGGCCGAACTCCAGGACGAAGGGCGCGTGACCAACGTCGAACTGGCGCAGCGCGTGGGTTTGACCGCGCCGCCGTGCCTGCGGCGCGTGCGTGCGCTCGAGGAAGACGGGGTCATCAAGGGCTACCATGCCGAGCTCGACGCCTCGAAGCTCGGCTATGCGATCACCGTCTTCGCACTGGTCAGCCTGAAGAGCCAGGCCGAGGAATCCTTGCGTCAGTTCGAAGAGCACATGCGCAAGCTGCCCGAAGTGCGCGAGTGCCACATGCTCAACGGCGAGATCGACTTCATCCTCAAGATCGTCAGCCGCGATCTGCAGAGCTTCCAGGAATTCCTGACCTCGAAGCTGACTCCGGCGCCGAACGTCGCCAGCGTGAAGACCTCGCTGACGATCCGCACGGCCAAACAGCTTCCCGGCGTGCCGCTGGAACTGGGCGAATTCTAGAGCAGGGCGGCCGCTTCGAGGCCGAGCAGGTAGCTCTTCGGGCCGAATCCGGCGATCGAACCCTTCGCGGCCATGCCGACGTAGCTCTTGTGACGGAATTCCTCGCGCGTGTGCGGGTTCGACAGATGGACCTCGATCACCGGCGTCTTGATCGCGCGGATCGCATCGTAGATCGCGACGCTCGTGTGCGTGTAGGCGCCGGCGTTGAGCAGGACGGCGACCGCCTCTTCGGCCTGGGCTTCGTGCAGCCAGTCGATCAGATGGCCTTCATGATTCGATTGCCGCAGGTCGATCGTGAGGCCGAGTTCCTGCGCGCGGTCCTCGAGCATGGCGGCGATGTCGTCGAGCGTGTCGCTGCCGTAGATCGTCGGCTCGCGCAGGCCGAGCAGGTTCAGGTTCGGCCCGTTGAGCACGTATACGAGTTTGTCCGCCATGTTCCCCGTCCGCTGAATGATGGGGTGAGGACCTAGGCGGACGCGCCGAAGCTGACAAGCGCCGCGATCGGGCCCGACCCAGGGTCAGCCCTGGGCGGAGGGGTCGAAGCCCGAGGGCGAGCTGTCCGAGAAATCGCTGGGTGGCGCGACATCTTCGCCATGCGAGCTGAGCGAGCCGTCGCCCTCGTCGAGAGCATTGGGTGGCGGGGTCGGCTCGGGTGCGGGGGCAGGGCGCGACGCGGCGGCGACGGCGGCAGCGTTCTCCGCGGCCTTCTGCGCAGCGATCGCCTTGTTCGCGGCGGCTTCGGCTGCGGCGAGCTTCTCGTTCATCGCCTCGTCGTTGCTCTTGGCGCAGGCGCCGAGCGTCAGCATTGGCAGCAGCATCGCGACCGCAGCGATCCTGACGCGCCACGAGTTCCCGGCCGAACGGCTCATCGATATCTCCGAAAGGCGGCGATCTTGCCGCATCGGCCGGGTTATAGCGGCAAAGGCCTTAGTCTTTCTTAACCGGACCTCACTTGTCCGAGCCGGCGACCTTGCCCCATTGGCGCACGACCGAATAGCCGAGGTAGCCCGTGCCGAACAGCGCGTAGAGCGGTTCGGGCAGGCCGTTGAGATAGGCGGTCATGCCGCTGGCGATCGCGCTGGCCGTGGTCGGGCTGAGTGCGCCGATCAGGCCCATCGGCACGGCCCAGAGAATCATCGCATACATGACGTAGAGGAAGCTCGGCCGCGCGCGGCTGGTCCAGGGGTCGGCCGAGCCGGCTTCGGCGACGATCGCCGAGAGCCGCGCCTGGAGCAGGTCCATCTCCTGCGAGCCCTGCAGCCGCAGCAGTTCGAGCTTGGCGCGCTCGCGCGCGTCCTTGTCGGGGATGATTTTGTCGATGATCGAGGTCAGCGGGCCGAGCAACGAGTCGAGCACGGGCATGGGGCACTCCTGGCTAAGCGAGGAGCGGTCCAGATAACCAAATCGGTTCCTGTAGGAAAACGGATTTGCGGGCCGAGCTTTTTGAAGCTGGGATTTTTGGGGTGTGTCTCTTTGGTCGGGACGAGAGGATTCGAACCTCCGACCCCCACACCCCCAGTGTGATGCGCTACCAGGCTGCGCTACGTCCCGACCGAGGGGTGGGCCTATAGGCATGCCCGACGGCGATGGCAAGCGTGTGCTGACATGCTTATTTCATCGTGGCGGGAAGGCGGGTCGGCGCGCGTTGCCACACCTGCGCTTTGCTGCTAACCGCCCGCAATTCCGGCCATGATGCGCCTGGCCGTGCTTTCGGTCGTTTGGCGCCGATGCCGCAAACAAGGCAGATTTTCTCGCAATGAGCAGCTCCATCCTCGATATCCTCCAGGCCGCAGCCCCCGCCGCCGGCGAGCCGCCGGCCTGGGTGACGTTCATGCCCTTCGTCGGCATGGCGGTGATCTTCTGGTTCTTCATCCTGCGTCCGCAGATGCGCCAGCAGAAGGCGCATCGCGACAAGATCGCCGCGATCAAGCGCGGCGACCAGGTGCTGACCGGCGGTGGCTTCGTCGGCAAGGTCGTCAAGATCGACGAGCAGTACGCCGAGATCGAACTGGCGCCCAACGTCAAGGTCAAGGCGCTCAAGTCGACCATCACCGATATCGTCGGCCCCGGTGGCTCGGCGCCGGCAAACGACTGACCCCGCGCGGGTTTTTCGGGAGAGCACGTTAGGATATGCTCGATTTTCCGCGTTGGAAGCGCGTCACCTATTGGTTGGTGGCCCTGCTCTTCGCCCTGGCGGCCGTGCCGTCGCTCACCTCGATCGCGGGCATCAGCCTGCCGAGCGTGATTCCCCAGCCCAAGGTCAATCTCGGCCTCGATCTCGCCGGCGGTAGCCGCCTCCTGCTCGAGGCCGACGCCTCGCAGGTGCGGCGCCAGCGCATCGAATCGATGGAAGAGAGCGTGCGCCAGCGCCTGCGCGGTGCCGAGCCGCGCATCCGCATCGGCGACATCTCCAGCCGCGACGGCAACCTGAGCTTCGTGGTCGAGAACCCGGCGCAGGTCGACGCGACGCGCGAGCAGATCCTGCCGCTGACCACGGGTGCGGGCCTCACCGGCCAGCGCGACTGGGACATCAAGGTCGAGGACGGCAACCGCTTCATCCTCACCCCGACCGAAGCCGGCATCAACCAGGCGATCGACCACGCGATGGAGACCGCGATCGAGGTCGTGCGCAAGCGCATCGACGCGCTCGGTACGCGCGAGCCCGACATCCGTCGCCTCGGTTCGAGCCGCATCGACGTGCAGGTCCCCGGGCTCAAGGACCCGACGCAGCTCATCGAACTGCTCGGCAAGACCGCCAAGCTCGAGTTCAAGCTGGTCGACGAGACCGCCGCGCCCAGCGACGTCGTTCAGGGCATCGCGCCTCCGGGCAGCGAGATCGTGGCTTGCGTCGACGCCGGCGCCTGTCGCGGCCAGCCGGCCATCGCGGTCAAGCGCCTCGGCGGCATCAAGGGCGATCAGCTGACCAATGCGGTCCAGTCGAACGACCAGCGCACGAACGAGGCGGTCGTCTCGATCACCTTCGACCAGCAGGGCGGCGCCAAGTTCGCCAAGCTGACGACCGAGAACGTCAACAAGCCCTTCGCCATCATCCTCGACGGCAAGGTCCTCTCGGCGCCGAACATCAACGAACCGATCCTCGGCGGCAGCGCCCAGATCTCGGGCAGCTTCACGATCGAATCGGCGAACCAGCTGGCGATCGCGCTGCGCTCGGGCGCGCTGCCGGTCGACCTCAAGGTCGTCGAGCAGCGCACGGTCGGTCCCGACCTCGGCGCCGATTCGATCAAGAAGGGCGCGATCGCGATGCTGGTCGGCACCGTCGCGCTGATGGCCTTCATCCTGATCACCTATGGCCGCTTCGGCGTCTATGCGAACCTCGCGCTGATCCTCAACGTGCTGATGATCCTGGGCGTCATGGCCCTGGCCAACACGACGCTGACCCTGCCGGGTATCGCCGGCTTCGTGCTGACGATCGGCGCGGCGGTCGATGCCAACGTGCTGATCAACGAGCGCATCCGCGAGGAGCGCGCGCGCGGACGGCGCGTCGTCCAGGCGGTCGAGATGGGCTACAAGGAAGCCAGCCGCGCGATCTTTGACGCGAACATTACCAACGTCATCGCGGCGGTGCTGATGTTCGTGTTCGGCTCGGGCCCGATCCGCGGCTTCGCGGTCGTGCTGATGATCGGCATCGTCACTTCGGTGTTCACCGCCGTCAACCTGACCCGCATGTGGGTCGCGATGTGGTTGCGCAAGGCGCGCCCCACCGAACTGGTGCTGTGAGGGTACGGCCGATGAAACTGCTCAAACTCGTTCCCGACAACACCAACATCCACTTCCTCAAGTGGCGGGTGCCGTTCTACGTGGTCTCGGTGCTGTTGATCGCGGCTTCGCTGACCCTCACCTTCACGCGTGGGCTCAACCTCGGTGTCGATTTCGTCGGCGGCCAGATGATCCGCTTCACCTTCGAGCGCAGCGCCACGGCGCCGATCGCGACGGTGCGCGAGGAGATCGACAAGCTCGGCTTCGGCGAGCCGACGATCCAGGAATTCGGCAAGCCCAACCAGCTGTCGATCCGCATGCGTCTGCCCGAGGGGTCGGAAAAGGATCCGGCGATCGCCGAGCGGATGTCGGCCAAGATCGTCGCCACGGTCAAGGCCGCGCATCCCGACGCGCGGCTCGACGGCAACGACACGGTCTCGGGCAAGGTCTCGGGCGAACTGTTCAGCAGCGGCATGGTCGCGCTGCTGGCGGCAATGGTGGCGATCTCGATCTATATCTGGATTCGCTTCGAATGGCAGTTCGGCGTGGGCGCGCTCTTCGCGCTGGTCCACGACGTCAGCCTGACCTTGGGGCTTTTCGCGCTGACCCAGCTCGAATTCGACCTCAACATCGTCGCGGCCCTGCTCACCCTGATCGGCTATTCGCTCAACGATACGATCGTCGTCTACGACCGTATCCGCGAGAACATGAAGAAGTACCGGCGCATGCCGATGCCCGAACTGCTCGACCTCTCGGTCAACGAGACGCTGTCGCGCACGATCGTGACCTCGCTGTCGGTGCTGATCACGCTCGTCGCCCTGCTGCTGCTCGGCCCCGACGTGATCTTCGGCTTTACCCTGGCGATCACCTTCGGCATCTTCGTCGGCACCTACAGCTCGATCTACATGGCGGCGCCGATCCTGATCTGGCTCAAGGTCAACGCCACCAGCTTCGTGCCGCAGGAAAGCGACATCGACCGGCAGGAACGATTGGCGCGCGAACGCAGCTGACGCCGGAACACATCGGCGCGGCCTTGGGAGAGGAACGATGCCGAAAGTATCCGTCGTCACGCCGGAAAAGGCGCATGCAGTGCAGGCGCCCGCAGGCTTTTCGGGCCTGGCGGGTGCGCTCGCCTATTTCGACGACACCGGCAGTCCGCTGCACCTGCATCTCCACCGCATCGCGCCTGGCGAGACGCTGTGCATCGGGCCGCTGGCGACCGACTGTGTCGCCTATGTCTGGCGCGGCGCGCTGGAGGCCGGGGGCTGGACGCTCGCGCCGGGATCGAGCCTCATCGTCGAACACGGCGAGACGCTGGCCCTGCAGGGCGGCGACGAACCCGCCGAACTGCTGACCTTCCATGCTGCCTCGCCGACGGGCGCCCTGCGCGCCGGTGGTCACATCCATCTGCTGCCGAGCGAACGCGTGCCGCGCCGCGCGGACATGGGCGGCGGCTCTTCGGTCGGTGGCGGCATGCACGCCGATGCTTCCTGCAAGACCTGCGCGGTCTGGCTCCACGAGAACCACTTCCCCGGCCGCGACACGCCGATGACGCCCGAGGTGGAAAAGCGCGGGGTCCATTCGCATTCGGAGGACGAGATCATCTTCGTCACCGAAGGCCAGATCAGGCTCGGGGCCAGGCTCTATGGCCCGGGTACGGCCGTGGCGATCGCGGCGGACACGCTCTACAGCTTCACCACCGGGCCCAAGGGGCTGAGCTTCGTCAACTTCCGCGCGGGCAGACCGGGCGACATCCGCTTCGCCAGCGGTGCGACGATCAGCGAGACGGGGTACTGGCAGGAACGGGCGATGACGCCCGAATACGTCGCGCCGCGCTAGCGTCCGGCGAGTTCGCGCCAGAAGCCGATCAGTTCGGCGGCGTTGGCCTCCCAACTGAAGCGTTCGGCATTGGCCGCGACGTCCTCCTGGCTCGGTGGATCGCTCAACAGGTCCGCGACCGCGGCGGCGATCGCCGTGGGATCGCGCGCGGCGATGCGGCCCGCCGAGCGGCCGTCGACGACCTCGCGCGCGCCGCCGACGTCGGGGATCACCAAAGGCGCGCCGCAGGCCAGCGCCTCGATCCAGACATTGGCGAGGCCCTCGCGCTCGGAGGGCAGGACGACGGCGTCGGCGGCCGAGAGCAGTTGCGGCAGCAGATCGTGCGAGACCTGGCCGAGGAACTGGACACGGTCGGCCAGGCCGCGGCCTTGGGCGAAGAGCCGCAGCGCCGACTCGTCCTCGCCGACTCCGGCGAGCGCAAGGTGTGCTTCGGGCAGGCGCTCGAGCGCGGCGATGGCCAGGCGCTGCCCCTTGAGAGCGATCAGCGCGCCGGGGACGACGAGCAGCGGTCCTTCGGCCCAGATGCCGAGCTCTGGAATCGCCGAGATCAGCGCGCGCGCCGCCTTGCGCTCCATCGGATGGAAACGCTCGCGATCGAGCCCCGTGTAGTGCACGGAAATGCGATCCTCGGGCATGCCGAGGGCGATCATGTCGCGGCGCAGGGCATGCGACACGGAGAGGACGCGTCCGGCCTGCTCCGCGGCGCGCAGCATCTGTGCGAGCGCCTTGGGGCGCTGGCCCCAGTAGTGGATGTCCGATCCGCGCGCCTTGATCGAGAGCGGCAGGCCCAGCGCCTTGGCGACGAGTGCGGCCGCGGGGCCGTCGGGGAAGAAGAACTGCGCGTCGACCACGTCGAACGGGGCCTGCGCATGCAGGTCGCGCACCAGCGGCAATACGGCCTTGGCGATGCGCGCCGGGTTGCTGTCGCCGCCGAGCTTGGGGATCAGGGTGAAGCGCGGATGGAGCACGCGGATGCCGTCGCAGTCGCTTTCCGCGGGCAGTTCCTCGAGCTTGCGATAGCGGGCGCTGCGCGAGAGCGGCCAGGGCGGCACGCCGATCGGGCTGACCATGGTCAGGTCGACATCGCCGGTGGCCGCGACGCCGCGCATCTGGTTGGCGACGAACTTGCCGAAGGCCGGGCGCTGCGGGTTGGGAAACAGCGTCGAGAGCGAGAGAACGCGCAGCACGGTGGTCAGAGCTTCCGCACCAGCATTTCGGCGACCGCCAGCCAGGGCGGGTTGTCGATCACGACCTGCCGCTGACCAGCGCCCGGCGGCAACAGGGCGACGCGGTTTTCGGCGCGGTCGATCATCCGCCCGAAGGCGAAGCGGCCGCCGCTGCGCGGGGCGAGCACGTCGCGGTTGAGCAGGCGGGCATAGTCGTCGGCCTCGTGCTGGCGCAGCCAGACTTGGTCGCCCGCGCGGTATTCGCCGGCGCTGGCCTCGATCGCCATGGCGACGAGCAGGCCGCCGTTGTCGCCGAGCGCCGTCGGCAGGATCGCGTCGCGGGGGGCGGTCAGCGCTTCGGCGCCGGTATCGGTCATGCGGGCAATAAGCCGCGGCTGGTCGGCCTGTTCCCCCCGCACGAGCAATTCGGGATCGACCTCGAGCGCGGCGGCGATGCGGTTCATCCAGCCGAGCGAGAGATTGCGCGTGCCCGTTTCCAGCCGACCGATCGTCTGCGCCGTGGTCGGCGGACTGCAGCGCGCGGCGACTTCGGCCAGGGTCAGGTTCTTTTGGCGGCGGATATCGCGAATGCGGTTGATCATGGCCTGTCCAGGTTAACCAAATCGGTTTTCCGCTTTCCTACAGGCCGACGCATTTGGCAAGTCCGCGCGGCAAGCGAGGAGGCACCCATGCGCCAGGTCATCGAGGAACGCGAACTCACGGCCGAAGGTCCGTCACACCGGAGCGCGCGGCGCGGTGGGCGCAGCGCTGCGGTCAATCTTGCGGAATCGCCGCTGACCTGGCTTCACGCACGGGGGCACCTGACCGATGCCCAGTTCGACGCCGGCGAAAGGCTGCGGGCCGATTGGGAACGCGCCCAGCTCGCGCCGAGCGTGACCATGCGCTGGGACCCGGTGCGCGTGTCTGGCGGCGGCGATTCGGGTCTCACGCAAGGCGAACGCCAGATCGCCGCGAAGGCGCGTTTCGATGGTGCCGTCGCGGCGGCGGGGCCGGGACTGGCCGACGTGTTGTGGCGCGTGGTCTGCGCGGGCGAGGGGCTGCCCGAGGCCGAACGCGCGCTCGCCTGGCCGGTGCGCAGCGGCAAGCTCGTGCTCAGACTGGCGCTCGACCGGGTGGCGGAGTTCTATCGCATCGGGTGAGCCAAGGTGACACTTCGCCGCTTTGGCCGTGTCACCTTCGTCACCTTTGTCACCTTGTGGGTTTCAGCCCTCGACCAGTTCCGCCAGTTCGAGCCAGCGCTCTTCGGCTGCGTCCTTGTCGGCGCGGGCCCTGGCGATCGCATCGCCGAGCGCGGCGAACTTCTTGGGATCGCGCGTGTAGAGCGCGGGATCGGCGAGCGCCGCCTCGTCGCGCAGGATCGCGGCTTCGAGTTCCTCGATCCGGCCCGGCAGCAGGTCGTAGTCGCGCTGGTCCTTGTAGGTGAGCTTGCCCTTCTTCGCCGGCATCGGCGGGGGCGGTGCTTCCGCCGCGGGCTTGGCCTTGGCAGTCCCGGTGACGAGGGGCTTCCTGCGCTGCTTCTCCCAGTCGGCATAGCCGCCGGCGACGACGTCGACCTTGCCCGAGCCGTCGAGGCCCAGGGTCATCGTCACGGTACGGTCGAGGAAGTCGCGATCGTGGCTGACGATCAGGACCGTGCCGTCGTAGTCGGAGATCACCTCCTGCAAAAGGTCGAGCGTCTCCAGATCGAGATCGTTGGTCGGTTCGTCGAGCACCAGCAGGTTGGACTTGCGCGCGAACTCGCGCGCCAGCAGCAACCGCGAGCGCTCGCCGCCCGAGAGCGTGCCGATCCGCGCCTCGACCAGGCCGGGATCGAACAGGAAGTCCTTGAGGTAGCCCTGGATGTGCTTGCGCACCCCGCGCACGTCGATCCAGTCGCCGCCTTCGGCCAGGACGTCGCGCACGCGCTTCTCGGGCGCCATGAGGCTGCGCTGCTGGTCGATCACGACGCCGTCAAGCGTCTTGGCGAGCGTGATCGTGCCCGCGTCGGGCGCGAGTTCGCCGGTCAGCATGCGCAGCAGGGTGGTCTTGCCCGAACCGTTCGAGCCGACCAGGCCGATGCGATCGCCGCGCGTGATCCGCAGCGAGAAGTCCTTGATGATCGTGCGCTCGCCGAACCGCTTGGCCACCTTGTCGGCGACGATGACCGCCTTGGTTTTCGAGCCGTCGCCGGCGATCTCCATCTTGGCGACGCCCTGCGGGCTCAGCATGGCCGCGCGCTGGGCGCGCATTTCCCAGAGCTTGGCGAGGCGGCCCTGGTTGCGCTTGCGCCGCGCGGTGACGCCGCGTTCGAGCCAGTGCGCCTCGATCTTGAGCTTGGCATCGAGCTTCTCGGCGTTGCGCACCTCGTCGGCCTGGACCTGCTCTTCCCACGCTTCGTAGCCGCCGAAGCCGACCTCCTTGCGCCGCAGCGAGCCGCGGTCGAGCCAGAGGGTTGCCTTGGTCAGGCGGGTGAGGAAGGTGCGGTCGTGGCTGATGACGACGAAAGCGCCGTTGTAGCGGCTCAGCCAGTCCTCGAGCCAGTCGATCGCGGCGAGGTCGAGGTGGTTGGTCGGCTCGTCGAGCAGCAGCAGGTCGGGCTCGGAAGCGAGCGCGCGGCACAACGCGGCGCGGCGCCGCTCGCCGCCCGAGGCGCTGTCGGCTGCGCGCGACAGATCGATGCCGAGCTGGCCGGCGATCGATTCCACCTCGTGCTGCGGCGGCGCATCGGGCCCCGACAGCGCGAAGTCGAGCAGGGTGGCATAGCCGGTGAAGAACGGATCCTGTTCTAGCGTGATCACGCGCGTGCCGGGCTGGACCGAGCGCGTGCCCTTGTCGCCCTCGACCGTGCCCGCGAGCAGCTTGAGCAGGGTCGTCTTGCCCGCGCCGTTGCGGCCGATCAGCGCCAGCCGATCGCGCGGGCCGACGTTTATGTCGAGGTCCTTGAACAGCCAGCCGGAGCCCTGGATCAGGCCGAGGCCTTCCCAACTGAGTATCGGTGCTACTGCCATGGCGGCGCCCTAGGCGGTCGGCCCCCGCGTTGACAAGCGCATTGACGCTCAAGCTGGCTGGCGAAAAACCGCGCATTCACGCCTTGTTCAAAGCGCGGGTCTTAGGCAGAGCGCCAATATGAACCGTGCCGCTCTCGCCATCCTGCTCACCCTGGCCGTGCCCGCGCCCCTCGCGCTGGCGCAATCGTCGACCGTGCAGGGGCAGGTGCGCAAGGACATGAAGGCCGGCGCCGTGCGGCCGCTGCGCGAGATCGAGCAGCGCATATTGCCGACGATGCCGGGCATGGAATACCTCGGTCCCGAATATGATCCGGCCGCTCTGGTCTATCGTCTCAAGTTCATTCGCCAGGGGCGTGTGGTTTTCGTGGACGTCGATGCCCGTTCGGGCACAATCATCAGCCAGTCGCGTTGAAGGGCCGATAGGGTGCTTTGCTTGACGCGCTGCGGCTTTGGCCGCATTTTTCCGGCGATTTTCTTAGGGGACAGCTTCGAATGCGCATCCTGATAGTCGAGGATGAACCCACTCTGGGCAAGCAGCTCAAGTCGACGCTCGAGCAGACCGGCTATGCCGTCGATCTCTCGGTCGATGGCGAGGACGGCCATTTCATGGGCTCGACCGAGGAATACGACGCGGTGATCCTCGATCTCGGCCTGCCCGAGATCGACGGCCTCACCGTGCTCGGCATGTGGCGCAAGGAAGGGCGCAAGTTCCCCGTGCTCGTGCTCACCGCGCGCGATTCCTGGTCCGACAAGGTCGCCGGGCTCGATGCCGGTGCCGACGACTACCTGGCCAAGCCTTTCCAGACCGAGGAACTGATCGCCCGCCTGCGCGCGCTGATCCGCCGCGCTTCGGGCAACACCTCGTCCGAGCTGATCGCCGGCGGCGTGCGGCTCGACACGCGCTCGGGCCGCGTCACGCTCGATGGCGAGCCGGTCAAGCTGACCGCGCAGGAGTACAAGCTGCTGTCCTACCTGCTCCACCACAAGGGCAAGGTCGTCAGCCGCACCGAGCTCATCGAGCACATCTACGATCAGGACTTCGACCGCGATTCGAACACGATCGAGGTCTTCGTCACGCGCATCCGCAAGAAGCTCGGCGCCGACGTGATCACCACGATCCGCGGCCTGGGCTACAGCCTCGACGATCCCGCCGAAGCCAACCGCGGCTGATAGCGGCGTGGCGGAGGACAACGCCCCGCCGCCGGTCAAGGCGAGCCTTGCGCAAGCCGCCGCGCCCGCCGTCGTGGTGGATGGGGCTGCCGAAGCGGCGGCCGAGGCCGACAAGCCCAAGCCGCACACGGGCTCGCTGTCGAAGCGCATGATGCTGATCGCGGCGGGATGGATCACCTTCCTGCTGCTCGTTGGCGGCCTCGCGCTCGATCGCGCGATGACCTCGATGATCACGAGCAATTTCGACCAGCAGCTCGACTACATGCTGACCGGCATGGTCGCCTCGACCGAGATCGGCCCCGATGGCGAAGTGTTCTTCAACCGGCCGCTCGGCGACCAGCGCTTCCTCGAGCCCAATTCCGGCCTCTACTGGCAGATCCGTGGCGCGGGCCACGACGATTTCAGCTCGCGCTCGCTGTGGGATCGCAGCCTGCAGGTGCGGGCCGACCATTTCGATGCCAAGCCGCACGTCTACGACAGCATCGAGTTCCAGGGTGAGAAGCTGCGCGTGATGGAGCGTTCGATCATCCTGCCGGGCAGCGAGACCAAGTGGTGGTTCTCGGTTGCCGCCGGCCGCGGTGAGCTCGATGCGCAGATCCGCCGCGTGCGTTCGATCCTGATTTACAGCTTCGTCATTCTCGGCCTGGGTCTCTTCGTGATGGCCGGCCTGCAATCGTGGTACGGCCTCGGTCCGCTGCGCCGCGTGCGTCGCGCGATCCAGAAGATGCGCACGACCGGGGCCAACCGCGTCACCGAACCGCTGCCGCTAGAAGTGGCGCCGCTGGTCGAGGAACTGAACGGCCTGCTGGTCCACATCGATCGCCAGGCCGAAGAGGCGCGCACCCATGCCGGCAATCTCGCGCATGCGCTCAAAACCCCGCTGACCGTGGTGATGAACGCGGCGACCGCCAGGGCGCCCGACCTTTCGGACACGGTGATCCGCGAGGCGGCGGTGATGCGCCGTCAGGTCGACCACCATTTGGCCCGCGCGCGCGCCGTCGGCCGCCGCGCCGTCGGCCAGTCGCGGGCCAATGTCTGGGCCAGCGTCGAGGCCGTGTTGCGCGCAGTCACGCGGCTCTACGAACGCACGCGCTTCGACCTCGACGGTAGCCGCGAGGCCAATGTCGCGATCGAGCGCCAGGATCTCGACGAAATCCTCGGCAACCTGATCGAGAACGCCGCCAAATATGGGCAGGGCCGCGTCTTCGTGACGGTGACCCGCGAGCCGTCCATTCCCAATCCAGCGCGCAAGGGGAGCTTCATCGAGATAGTGATCGAGGATGACGGCCCCGGCATCCCGGCCGCCGAACGCGGCAAGCTTTTCGAGCGCGGCGCCCGCCTGGACACCGGCAAGCCCGGCACCGGCCTCGGCCTCGCCATCGTCCGCGACGTGG
>SECS01000367.1 GCA_004211435.1 Novosphingobium sp. | reverse complement strand
ATTGCAGCAGCTGAAACGGATAATAATGCGCTTTCACCTTTACAAATTGAGGTGATGCCATTTACATTAATATCAGCAGCTGTAGCGTATGGATTTACCGTAATCGTAATCGCTCTTGCCGTGCTCGCCGTATTTTCACATTTATTATCGCCCTTAACCGTTACATAGTAAGTTGTATTAGCGGTTAAAACAGGGGTAGTAAATTGTGAAGTTGTATTGACTACGGTAGTTAGGCTTGCATCGCTATACCAGGTAAACACCGGATTAGTTACCGTAGTGCTTTGGGCATTCAGGGTAACTGATGCTCCGCCGCAAACCGATGTTGGTCCGCTAAGAACGATATCTGTTGCTACTGCTACAGGATTAATGTTAACCGAAACCTCTCTTCCATTACCAGCAGTATTCGCACATCTGTTGTCGCCGCTAACGCTAACATAAAACTTAGTTGGGGCGGTAATTGCAGGAGTAGTAAAGGTTGCGGTATTACCAGCCAATAACTGGGTTAAGGCAGCATCGCTATACCAATTAAACACTGGATTAGAGATGGTACTTGTTGCGGTTAATACAGTAGTTCCGGTTGCGCAAAGCGATGTATTGCCGGTTACGGTAATATCGCTGGCTAAAGCCGCTGGATTTACAGTAACCGAAATTTTCGTTCTTGTTGGGTTGGCGCAAGCATTAGCACTAACCGCCTCTACATAATAGTCATACGTTCCAACTGCTAAATTTGCTGGCGTTGTAAATTTGTTATTATTGGTTACCAAGAGGCTACCATTTAAAGGTTGATCGTACCAATTATAAGTGATACCCGTTACAGCAACCACACTTAACTCAACCGGTGTATTTAAACAAGTTGTTAATGGATTACCTGTAGAAGGAACCGGTGGCGTTGGCGGAGCCAGAACGGTAACCGTTGCTTTTACTTTAACTGTTTCGCAACCATCAGCACTAGCAGTTACAGCATATTCATAAGTACCTGCTGCTAACGTCGGGTCGGTTGTGAAAGTCGCCCCATTTTTTCCTGTATATGTTGTTCCTGCATACCATTTGTAAGTAATTCCTGTCTGAGGATTTTGAACACTTAGTGTTGCAGCAGAACCCTGACATACACTTACAGTATTGGTAGTTAAAGTAGGTGTAACGATGGTTTTTTGTGCATAATCAAAATTGATGGTTGTTAAAGCACCAAGTAAACCGGCATTTAATCTT
>SECS01000366.1 GCA_004211435.1 Novosphingobium sp. | reverse complement strand
AGCAGCTGGCGCTCGATCGAGGTGCGCGTGATCGCGCGGCCCGCGGGCGGCACGGTCGAGATCAGCTTGAGCGCGGCGTTGCGCGCGAGCTCGACCACCACGGTCGGCTCGGCCGCGCGAATGGTGGAGCCGCGGCGGCGGCCAGAGATCAGGCCGACCTCGCCGAAGATCGATCCCTGGCCGATCGGCACGGTCTTGCTCGGATCGTCCTTGTCGATCTCGACCAGCACCGAGCCCTCGGCGATCGCGAAAAGCGAGGTTCCCGGATCGTTGCGCTCGAACACGGCCTCGCCCGCGGTGAAGCTGGCGACGGTCGAGTCGAGCATCAGCTCGCGCAGCTGGAGCGGCGAGACCTCCTGGAAGATGTCGATCTGGCTGCCGAAAGTCGTCAGCCACTCGTCGACCGACCTGTTGCCGGGCAGCTTGGCGAACTTGTCTGCCAGGATCGGTTCGTCGGCCGGCTTGAGGCTCTTGTTGCCGTTGATGAACTCGACGACGTCGTAGCCCTGGTTCATGCAGTGCTTGATCAGCGGATAGCCCGCCAGGGCGCCGATGACGTAGATGCCGGGCACGGTCGATTCGAAAGACGGCGAGAGCTTCGGATAGGCGACGCGGTCGGCGCTGGTGAATTCGATGCCGGTGCCCGGCTTGATCACCTTGCGCCCGTCCTTCTCCTCGAACTCGGCACAGGCGCCTTCGACGAAAGCGCGCGGCGGGGCCGAGCCCATACGCGCGATGACGCGGTCGCAAGGAACCTGGAGTTCACCGTCGCGCGTGTCGAAGGTGATCGTGCCCTTATCGATCTTCGAGGCCGTGGTCTCGCGGAGCACGGTGATGCGGCCTTCGGCCTCCATCGCCACCAGCGCCTTGACGTTGGCGTCCTTGGCCGTGGCGAAATCGGCCGAGCGGTTGACGATCGTCACCTTGTTGCGCTGCTGCGGATCGGCGGCGAGGCCCATCGCGTTCTCGATACCGGCGTCACCGGCACCGATCACGGTGATGTGCTCGTCGATGTATTCGCCGGGGTCGTCGAGCTGGTACTGGACCTGCGCGCCCTCGCCCACCGGGCAGCGCACGAGGTTGGGATTGCCCTGGGTGCCGATCGCCAGGATCACCGTCTCGGCGATGACGACGTCCCCGCTCTTGGTCTTGAGCGAGAAATTGCCCTTCTCGCCGGTGATCGCGCTGATCTCGGCGTTGTAGAGCACATTCACCTTG
>SECS01000365.1 GCA_004211435.1 Novosphingobium sp. | reverse complement strand
GTTCAGCTTGTCGACCGGCACGGCCAGGATCTTCTCGTCGCCGCCGGCCTCGTCGACCATCTTCAGCACGCCGATCGGGCGCGAGCGGATGATGCAGCCCGGCACGACCGGCGTCGGATTCAGCACGATCACGTCGCAGGGGTCGCCGTCATCCGACAGGGTGTGCGGGATGAAGCCGTAGTTGCCCGGATAGTACATCGCCGTATGCAGGAAACGGTCGACGAACAGGGCGCCCGAGGCCTTGTCCATCTCGTATTTGACGGGCAACCCGCCTTGGGGAATCTCGATCACCACGTTCAGGTCCCACGGCGGGTTGGGGCCGGCGGGAATGGCGTCGAGGTTCATGACGGGCTCGGGTTGTGCAACTGCGAAATAGGAAGGCGGCGTTGATAGACTTTGCCGGTAGCGACGGCAAGCGTGGCCGCCTGGCGGGCGAGCCGCTAAGGTGAGGCTGCAATGACTTCGCTCGACTGGTTCGCCGCAACGCTCTTCATCCTCTGCTGGCTCGGCTACGGGCCCGCGATGGAGGTTGTCGGACGGCGCTGGGGCACGCTGAACGCCGACATGGTTCATATCCGGCACGCCTGGATGGCGGCGATGACGGGCCGCGAGGTGCGGCTGCTGGACAGCCAGCTGATGGGCCACACCATCAACTCGGCCTCGTTCTTCGCCTCGACCAACCTGCTGCTGATCGCGGCCGTGGCGGGCATCCTGTTCGGCGGCGAGAGCGCGCTGCGCGGCTTTGCCGCCGTCGGCGCCGAATCCGTGTCGATCCCGCTTCTCGAGGCCAAGCTCGCCCTCGTACTGGTCTGCCTGGCGCGCGGCTTGATGGATTTCATCTGGTCGATCCGCCAGATGAACTACACCGTCGCCCTCATCGGCGCGGCGCCCGAGATCGAGGGAAAGCGTGACCGCATCGCATTCGGGCAGGCGACCGCGCGCCTGCTGAACCCGGCGTTGGCCTCCTTCAGCCAGGGGGTGCGGGGCTATTATTTCGCGCTGGCGGCGGCGACCTGGCTCTTCGGCCCGCTCTGGCTGGCGGGCGGGGTGATCTGGGCCTTCAGCCTGCTGGTCTGGCGACAACAGGGTTCCCCGGCGGCCAAGGCGATCCGCGATGCGCGGGCCCTGCTCGACGACGATATGTGATCAAGCGTAACCTTGCGTGAACGCACTTGCGAAATAACCGCTTGACGTTTGTGCGCTGCAACCTAACTATGCCTG
>SECS01000364.1 GCA_004211435.1 Novosphingobium sp. | reverse complement strand
CTCAAGGCCGCCCAGGCGCGCGAAGCGAACGAGGGCGAGAAGCGCGCCAAGCTCGCCGCGGGCGTGCTCGGGCTCGACATGTACCAGATGCGCGAGCGGCTCGAGAAGGAAGGGCTGAAGTATGTCTGAGTCCGGCGTGCGCTGCCTATGGATGCGCGGCGGCACGTCGAAGGGCGGCTATTTCCTCAAGGATGACCTGCCCGCCGATGTGGCCGCGCGCGACGCCTTCCTGCTCGGCGTGATGGGCTCGCCCGATCCGCGCCAGATCGACGGTATGGGCGGCGCCGATCCGCTGACCAGCAAGGTCGCGGTGGTCAGCAAGTCGAGCCGCGATGGCATCGACGTCGACTACCTGTTCCTCCAGGTCTTCGTCGACCAGGCGATCGTCACCGACGCGCAGAACTGCGGCAACATCCTCGCCGGGATTGGGCCTTTCGCCATCGAGCGCGGCCTGATCGCCGCCACAGGCAAAGAGACGCGCGTCGCGATCTTCATGGAGAACACGGGCCAGGTCGCCATCGCCACGGTGCAGACGCCCGGCGGTGAAGTGACCTATGCCGGCGATGCCGCGATCGACGGCGTGCCCGGCACCCACGCGCCGATCCCGGTCGAGTTCCGCGACACCGCCGGCTCGTCTTGCGGCGCGCTGCTGCCCAGCGGCAATGCTATGGACGTGGTGAACGGGGTGCTCGTCACCTTGATCGACAACGGCATGCCCTGCGTGGTGATGAAGGCGCAGGACGTCGGCATCACCGGCTACGAGGACCGCGACACGCTCGATGCCGACACCGAACTCAAGGCCCGGATCGAGGCGATCCGGCTGGCCGTGGGCGAACGGATGAACCTGGGCGACGTGCGCGAGAAATCGATCCCCAAGATGATGCTCGTCGCCCCGCCGCGTGCGGGCGGCGCGATCTGCGTGCGCAGCTTCATCCCGCACCGCGCCCATGCCACGATCGGCGTGCTCGGCGCGGTCAGCGTTGCCACGGCCTGCCTGATCGAGGACTCGCCCGCGGCCGAGGTCGCGGTGATCCCCGAGGGTCCGCGCAAGACGCTGTCGGTCGAGCATCCGACCGGCGAGATGAGCTGCGTGCTCGAAACGGATGAAAGCGGCGCGGTCACCAGCGCCGCCCTGCTGCGCACCGCGCGCAAGCTGATGGATGGAGTTGTCTTCGCATGAGCGCCGAAACCGAACAGCGTATCGTAAGCTGGCACGCCAAC
>SECS01000042.1 GCA_004211435.1 Novosphingobium sp. | reverse complement strand
CGCGACAATCTGGCGATGCGGATGAAGGACGAGGAGTGGGACGCGGTGATCCGCATCAACCTCGAGGCCGCGTTCCGCCTGATGCGCGCCGCGACCAAGCCGATGATGAAGGCGCGCTTCGGCCGCATCATCACGATCACTTCGGTGGTCGGTGCCACGGGCAACCCCGGGCAGATGAACTACGCTGCGGCCAAAGGCGGGCTCACCGCCATGTCGAAGAGCCTCGCGCAGGAGATCGCCAGCCGCGGCGTGACCGTGAACTGCGTCGCCCCGGGCTTCATCCGCACGGCGATGACCGACGTTCTTCCCGACGCGCAGAAGGATGCGCTCAACGGCCGCATCCCGATGGGCCGCATGGGCGAGGGCGACGAGATCGGCGCCGCCGTGGCCTATCTCGCGAGCCGCGAGGCCGGTTACATCACCGGCCAGACGCTGCACGTGAACGGCGGCATGGCGATGTTCAGCTAAACGATTGGCAGAATCGGCAATTATCCCCAGAATCACGCCATGCAGTCGCCTTCGCGCTTGCCGCATTCGGGGCTGGCGCTAAGGAATATGGTCCGAATTCATCGTCGGCTGCCGACTCCGGCCGCCGGTCGAAGGGGGACATGAGACCGTCATGAAGGCCACTATCGAACGCGCGACACTGCTGCGCTGTCTGTCCCACGTGCAGTCGGTGGTCGAACGCCGCAACACGATCCCGATCCTGTCGAACGTGCTGATCGAGGCCGCGTCGGGCGGCACGCTGCGACTGATGGCGACCGACCTCGACCTCCAGGTGGTCGAGACGATGGGTGCGGTCTCAGTCGATGCGCCGGGCGCGATCACCGTGTCGGCGCACCTGCTGTTCGACATCGCGCGCAAGCTGCCCGACGGCAGCCAGGTCAGCCTCGAGACCGCGGACAACCGCATGACGGTCAAGGCCGGGCGCAGCCGCTTCTCGCTGCCGACCCTGCCGCGCGACGACTTCCCGGTGATCGTCGAGGGCGAACTGCCCACCACTTTCGAGATGCCGGCCAAGACCCTGGCCGAGCTGATCGACCGCACGCGCTTCGCGATCTCGACCGAAGAGACGCGCTACTATCTCAACGGCATCTTCATCCACGTCTCGGACGACGAGCTCAAGGCCGCGGCGACCGACGGCCACCGCCTCGCGCGCTTCACCTTGCCCAAGCCGGACGGCGCCGACGGCATGCCCGACGTGATCGTGCCGCGTAAGTGCGTGGCCGAACTGCGCAAGCTGCTCGAGGAAGCGCTCGACACCAATGTCCAGGTCGACCTGTCGGCCTCGAAGGTGCGCTTCACCCTGGGCGGCGAGAACGGTGTGGTGCTGACCAGCAAACTGATCGACGGCACCTTCCCCGATTACACGCGCGTCATCCCGACCGGGAACGACAAGCTGCTGCGGCTCGATCCCAAGAGCTTCTACGAAGGCGTCGATCGCGTCGCGACGATCGCCACCGAGAAGACCCGCGCGGTCAAGATGGCGCTCGACAACGACCGCGTGACCCTGTCGGTGACGTCGCCCGACAACGGCACCGCTGCCGAGGAACTGCCCGCCGACTACGCCGCGGCGGGTTTCGAGATCGGCTTCAACGCCGGCTATCTCAAGGATATCCTGGGGCAGATCGACGGCGATACGGTCGAACTGCATCTCGCCGATGCCGGCGCGCCGACGCTGATCCGTCAGAACGACAAGAGCCCCGCGCTCTATGTTCTGATGCCAATGCGGGTCTGAGCGCTCTTTTTCAGGGCCTCGGAATCGAATTTTTCCGCGCGACTCGATCATCGCCCCGCAAGATGTCTTGCGGGGCGTTTTGCGTCGTGCGACAGCCCGATCGCTCTCGACGGCGAAGCGAGCACGCTTCCTGAACCTCAGGCAACGAGTTGTTAATCCTGCAGAAAGACGGGACGGGCGGAGCTTTTTGGAGGGGCGGGCTGACCCGCGCATGGCTGCATCGCCTCGATTTATCTCTAGCTTGAAGGGGCTTCATAAGGAGAGTCCCCAATGCGAAAGATCATGATCGCTTCGATTGCTGCCCTCAGTCTCACTGCAGTGCCCGCATTTGCTCAGGCAGCGGGCTCGGCGGCAAGTCCCAGCGATCCGGCCGCCACCACGGCCGACCCCAGCGCGCAGTCCACCACGGCTGATCCGAGTGCTTCGAGCACGAGCGACACGAGCGCGAGCAAGGACCGCAAGAGCCGCCGCAACCGCGATTCCGCGGCCAGCCCGAACGCAGCGGCACCCGACAGCTCGAGCGGCAGCGACAGCACGGCCGGTGCTCCGCCGGCAGCCTCGCCGCCGAGCGACCCGGCGGCACCGAGCAGCCCCTCGGCTGCTGCACCGACCCAATAAATTTCAGGTCGCTGATGGAAAAGGGCGGGCGAAAGTCCGCCCTTTTCTATGCGCGTGACAATCCGCTCAGGACTTGGCGGCGTCGATCATGTCCTGGACCGCGACGAACTTCTCTCGCGGGGAGCCGTCACGTGCCCGTGCCGCCTCGGCTTCGTCGATCTTGTGCCAGTCGTCGAAGGTCACCACGGCCAGTGCGCGTTCGCTCGCGAGCCGGTCGAAGCCTTCCCCGCCGGCTTTCCTGCCACCGTCGCCGACGTCCTCTGCGATCTTCTCGATGACCGCGAAGCCGTCGGGGCGGTTGGTGCCGATCGTGCCCGTCGGCCCACGGCGTGCCCAGCCGACGCAGTAGAGGCCGGGACGGATGCGGCCTTCCTCATTGGCGAAGCGGCCGTTCTTCTCGTCGAAAGGCACGTCGGGGATCGGCGATGTCTGATAGCCGATGCAGATCACCACGAGTTCGGCGGGCACGGTATAGATCTCGCCGGTACCGATCGCCTTCCCGCCCTCGAGCCTCGTACGCTCGATCTCGACGCCGGTGACCTTGCCGTCAGCCCCGAGGATGGCTCTTGGCGCGGCGAAGAAGTCGAACGCGACGTCGATCGTCTTCCCCTCGCGGTCCGCATCGGGGATTTCGGTGAAGCCGCGCAGCAGCGTCACCGACTTGCGCTGGCCGGGATCGAGCGCCGCATCGTCGGCAACCGGTGGCAGGTCGGCGGGATCGACATGAGGGTTGGCTCGCTCGAGATGGCCGAGCTCGCCGAGCTCCTTGGGGGTCATCGCGATCTGGTGCGGGCCGCGCCGGCCGAGCACGGTGATCTTGCGCACCTGCGAATGGTCGAGCTGGTCGAGCGCGTGGTTGACGATGTCGCTGCCGTGGAATTCGGCGCGGGTCTTGGCGAGGATGCGCACGACGTCGAGCGCGACGTTGCCATTGCCGATCACCACCGCATGCTGACCCGAAACGTCGGGATCGAGCGCTGCGAACTGCGGATGGCCGTTGTACCAGCCGACGAAGGCGGCGCTGCCGTGGACGCCGCGTAGGTCCTCGCCGGCGATGCCCGTCTTCTTGTCGTGCGGCGCGCCAGTGGCGAGCACGACCGCGTCGTAGAGATCCTGGAGCTCGGGAATCGTCACGTCGCGGCCGACCATGACGTTGCCGACGAAACGGACGTTGTCCGACAGCGAAGTCGTCTCGTAGCGGCGCGACACGCCCTTGATCGACTGGTGGTCGGGTGCGACGCCGAAGCGGATCAGGCCGAAGGGTACGGGTAGCGAATCGAAGATGTCGACGCGAACCTCGTCGCCCCACTGCTTCTGCGCCGCTTCTGCGGTGTAATAGCCCGCGGGCCCCGAGCCGATGATCGCAATGTGCCGCACCGAGCCATCTCCCAATTTCCGTTCGTCAGGTCCGGTTTCTGCCGGTTGGCCCGAGCTTGCAGCACTTATCTGCGCGAGGGAAGGGTGGATGAGGGCCTCGACGTCCCGTGGGGAATTCGAATCGCGGTTAGCCGTTCCTCAACCATTGCCTCCGTAGAACGGGGGCTCGCTGATACGGGATCATTTGTCTTGGCTGCATTGGGAAAACTCGGCCTGTCCAGGCTGCGCAGTGGCGCGGGCGCCGGCGATGGTCGTGCGGGCCGAAGTGATCAGCAGGCCCTGCAAATCCTGCGCGACTACGAACAGTCGGGGCTTGGCTGGTTCTGGTCGACCGACGCGGGCGGCAAGATCGACTACATTTCCGCTTCCGTCGCCCAGCGCCTCGGCAAGAGCAGCGAGGAACTCATCGGTCAGCCGTTCTCCGGGCTGTTCCGGCTCGAAACCGGCAAGACCGATCTCGTCGAGCGCTCGCTCCCGGTGCTGCTCGGCAAGCGCAAGACATTCGTCGATTTCTCGGCGCCTGCCGCATCGAACGGCGATGAGCTCTGGTGGTCGATCTCGGGTCGGCCACACCATGATGCGGCGGGCAACTTCATCGGCTTTCGCGGCAACGGCGCGGATGTGACCGAGCGTCGCCGCAGCCAGCACGATGCCGAGAAGCTGGCGATGTACGATTCGCTCACCGGGCTGTCGAACCGCCTGCGCATGTCGAACCAGCTCGAGAACACGCTGGCCGCGTTCAAGCAGGCCAAGCGCTCCTGCGCGGTGATGATGCTCGATCTCGACCGCTTCAAGCAGGTCAACGACACGCTGGGCCATCCGGCCGGCGACGAGCTGCTCAAGCAGGTCGGCGAGCGGCTCGGCCGCGTCGTGGAATACGGCTGCGAGCTCGGCCGCCTCGGCGGCGACGAGTTCGAGGTGATCCTGCCCGACATGGACGATCGCGGCCGGCTGGGCGAAATCGCCAAGAAGATCATCGACATCGTTTCGCAGCCCTATTCGCTCGAAGGCGCGCGCTGCGTCATCGGCGTGTCGGTGGGCATCGCCATCGCGCCTTACGACGGCGTGACCAGCGAAGAGCTGATCCGCAACGTCGACCTTGCGCTCTATGCCGCCAAGGGCGGCGGGCGCGGCCAGTTCCGCTTCTATTCGACCGACCTCCACAACGAAGCCGAGACCCGCCGCCGGATCGAGGAAGACCTGCGCGACGCGCTGGTCGAGAACCAGATCCACCTCGCCTATCAGCCGCTGGTCGACGCGAAGACCAATGCCGTCGTGGCGATGGAGGCGGTGATGCGCTGGACGCATCCCGAGCTCGGTCCGATCAGCCCGGCGCTGTTCATTCCCGTTGCCGAGGAAAGCAACCAGATCGGCCAGCTCGGCGAATGGGCCTTGCGTCGCGCCTGCGCGGAAGCCGCGCAGTGGCCGGGCAACGTCAAGGTCTCGGTCAATGTCTCGCCCGCGCAGTTCGCCAACGTCAACCTGCCGGTGCTCGTCACCCAGGCGCTGGCCAATTCGGGCTTGGCGCCCGAGCTGCTCGAGCTCGAGCTGACCGAATCGATCTTCCTCAACGACCGCGATGCGACCGACGACATGTTCGCCGCGCTCAAGGCGATCGGGGTGCGGCTGGCGCTCGACGATTTCGGCACCGGCTATTCGTCGCTCGGCTACCTGCGCAAGGCGCCGTTCGACAAGATCAAGATCGACCAGAGCTTCATCCGCGGCGTCACCGAGCCCGGTTGCCGCAACGTCGCGATCATCAAGGCGATCGTCAGCCTGGCCGAAGCGCTCGACATGGACACGACCGCCGAAGGCATCGAGGCGCACGACGAACTCGACCTGATGCGCGAGCTCAAGGTCGGCCAGATCCAGGGCTACATCTATTCAAAGCCGATTCCGGGTGAGGACGTGCTCGCGGCGATGGGCAGCGGCGAGTGGATCATCAGGCCCGAAGGGCCGAGCAACGCGCGTTCGGACCGCAAGACCGTGTTCCGCAAGATCGGCCTGATCCACGAGGATCACCGCTACGAAGCGACGATGCGCAACATGTCGAATTCGGGCTGCATGATCGAAGGCCTGCTCGAAGTGCCCGTCGGCACGCTGTTCGTCGTCGACTTCGGCGAAGGCCAGCTCGCGGTGGCGACCGTGCGGCGTTCACGGGGGACCATGCAAGGTCTCGAATTCGAGCAGACTCTGGTCGACGACGGCGCCGGCGGCCTCGTCACGCGCAACCGCATCTCGCCCTACATGCTGGCGACCGCGGGCATGCCGCTCAGCGCGCTGCCGCCCGGACAATACCCGCTCGGCCCGCAGACTGCTTCGGGCAGCTTCACGATGCCGCGTTTCGCCAATGTCAACGAGTCCGCGCGCCGTACCTTGGCGCGCGAAGCCTCGTAAGCCGGCTCAATCCAGGCTGAAGTGCTGCATCGATCCGCCGCCGCCGAACCAGGGGCTGGCGATCTCGATGAACTTGGCGAAGCCGGGGCTCGACTTGGAGGCCGCGTGGGCTTCGGCCGAATCCCATTCGACGAGGAAGGCGACGGTGCCGGGATTCTCGACGCCGGGCAGGACCTTGACCGAGCGGCAACCGGGAGCGGAGAGGAGTGCGTCGCTGCCGCCGCCGTTGCGCATGGCATTGATGAGGCCGGCCGCATCGCCGTCCTTGGCCTGTAGCGTCGCGATTTCGAGATCCATGAACTTCCTCTCCTGAACAGGTGTTCAGCGCTTTATGCCCGGCGCCACGGGCCAGTGCAAGATCGGACGCCAGGATCAGACCTCCGGCAGGTCCGCTCCCGCCTTCATCGCGCCCATGCCGTGCGCGCGCATGGCGATGCCGGTAAGCAGGCTCTCGGCGATCATCCGCGCGCGCGTGCCGACCAGCCGCGTCGCCGCCGGATGCGTCTCGAGATCGCGCAAGGTCGCGTAGAACAGATCGAGCCAGCGCGCGAAGTGGTGTGTCTCGAGCTCGGGCATGGCGAGGTGCTTGGCCATCGGATTGCCCGAGAACTCGCCGCTGTTGTGCAGCACCGAGCGCCAGAAGCTCTTCATCCGGTCGAGGTGGGGCGGCCAGTCGGCGATCCGCTCGGCGAAGATCGGGCCGAGCAGGTCGTCGGTGCGGATGCGGTCATAGAACGTGTCGACCAATCGCGAGACATAGTCGACGTCGATGCCGATCGCTTCGGCCTCGGCGCGCTTGCGCTCACGCGCGGCAGCGGCGTGGGCCTGGATTTCGGCGGGTGTCGGGTTCGGGTTCTCGTGATGCGAATGGCGGGCCATGCCGCCGATATAGGGTTGGGACGCTAGATGTCGAAACCCGGACATTCCCTTACCGCCTTGCGCAACATGGCCGGCCAGAACTGCGTCTCGGCGAAAGCCTCGACCCAGTCACCGCTCATCATTGCGCCCTGCCTGGCGATGACCGCTTCGTTGGGAAGCTGCAACTCGCGGCCCATCGACAGGGTGCGTACCTGCGCGGTGCAGGCCCATTCGAGCATGTAGAGCCGGGTGAAAGCCGCGCCGATCGAGCGGCCCAGAGTCAGGGTGCCGTGATTGCGCAGGATCATCAGGTGCTTGTCGCCGATGTCCGCCGCAAGTCGGGCGCGCTCGTTCTGCGCCGATGCGACGCCCTCGAACTCGTGATAGGCGATGTCGTGCCAGACGTTGAGCGCGTTCTGGCTCAGCGGCAGCAGGCCCTCGGCGAGCGCCGAGACCGCGACCCCGTCGCGCGTGTGCAGGTGCATGACGCTGTTCGCATCGGTCCGCGCGCCGAGCAGGCCCGCGTGGATGTTGAACCCCGCCGGATTGAGCGGATGCTCGCACGGCTCGACGAGATTGCCGTCGAGGTCGAGCCGCATCAGGCTCGACGCGGTGATCTCGTCGAACATCAGCCCGAAGGGGTTGAGCAGGAACGAGCCGTCGGGGAGCCGTACCGACAGGTGGGTGGCGACGTGATCGTCCCAGCCGAACAGCGCGACCAGGCGATAGGCGGCGGCCAGTTCGCAGCGCATGCGCCAGACGTGGTCGCCACTCGGCTTGTCGCCAGCGGCAATGGCATCGTTCCGGGCTGCCGTGGCCATGTTCCTCTCCTATAAGCCGTGCCGGGTTTGGGGCCGCGCCTATTGCCGATGGGCCTGCATGAACTGCCGTGCAGTTTGGCACGCCGCATGGAAGACGCCAAGCGCGCGCACGATTTGGGAGGAAGGATAGTCCATGGCTGAAGGCACCGTCACGCTGGATACGAGCGACGTCGACAAGTGGATCGGCAAGCCGATCGTCTTCGCCGAGATGTGGGATCCCTGCAACGCCACCGACATCCGCCGCTGGGTCCAGGCGATGGACTATGCCAACCCGCTGCACTGGGACCAGACCTTCGCGGCAAACTCGCGGTTCGGTGGCATCGTCGCGCCCCAGAGCTTCACCGTCGCGATGGACTACGGCCACGGCTGCCACCCCTCGTGCGTCGGCAAGATTCCCGGCAGCCACCTGATCTTCGCGGGTGAGGAATGGTGGTTCTACGGCAACCCGATCCGTCCTGGCGACAAGCTCACGCAGGAGCGCAGCTTCGCCGGCTACAAGGTCAGCGACACGGCCTTCGCCGGCCCGACGATGTTCGCCGACGGCGACACGGTCCACCGCAACCAGCATGGCGCGCTCGTCGCCAAGGAGCGCGCGACCTCGATCCGCTATCTGGTGGAAGAGGCAGCCAAGCGTAAGGTCTACGACAAAGGCAACGTGCCGCCCAAGCTCTGGACGCGCAGCGAGCTCGAGGAGGTCGAGCGCGTGCGCCTGGCCTGGATCAAATCGAACCGCGACGGCATCTCGCCGCGCTATGCCGACGTCAAGGTCGGCGACAAGCTGCCGCGCCGCGTGATTGGTCCGCACAGCCGGGTGACTTTCGCGCTCGAATGCCGCGCGCATCGCCAGAACATCTGGGGCACCTGGCGCTGGAACGTGCCCGAGGGCGTGCACGATCCGGCCAAGGAAGACGCCGGCTTCTCCTCGGACATGACCTATGACCACGAGGCGCGGAAGATCGACCCGCGCGAGGGCGACGGCCTCCACGCCGGTCCCTCGTCGGGTCACATCAACGCCGACAAGGGCGAGAAGGTCGGCATGGGCGGCGTCTACGGCTACGGCTCGTCGATGAACGCCTGGCACCTCGACACGGTCGCCTACTGGGCCGGCCACGAAGGCTACATCTGGCACTCGGTCACCCAGTTCCGCAGCCCCGCCTTCGAGGGCGACGTGACCTATGTCGACGGCGAGGTGATCGAGAAGATCGACCGTTCGCCCTATGGCGGGCCGGTGGTCAAGGTGCAGACCAAGATGACCACGCAGAACGGCGACACGATCCTCAAGGGCACGGCCGAGGTCAGCCTGCCGGTGTGACAAGGTCCCCCTCCCGCAAGCGGGAAGGGGGCGGGGAGAAGAAGATGCCCGATCGCGAGGACATCATCGAGCGGATCAACCTCTATGGCCTCGCCATGGACACCCAACGCTGGGACCTGTTCGACCAGATTTTCGCCGAGGACGTCGACGCCGACTACGGCGCCACCTCTCACTGGACCGACCGCGCGCGGTTCAAGGCGGACTTCGGCGCTTTCCACGAGCTGTTCGACGCCACCCAGCACGCCATGACCAACCATCTGGTCAAGGTCGCTGGCGATCGCGCAAGCTCGCACACCTATGGCGCCTGGCGACTGATCCGCCACGCCGCGGGCGATCCGCCGGTCTGGGACGGCACCGGCTATTACGACGACGCGTGGCGGCGCACGGCGGAGGGCTGGCGCATCGCCAAGCGCGTCTGCCGCGTCGTCTACTGGACGGGCAATCCGCGCGTGCAGACGCCGATGGAGGAGATCGAGTTCCAGCTTGACCTCGTCTCGCTGCGCGACGAGGGGCGCGCAGGACGCCTGAACTTCCTCAAGGCGATCAGCTAGGGCGGACTCCCATGGCCAAGATGCGCGACGCGATCCGGATGAGCGAGGCCGGGATCGCCGCCCTGGTCGATGAATGCAAGAGCCTTCAGGTGGCAACGCTCGATCCCGATGGCGCGCCGCATCTCACCACCGTCTGGTTCGCGCGCGAGGGTACCGCATGGCTGTTCGAGACCTACGGCAAGTCGCAGAAGGTGGTGAACCTGCGCCGCGATCCGCGGGTGGCGCTGTTGATCGAGCAGGGCAGTGAATACAGCGAGTTGCGTGGCGTTTCGATCAAGGGACGTGCGGAGGTCATAGATGGCGGCGCGGAACTGCTGCGGTTGATGAAGCTGCTCGTCGCGCGCAATCACAAGGGTCTCGACGACAACGAGGTCGCGGTGATCGCGGAGTCGATGGCCGAAAAGCGCGTTGTCGTCGCGGTCACGCCCGATAGGGTGATGAGCTGGGATCACCGCAAGCTGGGGCTGGGCTAGCGCCCCGTCCACGCTGGCTTGCGTTTCTCGGCAAAGGCCTTGGGTCCCTCGACCGCATCCTCCGAAGCGCGCCAGCGGCGGAACGACGGATGTTCGGTCTGCCCTTCCAGGGCATCGGCCAGGCTGGGCTGATCGAGGCCCCACAGGGCCAGCTCCTTGCTCAGCCGCACCGCCAGCGGCGCATTGGCGACGATCGCCGCGCAGATCTCGGCGACCTTCGCGTCGAGATGTTCGGGCGTGGTCAGTTCGCTGACGAAACCCATGGCCTTGCCTTCCGCCGCAGCGATGTTGCGGCCGGTCAGCAGCGGCCCCATCGCCTGCTTGAGACCGACCTGGCGGACCAGCCGGTGAACACCGCCGCCGATCGCGATCAGGCCGACCTTGGGCTCGGGCAGGCCGAACACCGCCTTGTCCGAAGCGACGATCATGTCGCAGGCGAGCGCCAGCTCGAAGCCGCCGCCGAGGCAGATCCCGTTCACCGCGGCGATCACCGGCTTGGTCAGGTCATAACGCTGGGCGAGGCCGGCATAGCCGGTCTGGGGGTAGGGCGCGCCGCCCTCGGCCTGGAACGCGGCAAGGTCGCTGCCCGCGCAGAAGGCCCGCTCGCCGGCGCCGCGCACGACGCAGACGTGAAGCGCGTCGTCGGCTGCGAAGCGATCGAAGGCGGCTTCGAGCTCTCCGTGCATCTCGGGCAGCAGCGCATTGAGCTTGTCGGGTCGGTTGAGCGTGATCGTGAATACGCCGCCATCGGCTTCGGTGAGGATCAGGTCGCTGGCCAAGTTTCGTCTCCCCGGTCGGTTTGTGCGCTATCGAGCAAAACCACCCTCTCGACAACGTCGGGTCTTGCCTGACACAGTGCGCCGACAAGGCCCGGAATGCGGCTGGACAGGTGGGGATGCCGCATGGGTTATCTGGGTGAATTGCGCGAAAACGCGAAGCCATTGCTGGCGGCCAGCCTTGGCTGCGGCACCAGCCTGCCGCTGTTCGCCTATACCAGCAGCGTCTTCGCGCCGCACCTGATCAAGGAGTTCGGCTGGAGCCGCGCGCAGTTCGCGCTGATCGGGCTGACCATGCTGACCACGGTCTTCATCCTGCCATTCGTCGGCCGCTTCACCGACAAGCTCGGCGTCTGGCGCGTGGCGCTGCTCGGCACCGTGCTCGTGCCGCTGTGCTTCGTCGGCTATGCGCTGCAATGGGGCAACTTCTACTACTTCGCGCTCTGCTCCACCTTGGTGATGGCCGTGGGCAGCATGACCGGGCCGCTCGTCTATTCGCGCCTCGTCGCCGAGAATTTCGAGAAGGCGCAAGGGCTCGCGCTGACGATCATCAACTGTACGCCGGCGGTCCTCGCGGTGGGCTGCGTGCCGCTGCTCAACTGGGTGATCGAACACTATGGCTGGCGCGAGGCCTATCTCGGCATGGGCCTGGTCGCGGGGCTGGGCGGGGCCGTGGCGCTGAGCCTGATCAAGCCGCCGAAGGGCGCTAGGACTGCCGCGCTGCGTCCCGCTCGCTCGGAAGCGCCCGATGCGGAGGCTCCGCGATCGGCACGCGAGGACTATCGCGTCATCACGCGAAGCGGGACCTTCTGGATCATCGTCGCGGGCATGTTCCTGTGCCTGCTCTACACGCCGCTCCACGCCTCGCAGATGAACGTCATGCTGATCGAGCAAGGGCTGACCACGCAGGGGGCGGCGAACATCGTCTCGATCTATGTGGTCGGCACGCTGGTCGGCCGGATCAGCTGCGGGCTGGCGCTCGACCGGTTCTCGACGCCGGTGGTGACCGCTCTGTCGCTCGGCTTGCCCGCGATCGGCTTTTTCCTGCTCGGGACGGACATGAACACCTTCCCGGTGATCGCCTTCTCGATGTTCCTCGTCGGGCTGTCGATCGGTGCCGAGATCGATATCCTGGCTTTCATCGTCGCGCGCTATTTCAAGCTGCGCATCTTCAATTCGACCTTGGGCCTCGTCCATGTCGTCAGCTTCCTGACCTCGGCGATCGGGGCGGGGACGATCAGCCTGTCGCTCAAGCTCTACGACAGCTTTTCGCCGTTCCTCTATCTCGTGGCGGGCACGGCGACGGTCGGCGCGCTGCTGTTCCTGCTGCTGCCCGGCTCGCGCGACGTCGAGAAGGTGGGATGACCCCTCGACAAGCCTGCGCTCTTCCCCGACAACCGCACGAAAGGGCCCGGTGCGCGGCTGAGACATGGGAGAGAGCCGCGTGAGCTATCTGGGCGAATTGCGCCGGAACGTCCGGCCGCTAGCGGCGGCAAGCCTGGGGGTGGGCACCAGCCTGCCGCTGTTCGCCTATACCAATTCGATCTTCGCGCCGCACCTGATCAAGGCCTTCGGCTGGAGCCGCGCCGAATTCGCGCTGATCGGGATCACCATGCTGATCATGCTGCCCTTCCTGCCGATCATCGGCCGCTGGACCGACCGCTTCGGTGTGCGCCGCGTCGCGCTCATCGGCTCGCTGCTGATCCTGCCGGGCTTCATCGGATACAGTCTGATGGGCGGCAATCTCTATGCCTATTTCGCGCTGTTCACCTTCGTTCTGATCATCGGTTCGATGACCGGCACCCTGGTCTACACGCGCGTCGTTGCCGAGAACTTCACCCAGGCGCGCGGCCTGGCGCTGACGATCGTCAACTGCGCACCCGCCGCGCTCGCCGCGCCGCTGCTGCCGCTGCTCAACATGCTGATCCTGACCATCGGCTGGCGGTTGTCCTACGTCCTGCTCGGCGCGCTGTGCTGCCTGTGCGGGCTCGTGGCCGTGGCCCTCGTGCCCAAAACCTCGGGGCAGGTGATCGATCGCGAAGCCGCTTCCGAACCGGTCGCCGAAACCGTCGCGACGGGCACCAGCCGCGACGACTACCGCCTGATCCTGCGCTCGGGACTGTTCTGGCTGATCCTGGTCGCGACCTTCCTCTGCCTGCTGCAGACCCAGCTGCACTCTTCGCAGATGAACCTCATGCTGATCGACCAGGGGCTCACCACACAGGGCGCGGCGAATATCGCCTCGATCTACGTGCTGGGCACGCTCGTCGGTCGCGTCGCCTGCGGGCTTGCGCTCGACCGGTTCTCGACACCTTTGGTGACGTTCTTCTCGATGATCATTCCGGCGATCGGCTTCGTCATCCTCGGCACTTCGTTCGATGCCTTCACGGTGATCGCCGTGGCCATGTTCCTCGTCGGGCTTTCGGTCGGTGCCGAGACCGACATCATGCCTTTCATCGTCGCGCGCTATTTCAAGATGCGGATCTACAATACCACGCTGGGCCTGCACATGATCGCCGCCTTCCTCGCCTCGGCCGTCGGCGCGCTCGGCGTCAGCTACACGCTCGCGCGCTACGACAGCTTCGAGCCATTCCTCTTCGTCATCGCCGGGTCTATCGTCATCGGCAGCACTCTGTTTCTGCTGATGCCGAAGGCTCGCGACTATCCCAAAATCGGTTGAACCCCAAAGGACCTACCCATGCTGCGTACCGCCCTCGCTCTCTCGCTCCTCGCACTGACCGCGCCGGCCTTTGCCGAAACCGCCGCGCCCGTTGCAGCGCATGCCCACGATCATGCGCAGGTCACGGCCCAGGCACCGGCGACCACCTACGACAGCCGTTTCGTCCTGCTCGAAGGTACGCGCAATTTCCGCGATCTCGGCGGGCTGCACACCGCCGACGGCAAGACCGTGAAAAGCGGCCTGTTCTTCCGTTCGGGTCCGCTCGGCAGCCTCAGCGACAAGGGCAAGGCGGACTTCGCCAAGCTCCACGTCAGCCGCATCGTGGACCTGCGCACGACGATGGAGCGCAAAAGCGACGCTTACAGCCAGCAGGCCGCTTTTGGCGACGTCTACTGGACGCGCGACTATGCCATGTCGATGGGCAACATGGCCTCGGTCTTCGCCGATCCGAGCAAGCTCAATGCGGAATCGGTGCGCCAGATGATGACCGGCGCCTATCGCACGATGCCCAAGGAGCAGGCGCCCGCCTATCGCGAGCTCTTCGCCAGCCTCGTCGCCGGAACCGGTCCAGTCGTGGTCAACTGCACTGCCGGCAAGGACCGCACGGGCATCGCCACGGCGCTCGTTCTGACCGCGCTCGGCGTACCGTACGAGACCGTGCGCCAGGACTTCCTCCTGAGCAATGGCGCGCCGGGCATGAACACGCTGACGGCCTCGATCTCGCCGATGCTGGCGCGCCTGCCGGCCGACGTGATCGCGCCGCTGACCGGGGTCGACGGCGTCTATCTCGATGCGGCCTTCGACCAGTTGCGCAAGGATTACGGCTCGATCGAGGGCTTCCTCGATCGCGAGCTTCAGGTCGGTCCCGAGCAGATCGGCCGGCTGCGCGCGCGCCTGCTGCGCTGACGGAGGCCCTGGCCATGGCGGACAAGACCTACTGGAAGATCCTGCTGCTGATGAAGCGCAAGCCCGGCACGACGATGGCGCAGTTCGAGGACTATTACGAGAATCACCACGTCCCGCTGTGCCGGCCCTACATGCAGGGGATTGCCCGCTATTTCCGCCGCTACCTCACGCCGCAGCCGCACGCCGAGAGCGGCACCTGCGAGGAACTGCCCTACGACGTCATCAGCGAGATGTGGTTCGAGGACGAAGCGACGTTCCAGGGCACGCTCGGCTACATCACCACGACGGTCATGCCCGACGAGGTTGTGCAGGACGAGCTCAAGTTCTTCCATCGCCCGACGATGCGAATCGCGACGGTCGTCGAGCGCGAGACGGATATGAGCGTTTGAACTAGATCCTCCCCCAGTGGGGGAGGATCTTACATTGCCTCAAATCGGGTCGAACTTCAGGTGCAGGCTCTTGAGGGCGCGCAGGATATAGGTCGGCTCGTAGTCGAAGCGGCGGTTCCCCTCGGGGCCGTGGAATTCCTCGTCGAGGCGGATGTTGCCCATCCGTGCGAGCAGGCGTTCGATCGAGACGGTCACTTCCTTGCGCGCGAGCGGCGCGCCGATACAGGTGTGCGCGCCACGGCCGAAGGCGAGGTGTTCCTTGGCCTTGGGGCGGTTCATATCGAAATCGTGCGGGTTGTCGAAGCGCTTGGGATCGCGGTTCGCCGCCATGTGCGAGAGCAGCAGGGTCGTCCCCGCCTTGATCTCGACCCCGCCGACCGTCGTGGTCTTTACACAGAGCCTTCCACCGCTCTTCACCGAGCCTTCGAAGCGTAGCAATTCCTCGAGGAAGGCGCCGATGCGCTTGGGATCTGCCCGCAGCTCTTCCTGGACGTCGGGGCGCTCGGCGATGATGCGGAAACCGTTCGACAGCAGGCGGTTGGTCGTGTCCTGGCCGGCGCCGAACAGGAAGGCGCCCAGGCTCGTGACATCGACCAGCGAGGGGTGCGAGCCGTCGGGGAACTTCGCCAGCGCCACTTCGGTGAGGATCTCGCCGCTGTCGTCGCTGCCGAACAATCCGCGCAGCTGCTTGATGCCCGGCTTGTTGAGCAGGCGGCGCTTGGTCATGTAGCCGAAGATGTGCTTGCCGACCTTGGCGAAACCGCTGTTGGCCATGTCGACCTCGCCGCCGACTTCGGCGGGGATCGCATTCTCGAGATACTTGCGGAACAGCGGCCGGTCCTTTTCCGGCACGCCGAGCAGGTCGGCGATGACGAGCGTCGCGTAAGGCCCGCCGTACTGCGCGACGAGATCGACCCGGCCGTCGTTCGCGAACTCGGCGATCATCGTGTCGGCCGTCAAGCGCAGGTTCGGTTCGAGCGCCTTGAGCCGGCTCGGCGTGAACAGCATGGCCAGGATCGAGCGCAGGTCGGCATGGCGCTTGCCGTCCTCGGTGACGACTTGGTCCGAATAGGCGATCTTGCTGCGCGCGTTGCGCACCTCTTCGGTGATGTCGTCGCCCTTGGGCTCGAAAGGCAGGTCGGGGATCGGGCCGTTGACCGCATTGACGCTGGAAAAGTGCTCGGCATCGAGCATGACCTGAATGGTCTCCTCGTAACCGGTCACCGCCACGACGTTGCGATGGGGCAGCTTGGTCACGGGGTTCTGCGCGCGCAGGAAGTCGAAATAGGAATGCGGGTCCTCGACGAGCGAGGTGTCGGTGTAGAAATCGACGTCGGCGTAGTCGCGCATGGTTTCTCCCCTCGGCCCTTCGGGCTCGCCAATACGCCTTGTTTGCGTCAAAGCTGAGAGGCTGTCAAATTTTATGATACTTAGTGGATCATAGAAATCCATGTGGACAATGGGGATCGAGGCTGCCGGCCGTCGCCACGCAGGCCATCCACGCCTACCTGCCCAGCGTCCGATAATCATTGCCGCCGCTGGCGTCGGACGCGAAGGGCCTGATATGCCTCGAGGCGATCGGGACAGGATAGCCAGGGAAACAACCGCATGAAGATCTGCCGCTTCACCTTGAAGGCCGACAGCGCCGCCACGCCGCGCCTGGGTGTGGTGACCGACGATGGCGTACACGACGTTACCCAGGTCACCGAGGCGTTGCCGCCGCTGCGATGGCCCTTGCCGCTGGGCGACCAACTCATCGCCAATCTCGTCGAACTGCGCCCGCGCATGGCGGACTTGGCGAAAAGCGAGCCGGCGATCCCGCTCGACACGGTGAACCTGCTGTCCCCCGTCGCCAACCCGGCCAAATTCGTCTGCGGCGCGGGCAACTGGAAGCACATGGGCGCGCCCTTCGGCATGATCGGCTTCATGGGCAAGGTGGTGACCGCGTTGGCCGGGCCGAGCCAGGGTCTGCAGATCCGCTGGCCCGACCGCACGACGGTGCACGAGCCCGAACTGGCCTTCGTCATCGGCCGGACGATCGACCGCCCTGTCCGCGTCGACGAGGCGCTGAGCTACGTTGCCGGTTATGCCTGCGCCTTCGACACGACGCTCAAGCCCGAGCGCGAGGACTGGGCCTTCTGCAAGTCGTTCGACACCTACGGCACGATCGGCCCCTGGCTGGTCACCGCCGACGAGATCCCGAACCCGTCCGAGCTCGGTTACAGGTTCTGGATCGACGGCGACCTGCGCGGCGAGCGGAGCTTCGCCGATCTCACGGGCAGCCCGGCCGAGATGATCGCCTTCGCCTCGACCCAGATGACGCTCTATCCGGGCGACATCTTCATGTCGGGCGCGGCCGACGTCGGCCCCGTGCTGCCCGGCGAGACGATGACGATCGAGATCCCGCGTGTCGGGCGGATGTCGGTCGAGGCTACGATCTCCGAACATGCGCGCAGCAAGCCCTGGGGCGCGTAAGGCCTTCGTCGGAGCCGCAAACCGGCTATAGCCTGCGCATGGCCGACCTCTCGATCCGTGCGCGACAGGAAGAGCAGATGGACTCGCCGGACCTCGATCCGGCAGTCTATGCGCAAGTGCTGCACGATCTCGCGCGGGTGAACCGCTGGACCTTCACGGCCTGGCCGGCGCTCGCCTTCCTCGCGCGCGCAGTGGGCGAGCAGAAGCGCTTCCGCCTGCTCGATGTCGGCTTCGGTGACGGCGACGTCCTGCGCACGATCCATCGCTGGGCGGAGAGGCGGGAGATCGCGGTCGATCTCGTCGGCGTCGATCTCAACGCGAACAGTCTGGTCGCGGCCCGCGCGGCGACGCCGCCGGACATGGCGATCGACTATCGTATCGGCGACTACCGTGATCAGGCGGGACCCTTCGATTTCATCATCTCGAGCCAGGTCGCGCATCATATGACCGATCTCCAACTCCAGACCTTCATCGGACACATGGAACAGCACGCGCAAACCGGCTGGCTGATCTGCGACCTGCACCGCCACGGCTTTGCCCATTGGGGCTATCCGCTCCTCGCGCGACTGTTACGCGTCCATCGCATCGTGCGCGAGGACGGCCGACTGTCGATCGCACGGTCGTTTCGACCGGACGAGTGGCGGGCAATCCTCCGCGAGGCGGGCGTGGCGCCCGAGGTCGTGCAGATCCGGCGTCGCTTCGCGTTCCGGCTGGCGGTCGAGCGGCTGCGTCAGGCCCGGTAGACGGTGCGCGGTGGCTGGCGCTGTTTGATCAGGCCCATGACGAAGGAGCCGCCGAAGACCCCGCTCAACGCATAGGGCAGGTCAGCGATCGCGACGAGACCGGCGAGCCAGGCGATCATGCCGATCCCGCCCAGGATCGCGACGAGGGTGACCGCGCATTGCAGGGCAGTCAACGCACGGTGCGCGATCGGCGGCGTCATCGGTCCTGCTCCCTTGCGAATCCAGGGGGCAAGCATGCCAGAACCGCGTGGCTTGGCAATCGCTAGGGCCGGAGCCGTCCCAAACTGCGACAGCGTCAGGGACGGGCCGTGGCGGGTTTCCGTTCGAAGCCTTGCCAGCGCGGAAGGTCGAACATCCAGGCGAACCCGCAACGCCGCATCGCCTCGCCGAGCACCAGCGCCGCGGGCACGACGACGACGGCCGCGGCGAGCGGATAGAGCATGCCCGCCATTGCATTGCCGAGCAGCCGCGGACCGGCGTTGTGGCGAACCGCGTCGCTCAGCAGCACCTCCAGTGGAAAGTGCAGCAGGTAGATGTAGAGCGTGCGCTGGCCGAGCCACCGGGCGGGCGGGTGCAGCGCCTGGCAGCGTGTGGCGATGAGTCCGGCCAGTTGCAGCGAGAAGGCGGCGGCGACGAGGTCTACCGGCAGGAGATAGCGTCCCACCGCGACGCTCATCGTGCCAGCGCCGAGAAAGAAAAGCCCGCTCACGACGAGCAGCCGCGGTGTCGCTGCGGCGGTATAGGCCAGCAGTGCATCGCGCAGGCGCACGCCAGCGATGAAGAACACGAGACAGCGAGCCAGCTTGTGCGTTTGCGTGCTCAACGTAGGTTCGATGAAGCTTCCGCACAGGGAGATCAGCGCGCAGACCAGCAACAGCCAGCGTAGGTCGCAACGCCGTGTCACAGTCGCTATGCAGTAGAATCCGGCCAGGGCCAGCAGGTACCAGGCAGGCGAGACCATGAGCAGGACGAGCCTCATTCGCTCGATTGGCCCGAGATCTATATTGGCGCTGCTGGGGTAGAGCGGAATGAGCGTGACGAATATCGCGCTCCACAGCCCGTATAGATAGATGGGTTTTATCAGATACTTGCGAACCGTATCCTTGTCATCGTGAAGAATGGATTTGGCGGATAGCATTCCCGATACCAGGAACAGCATGGGAAGCCTTATCGGACGCAGGAACATGTTGATCCAATGCCATGCCTGCGTGATGACGCCATCGTCGGTCCAGCCGGACACGGCGATGTGGTCTTCCATGTGTAATATGACGACTAGAAAAACACAGATACATTTGGCCACGTCGGCCCAAATGATCGTCTCTTCCCGGTAACTGTTCTGCATGATGCCTCCTGGATAGGTATATCCCGGGAAGGCAGTTAACTCCTCATTACTTCTGTGGTCAGTTCTGCACGTTCAAGGCTTGGAACCTACTCCAGATTGGAGGTATCTCCGCACGGCCGCCAGATGTGGCGGCCGCAGTCTTGCCGGATTAGTACGTTCGGGACGCGGCTGTCCGTGCCGGTCGCCTTCCCTGCCGAAAACAATCTCACAACAGGCCGCGCGGGCAAGGCGCGGCTCAAACGGCATGGGGCAGACGATCGCGGGCATCTCGCGACAGGGGGAATACACATGGCTGACGGCACTTCGGGCAAAGACGTCCTCGATGGCACTTCGGGCAACCCCCCCACCGAGGGCGAGAGCGGGGCACAAGTGTTCCTTGCGCAGGATGGACAGGTTACCGCCGCCACCAGCGGTACCAAGGCCTATGGAACGGGCGGCGGCGAGACGCTCGTTATCCTGCCCGGCGCAGCGGGCATCGTCGCGGACCAGGGCGTCGACGCGGTGCGCCTGTCCGAAGCGATCGGAGCCTACAGGTTCCAGCAGACGGGCAATGTGATCAACGTCTACAATGCCCAGGCGACCTGCGCTTGCTGAGCCTGCCGGTCCAGGGCGATGCCGACGGCGCGCAGTTCTCCTTCGCCGGGCAGAGCTTCGGCGTGACGATCAAGAACGGCGTGATCCAGGTCGGAACGCAGGGTATCGGCACCACGCCAGGCGCCGTCGCGCCGGCGAGCGCGGCGCTGTCGCTCGAGCTCGACCTGGCGACCGCGGCTATCGACCATGGAGCCTCGACCTTCGGCACCTTTGGGTGAGGTGCCGAATCGAACAGGTTGATTCCGCGATCGTGGCATAGCGAGCCGAGGGGATTGCGGCCCGATCCTCTTGGCTGGCTGGCCGGCCTGGTTTCAGTCGATACGGGGTTTCAAATCATCCCGTGCGCCGTCACCATCGCTCACCAGGCGCGGGGGATCGACCCGATCTTCTTGGCGGTTTCCGCTTCGATCTCGTTGAGCTGCGCCTGGGTGAGGACCCCCGACGTCAGCAGGGCGCGCATCAATTCGTCAGTTAGCGCGGCGAGGAAATGGAGCTCGGCGCGCTCGGCATTGCGTTCGGAGGCATCTGTATCGTCGGGCTCTTGACCTGGCGGCGCGGACATCTTGCACTCCTGTGTTTGACGGCAGAAGCTATTCCAATCGATGGGAGTTTAGCCAGAACTCAATTCACTCCCTATCGGATCTTTCCATCGGAATGGGTTGGTTTCCAGGCGGCAGTTTGCGGCGATGACGCGCGATCACGAGCACGGGATTCCACTCGGGGCAGCACTGGTCAGCTCGGATAGGAGCCATTAACCCAAATCGCGTATCGAGATCGCTTCACGAACGAACGGTTCTGGGAGAATGGGGCGGTGGATCTAGGCACGGGGGGTGAGAGGACCTTCTGGCGCGGCAGCGAGGAAGTCGCACGCGTCCCCGTTGCGGGCTACGTTGCCGGCGACGCTGCCGGCATGCCGCCGCTGGGCACGGCACCTTTCCTGACCTTCGCGCTGGCCTCGGCCGGTGTCGGCACCTGGCAACTCGATACCGTCAGCGGCCTCTTCGCCATGGACGCGACCGCGAGCAGCCTGCTCGGTTTCGATCCCGTCCCTTATTCGGGCAACACGGCCTTCGATTGGGTGTTGGAGGAGGATCGCGAGCGGATCTGGCAGAGCGCCGGCCAGGCGATCGCACAAGGCGTTCCGCATGAGGTCGAGTTCCGCGTCCGCACGCCCGATGGGGTGGTGCGCTGGCTCTACAGCCTGTCGCGCCACGCCGCCGGGGAGGGCCGGCACGACCGGTATCTCGGCGGTATCGTTTACGACGTGACCCAGCGCAAGCATGACCAGACCGCGCTGCGCGAACGGGAAAAGCACCAGCGTGCGATCGTCGCGAGCCTGCCGGGCGTGGCCTATCGCTGCTCGCTCGAACCGCCTTGGTCGATGGCTTTCATCGGCGGTGCGGTCGAACAATTGACCGGCCATACCGCGGAGGAATTCCTCGACGGCGGGCGCGACTGGATGACGCTGGTTCATCCCGAGGACGTCGAGGACCTGACCGGGGCGGTGACCGCTGCGATCGAGAGCAGGCTGCCGTTCGAACTCAAGTACCGCCTCGTCCGTGGCGATGGCGATGTCCTTTGGGTGCACGAGCGCGGGCGCGCGGCCTATTCCGCTGATGGCGAGCCGCTTTACCTCGATGGCTTCATCCGGGACGTCCATCAGCAGGTCATCGCGGAACGCAAGCTTCGCGAGACGGAAGAGCGCTACCGGCTGGTCAGCCAGGCGGCGATGGAGGTCATCTGGGACCTCGATCTCGCGACGCAGGAGATGACCTTCAACGAGGCGATCACCGCGGTCCTGCGCCACCGGCCCGAGGATGTGCGGCATACGGCGCAGTGGTGGCGCGATCAGGTCCATCCCGACGATTACGAGCGCGTCTCCACGGCGCTGGGCGATCTCGTGGCCGGCAGCGACGGACGCTATGTCGGAGAGCATCGCTTCCGGCGCGGCGACGGCACCTATGCCGACATCTACACGCGTTGCCAGGTCATGCGTGATCCGGCCGGACGGCCCATCCGCTTGGTGGGCTCGCTCATGGACCTTAGCGAACTCAAGCTGTCCGATGCGGCCCTGCGCGAAAGCGAGGCGACCAATCGCAGCATCGTCGAGGCCAGCATCGACTGCGTCATGTTGCTCGCGCTCGACGGCTCGCTCCAGTTCATGAACGGCGCGGGCGCCAGCGGCATGGAAGTGAGCGAGGTCGCCACGCTCTATGGCCGGCCCTGGGACCAGTTGTGGCCTTCGCAGAACCGCGCGCTCGTGCGCAAGGCGCTGGCGAAGGCGCGGGGCGGCGGCATCGGACGGTTCACCGCGGCGGGGCAAACCGTTTCGGGCGACACGCGCTGGGGCGAGGTCGTGATATCGCCGGTGCTCGGGGAGGACGGGGTTCCCGTCAAGCTCGTGGCGATCTCGCGCGACATCACCGACCGGCGCGAGGCCGAGGAGCGCCTGCGCTGGAGCGCGACGCGCGATCCGCTCACGCAACTGCCCAACCGCTCGCTGTTCCAGCGCACGCTCCACGATGCCGTCGCGAAGGCGCGTGAGAGCGAGAGCAAGATCGGCCTGCTGGTGCTCGATCTCGACCATTTCAAGCAGGTCAACGACACCCTGGGCCACGATGCGGGCGACGCGCTGCTGCAGACCGTCGCGACCCGGCTCGAGGCATTCTGCGCGAACCTGCCGGGCGATACCGCGCTCGCGGCGCGCCTGGGCGGCGACGAGTTCGCCGTGATCTTCGACGATATCGCCGACGTGGCCGAACTCGACGCGCGCGCGTCCGAGTTGCTCGACGAACTGCGCCAGCCGGTCACCCATGCCGGTCGCCTGCTCGATTGCCATACGACGATAGGCGCCGCGCTGTTCCCCGATCATGGCGATCAGCAGGAAGACCTGCTCAAGAGCGCGGACATCGCGCTCTACGCCGCGAAATCTTCACGGCGCGGTCGCGCCATGACCTTCCAGCCCGAGCATCGCGCCGAACTGCAGGAGCGGCTGTCGATGATCAACCTCGCGCGCACCGCGCTGCGCGAGGATCGCGTCCTGCCGTTCTATCAGCCCAAGGTGCGGCTCGACGATCTTTCGGTCTACGGCTTCGAGGCCCTGCTGCGCTGGCGGCACGACACGCGCGGCATCCAATTGCCCGGTACCATCAGCGCGGCCTTCGAGGACCTTGAACTCGCCGCGACGATCAGTGACAGCATGATCGATCGCGTCATCGTCGACATGCGCGACTGGCTCGATCGCGGGGTTCCTTTCGGCCACGTCGCGGTCAATGCGGCGGCGGCGGAATTCCGCAGCGACGGCTTTGCCGAAAGCGTGCTCGAAAGGCTCGAACGCGCCGGCGTGCCGCCGCACCACTTCCATCTCGAAGTCACCGAAACCGTGTTCCTCGGCCGCGGGTCCGACTTCGTGCAGCGTGCGCTGAAGATGCTCAGCGACGCCGGCGTGAGCATCGCGCTCGACGACTTCGGCACCGGCTATGCGTCGCTGCGCCACCTCAAGCAATTCCCGGTCGACGTGATCAAGATCGATCGCAGCTTCGTTCAGAACATGGAAACCGACGCCGACGACGCCGCGATCATCGAGGCCGTGCTCAACCTCGCCCGGAGCCTGAAGATCGAGGTCGTCGCCGAGGGCATCGAGACCGCTTCGCAGGCGCTGGCGCTGCAGGCCGTCGCGGCGAACCACGTTCCCGCGATGATCGCGGCCATGATCGGATCGGAGATCGCCGCCGTGCTTGCGGCGGCCGGTGGCGCGCGGCGCATCGGTCCGGCGCCGAGCTCGACGCGGCCGCGGGCCTTCACTGTGCGAGGGGAACGGCCGTGGACCGACCTCGGCGCGAAGATATTGCCGGGTGCCGCCGGTCTGGGCGGGCCGCAAGGATAGGGACTGTGCTCAGTCCGTCTCGATCGGCTTGGCGAAAGGAATCGACAGGATCGAGAAATCGAACACCCATTCCGCGGGCCAGGCGCCCGAGGTCACCGCCTCGTACCACTCCTCGATCACGACCCGCTCGACCGCGTTGTAGACGGCGCGGGGCAGGCGCCAGTCGGGTTTGACCGCCCAGAGCACTGGCTGCGTCAGCCGAGGTCCAATCACTGGAATACCGGTCAGTTCCCCGCGTTCTGCTTCACTGCGATAGGCGCGTTCGGGCAGGATCGTGCAGACCGCCCCTTCGGCGACGAGCCGCTTGGTCAGTTCGATCGAATCGACTTCCATGACCGGTGCGATCTTGATTCCCGCGGCCTCGGCCGCGCGTTCGAGATTGATCCGCAGGCCCGACGGACCCGAGGGCAGGATCAGCGGCGTGTTCTCGAGATCCTGCACCGTCACCTCGCTTTTGGCGAACGGCCGCGAGTTCGGCGCGCCGACGAGCATCAGTGGCTCTGTCAGCACTTGCGCGCGCGATACGCGCTGTTCGGGAATGATCGAAACCAGCACTGCCGTGTCGATCAGCCGTCGCGAGAGATCGAGCGCGAGCTTGCTCGAATCCGCCTCGACGATCCGCAGCGCGATGTTGGGCAGTTCGGCGCGCAGGCGGGCAATAACGCGCTGACCGAACAGTTCTGAAATCGACGGCGGCATGCCGATCGTCAGCGAGGCCTTGATCTGGGTCGAGTAGGATCGGGCGCTGCGCAGCGCGGTTTCGATCTCGCTCAGCGGCAGTTCGAGCGCGTCCTTGAGGAACTGCCCGGTGTCGGTCAGTCGCAGGCCGCGCGGCGATCGTTCGAACAGTTGCGCGCCGATGTCGGCTTCGAGCAACTGAATCTGCCGGGTCAGTGCTGGCTGCGCGATGCCATAGGACTGCGCCGCGCGGCTGATCGAGCCTTCGGCGGCGGTGCCGAGGAAGTAGCGGAGGCGACGCAGGTTCACGCCCACATCATACCCATTCGGACATACCGGCTCCAGCCATATCGCGTTGAGGTTATGATCGGATGACCGGGGCGGAAACCGGCTTCCATGGCGATCCGGTTGCCGCGGTTCCACGTCGGGGCACCGTTTGACGCAGAACCGCGACCCTTGCACGCTAAGCCCTTGTTGTTGAACGCTGTCTGGGCGCTTCGTTGTGCGTCCTTCAGAAAGCGAGAAGGAAGCAGGCGTGCGGAACCGCAAGACGCGACACGCCGTTGCAGCAGGATGGACAGGCGAATCGACGTACTCGTGCAGCGGATGACCGCGGCGGCAGAAGCCCAGGATTTCGAGGAAGCCCGCCGCCTGCGCGACGAGATCAATCTGCTACGCGGCGGCGCCACCGCGGCAGAGGCCGCGCAGGCGGATACGTCAGGGCTCAAACGACAGCAGGCCGGCGCGATGGGGATCGGCACCAGCCAGCCGAAGCCGGTCCGGCCTCCGGGCTGGAAGCCGCCACGCAAGCCCGATCCGATGACATCCAACACATCGGGAAGGCGGCGTTAGGGCCGTTTGTCGGGAGCCTCCGCGGCTATCGACCGTTCCCTAGCAAACGAAAGGACGATTTCATGCTCAAGCTTCTCACTCTCGGTGCCCTGGGTTATGCTGCCTATCGCTATATCGAACAGCGGAAGGTCGGTGCCGGCGAGGTCCGGCTGGCGGGCGGTCCGCTCAGCAAGCGGGCCGCGGTCCAGTCCTCGCCCGACCTGGTCTGAGGCGATTGCCGCTCCGCTCTCGGGCGGGGCGGCGCAAGGTGGCGCGCGATGTCGGAGGCCCAACGACAGTTCTACCTCGAGCAGGCACAGGTCTGCGAGCGCGCTGCCGCAGATGTTGACGATCCTGCGAAGCGCCGGGAACTGCTCGATCGTCGCGACACCTGGCTGACGCTCGCCCAACTGATCGCCCCGCCGCGACGCTTCGGGTGGGACGTGGATAGGGGTTCGCAGGAGCGCTAGAAGGCTGAGGTCACGCCGAATTCCGCCGCGACGCGCCGATAGTCGTAGATCTCCACGGGCGACACGTTGCGCTCCCAGCGAAGCCGGACCAAGGGCGCGAAGGAACCGACCTGGAGCGTTCGCAAGGTTGCCGCGAGACTGGCGCTGTAGCGATCTTCGGCGCGACGGCGCGGGAACAGCGACAGGCGCCGGTCGGCTTCGAGCCGGCTGTAGCCGGCGCTGGCGACCAGCGTCGTGCGACCGATCTCACGGAACAGATAAGCGGAAATGCCCGCGGTGACGTTCGAATAGCCGGGGTCGCGCGCCGTCTCGCGCGTCGCCTGGATTTGCAGGCCGGCGCCGAACCTCGGGGTCAGCGCGCGGTCGAGCGCGGCCGAAAGCGAGAAGCTGCGCGAATCCTGCAGGTCGTTGAACTTGTTGTCGATGCGCGCGACTGTGCCCTCGGCGCGCAGTTGCGAGCGCTTGCCCGTGGGATGCTGCCAGGTGGCGCCGGCGCTCCAGGCGGTCGAGAAAGGCTGCTGCCCGTACCAGCGCCAGACAGGACCCATGGACAGCGCGACACGATCGGTGCCGATCGCATATTCGGGGCCGAACTGCGCGCTCAAGATAATGTCGTTGAACGCGGCGTCGCGATAGAGATTGCCGCTTGCCGACAGGCGCGCCAGCAGATCGGTGCGTGCGCCGAGGCGGTGGCGATAATAGGTCTGGCCGCGCAGGTTGAGGCCGAACCCCGAGCGCGCCTTGGCGTCCTCGTTGATCGCGAAATTGCCGATAACCGTGCCGAGCGAGTCCGCGCGCGTGGCGCGGTTGATATTGCTATCGGGCGCCAGCGCGATCTCGATCGAACCGCCGAACGGCTTTCGCGAGCTCAGCGCGTTGGCATAGAAGCGCACGATCTGTTCGACCTCTGGTGGCAGTCCGGCGGCCGAGGCCGCGCGGAATTCGCGTTCGGCCGCGCGCAGGTTGCCGAGCTGCGCGTGCATCCGCGCGAGTTCGAGCCTGACGGCGGGCAGGTCGGGCTTTTCGTCGAGGATGCGTCGGAATTCGATCGCGGCTTCGCGATACTGGCGCTGGCCATCGGCCAGCATTCGCCCCAGGCGGAACCGCGCTTCGGTGCGGATTTCGACATCGCGATGCCTGGCGAGCGCACGATAGGCCGCTTCGGCGGTGACGAAATCGCCGGCGTCGCGCGCCTGGTCGGCAAAGTCGAACAGTTCGGCGGGCGACAGGCCGACGACAGCGGCGCTCGCAGGCCTCTCCTGCGCGCGAGCCGCGGACACGGGAAGCAGCAGCGCGCCGGCCAGGCAGCAGGCGCGCAGGGCACGGAGCGCGGGGCGGGCCACGCAAGTCACGATGGGCGGATCACCTTGGACAGAGTTCGGACGCCGGGGCGGGGGCGGCCGACCCGAAGGCCGGCCACCCCACACCGTCACGGTTGCTTGAAGCCCACCGCCACACCGGTGATATCGATCGTCGACGTGTTGATGAAGAAGGTGAAGCCGGTCTCTTCCGCCGCGGGTCCGAAGAACGCACCGTGGAAGTCGCCGCCTTGCGTGAAGGTGCCGCTGTAGTTCGGGCTGCCGCTGGTGATCGAGCCCGAGCCGTTGAAGTTGCCGAAGTCCTTCGACTTGTTGGCGACGTAGTCGTAGCCGATCAGGTTCATCAGCAGGTTGAGGCTGCCCGAGCCGAAGTTGACCGAAAGGTTGCCCGTCGATTCCCCTTTGAGGAAATCGTAGGCGGTGCCCGCAAAGCCCGAGGCCTCGAAGCCGTTGGCGCCGATGCCGCCGTCGAGCTTGTAGGTCGCGGAGCCCGTCGTCGGCATGGTCTGCGTGCGGTTGCCCCAGAGCTGCCACTGCAACTCGTTGCGCGTGGAGATACCGCTGCCGCTGAGCACGTTCCAGATCGAGATCGTCATGTAGGACATCTTGATGCCCTGGTAGGTGCCCGGGCCGACGATCGAGATCGTATGCTTGCGGCCGGCCTCTTCCTTTTCGTAGCCGGTACCCATGGTCTGGCCGAAAATCCCGCCCGAGCCGTCGAAGGTGCCCGTGCGGTTGATGTTCGACGGCGCCATCGTGATGCTCAGGCCGTCGCTGCGCTTGAACGTGTAGCTGTCGCTCGCGGCGTTGTAGTCGATCGTCGTGCCGGCGCCGAAGCGTTCGGCCTTCTGGTCGCCGTAGATCGTCGTGCCGCCCGAAGCGAATTGCGCGGTCGCGGCGCTGTAGCTCGTGTTGGCCGTCGCCCCTAGCCGCACGGCGGCCGAACCCGACGCCATCGGCGTGGGCGTGGGCGTGGGTGTCGGCGTAGGGGTTGGCGTTGGCGTTGGCGTGGGTGATGGCGTCGGCGTCGGCGTCGGCGTAGGCGTAGGCGTTGGCGTGGGTGATGGCGTCGGCGTCGGAGTGGGCGTCGG
>SECS01000041.1 GCA_004211435.1 Novosphingobium sp. | reverse complement strand
ATATAGGCCTCGCCCGCGCCCATCTGCGGATAGCGCGCGACGTGGAGCGCGGCACCCTTGTCGGTGAAGCGGAGATGGATCGGAACTTCGCCCTCCGGCCCGTAGACGTATTCACGCCCGTCATGATCGGTGACGACAAGCCGGCCCTTGGTGACCAGCCGGCTCAGGAACTTGTCCAACAACCACATGAAGCGCGAGACTATCGCCGCCGAATTGCGACGCAAGCGCGGATTATTCGCGCGCGAGGAAAAGCACGTCGCGTGGCTGGGCGAGCAGGTGCTGGCCCGAATCGACGAACAGCGTCTCGCCGCTGGCCAGCCAGCCCTCGGCCAGGAACAGCGCGGCGTCGGCCAGTTCCTGGGGATCGGTCAGGCGTTCGAGCAGGTTCATGCGGCCGCTGGTCAGGTGTTCCTCGGGCGCCTGGTCGAAGCTCGGGAGCATGGCGCCCGGGGCGAGGCCGTAGACGCGGTCGGCGGGATCGGCCTGGGCCATGGCCATCATCTGCACGGTCGCGGCGAAGGCGTGCTTGGCCATCGTGTAGGAGAAGAAATCCGGGTTCGGATTGGCGATCTTCATGTCGGTGAGGTCGATCACGCGGCGTCCGCTCTGCGCGCGCGCCTGAGCGAGAAAGACCTGCGCCATGCGCGCTGGCGCGCCGGCGTTGACGGTGACGGCTTCGAGGAAGACGTCCGGATCGAGGCACTGCGCCGTGTCCTCGTGAAACACCGCGGCGCAGTTGACCAGAACCCGCCAGTCGTCGAGCCGCGCGGCGAGCGCTGCGATCATCGCGGCCGATGCCGATATATCGGCAAGATCGCATTGGACTATTTCCGCGGACGGAAGCGTGGCGGCCAGGGCTTCGGCCTCGTCGTGCGAATCCTTGTGGTGGATCACCACGTGCCAGCCGGCCTGGGCGAAGCTCCTGGCGATGATCGCGCCGATGCGTCGGGCGCCGCCGGTGACGAGGACTGCGGGTGGCCTTGGAGAAAGCATGGGCCTCAGCCAAGCACAGGCCAAGGCGTTAGGAAACCGGGAAAACGTCCGCCCCGGCGAAAGCACGCCGGGGCGGTGCGCTCGTCAGCGGCAGCGTACTTCGCCGCGGTCGATCTCGCGGCCGAGGAGGGCGCCGCCGGCGCCGCCGAGCAGCGTGCCGAGCACGCGGTCACCGCGGGTATCGATCGCACGGCCGAGCAGGGCCCCGGCGGCCGCGCCGACGATCAGGCCGGTCGTGCCGTTGCCGCGCTTGCAGTAGTAGCGGCCGTCATTGCCGCGCCAGACGCGGTCGTTGCGGCCCAGCCGGTGCGGTTCGCGATAGCGGCCGTTGCCGTCGTAGAGGCCCTGGGCGCGGCGGCCGTGGGCGGGCGCCCAATGCGGCGGGTCGGCGAAGACCGGCACGGTCGGCATGGCGACCGCGGCGAGCGTCAGAGCGAGAAGGGTCTTGCGCATGATCGTTGTCCTCATGTTGTTGTGCTTGTGCCGAAATGCGTTCGGACAGGGCACCTCAACCGTCGATGAACGGATCGTTGTGTGCAGATTTGTACGGTGAGCCGACGTGGTGACGCGACGAATGGTCAGCCCAGCGCGGCTTCCTTTTCGGCATAGAGCTTCTCGAGCTCCTCGCGGTCGCGGGTCGCGCGGCTCTTCTTCTCGGCCGCGGTCTTGAGCTGGCCGCAGGCGGCATCGATGTCGCGGCCGCGCGGGGTGCGCACAGGCGCGCTGATCCCGGCCTCGAAGACCAGTTCGGAGAAGCGCCGGATCCGCTCGGGGGTCGAGCACTCGTAGGCGGCGCCGGGCCAGGGATTGAACGGGATCAGGTTGACCTTGGCGGGCAGCTTGTACTGCTTGATCAGCCGGATCAGCTCGCGCGCGTCGGCGTCGCTGTCGTTCTTGTCCTTGAGCATCACGTATTCGAAGGTGATGCGGCGCGCGTTCGAGGCGCCCGGATAGTCGGCACAGGCCTGGAGCAGTTCCTCGATGCCGTACTTCTTGTTGATCGGCACGATCTCGTCGCGGACTTCCTTGGTCACCGCGTGGAGCGAGACCGCGAGATTGACGCCGATCTCTTCGCCGGCGCGTGCCATCAGCGGCACGACGCCGCTGGTCGAAAGCGTGATCCGGCGCTTCGACAGCGCCAGGCCTTCGCCGTCCATGACGAGCCGCAGCGCGTCGCGGACGTTGTCGAAATTGTAAAGCGGTTCGCCCATGCCCATCATGACGATGTTGGTCAGCAGGCGCCCGTCGGCGCGATAGTCGCCGCCGTCCTCGTCCTCTTCGGCGCCATCATCGGCGGCGAAGGCGAAGTCCATGCGGCCCTTGGGCCATTCGCCGAGCGCGTCGCGTGCCAGCATGACCTGGCCGACGATCTCGCCCGGGGTCAGGTTGCGCACCAGCCGCATCGTGCCGGTGTGGCAGAAGCGGCAGTTGAGCGTGCAGCCGACCTGGCTCGAGACGCAGAGCGTGCCGCGGTCGGCGTCGGGGATGAACACCATCTCGAAGTCGTGGTTGTCGGCGGTGCGCAGCAGCCACTTGCGCGTGCCGTCGGTCGAGACCTGGGCTTCGACGATCTCCGGCCGGCCGGCGATGAAGCGTTCGGTCAGCCAGGGGCGCATGGTCTTGGCGATGTCGGTCATCGCCTCGAAATCGGTGACGCCGCGGTGATAGAGCCAGTGGTAGACCTGCTTGGCGCGCAGCTTGGCCGCCTTGGCGTCGAGCCCGGCCTGTTCGAACAGCGCGGCGATGTCCTTCTTGGGCAGGCCGAGCAGGTCGACGCGGCCATCCTCACGCGGGGTGATGTCGCGCGCGACGGGAAGCGGGTCGATATGCCCGGGGATCTGCATCAGGTTCGTATCTGCCATGGGAACGGCGCATATAGTCGCGTTCTGGGGAAAATTCTACCTCTGCTGGACGCAGCCGATCGAGGCGGCGTCCATGGCCGTGGCAGCGCCGGTCAGCGGCCAGGTGTTGGAGAAGCCGCCGCCCTTGGCGTCACGCGCCGAGACCGTCATCGCACTGGCCGAGCGCATCGCGGCAACGATCGCCGCGTCCATGCGCCGATCGACCGCCCAGGCGTCGCCGCCGCCGCCGGTCAGCTCGAAGCGCTCGCGCCCGACGGTCAGCACGATGCGCGAGGCCGGCGCCAGCTTGCGCGAAAGGCGCAGATGCACCTGACCGCGAACCTCGCGTCGCGGCCAGGTGCCGATCGCGGCATAGGGCTGATAGTCGCGCTGCTTGGTGCTCGGCTCGGCCATGGCCAGGGCATAGCAGCGCGGCACGGCCGGATCGCGGAAGGCACCCCAGGTCGAGAACATGCCGAGGCTGTCGCGCGCCGCTGCCGGGGCGGGGAGAAGCAGGGCCAGAGTGCACAAGGTGACAAAGGTGACACGGTTCAGCGAACGCAAACCGGGAGCCGGGAAACGGCGGTCGGATGCCGCGTGCGCTTCGCGAAGGGAGGGGAGTTTGCCGGCCATTTCCGGGGTCTTCGCAGAATCCGCGCGCGTAGGAAAGCTTGGCGCTCGGCCGCGGCCACCCTCATCCAAGCTTCGCGAGCCCGCTGCACGGGCAAGCTGTGCTATCCTTCTCCCGCCGGCGGGAGAAGCGCGAGACTTGGTAAGCCCTGGGCCAACCCAGTCGGCGCGGTGAGGGTGGACGCGAAGGCAGCGTCAAGCCACCTCGCGGAACACCTCGCCGATCTTCTTGCCGTCCTCGAAATAGCCGTGGCCGTAGTCGCCCTTGATCGTCGTGCGCAGCGTCTGGCGTTCGTGCTTGGCGTCGCAGCCCTCGACCGCGTGGACCATGCGGTGATTGTCCCAGATCACCAGGTCGGTCGGCTTCCACTCGTGCCAGTAGGCCGCGTTGCCCGTGCCCTGGCGGTTGATTTCGTGACAGACCGCATCATAGACCGCCTCGAACTCTGCGGTCTCGTTGTGCTCGACACCGACCGACATCCACGGGCCGATGTGCAGCACCTTCTCGCCGGTCTGGCGCGTCCAGACCGCGGGGTGCATCGCCCGCGGGAAGATCGCGACTTCCTTGAGCAGTGCCAGCATCGGCGGCGAATTGTCCTCGAAGGCCTTGAAGTTCACGCCGAAGCGCTGCTTGGTCAGCCGCGTGTCGAGCGTGTAGATCACGTTGAGCCCCTCGATCTGCGCGAGCAGGTCCTTGGGGAAGTTCTTGTAGAGCTCGATCCCGTCCATGAAGCCGGTACGGCCGCCCTCGGGCGCGACGATCGGGGAGCGTAGCACGCCGGCGTAGTTGAGCTCGTCGTTGTAGCAGTGGTCGAAGTGCCAGGGCGAGAAGCGCGCGAGCACCTGGCCGTCGATCTCGACCAGTCCGCCGGCGTCGTTGTTCCCCTTCTTGGGATCGTAATGCATGTCGATCACGCCCTCGGCCTCGTCGCCGGTCTCGCCGTCGCGCGGAGTCGACTTGGTCGGGTGATCCTTGAGCGGGCCGAAGATCTTGCTGACCGCGACCTGCATCTTCGCGCTCGGTTCCATGTCCTCGAACACGATCATGCCGCGCTCGACGAAGGTTGCGTTGATCCGCTCGCGCACTGCCGGATCGTTGATGTTGTCCCAGTTCAGACCCGCTATCCGCGCGCCGAAGGCGTGTTCGCTGCTGAGTTCGCTGACCTTGATCTCGGCCATGACCTATCTCCCAATTCGCGCCGTCACGGTTTTCCCGCATCCGGCTGCATCCGCACCGATCTCATGCTTTTGCACAAGGTGACGAGCAAAAGGTAACGCGTCCGTGCAGGCGGGACAATATCTCAGACGCCGAAGGTGACGTGACCCTCGGCGTCGATCGCCCAGGCGGGATTGAACGCGATTTCCCAGGAGTGCCCGTCGGGGTCTGCGACATAGCCGCGGTAGCCGCCGTGCGGTGGCGCATCGGCGGGGCGCAGCAGGCTGCCGCCGGCGGCGACGAGCTGGTCGATCAGACTGTCGACGGTGGCCTCGTCTGGCGCGTTGTGCGCGAGGCTGAAGGCGCCGGCGCCGTCACCGCCGGTCCGGCGCATGTCGTCCTCGAGTTGCGGTCGCAGCCAGGTGCCGAGCATGAGCCCGTTCATCTGGTAGAACGCGACTTCCTCGTTCTCGAAGACGGGCTCCCAGCCGAAGCCCTCGGCGTAGAAGCGCTTCGAGCGTGCAAGATCGGCGATGCCGAGCGTGATGACCGAAATCTGCTGCTGCATGATTGCCCCAATGCGCGAGCCGGCGGCGCGGTTCCCCTCAGGAGCAGGCGCTTCAGGGATAGGCGATTCCGACGACTTCCCATTCCTTCTCGCCGCCGGGCAGGTGGACGCGGCGCAGGTCGCCGATCGCCGCGCCGCGCAAGGCACGCGACAGCGGCGCGCTCCAGCCGATGCGGCCGAGGCTGGCGTCCTGCTCGTCGTCGCCGACCAGGGTGAGCACGCGCTCGTTGTCGTCCTCGTCGGCGATCGTCACCGTCGCGCCGAACCAGGCGCGGCCCTTGTCCGCCTGCGCCGACGGATCGATCACGCGCAGCTTGGCCATGCGCCGCGCGAGGTGCGCGAGCTCGCGGTCGATCTCGCGCATGCGCTTGCGGCCGTAGAGGTAGTCGCCGTTCTCCGAGCGGTCGCCATTCCCCGCGGCCCAGCTGACGATCTCGACGATCGCCGGCCGTTCGGTGCCGAGCAGGTGATCGTAGCGCGCGCGCAGGCTTGCCATCCCCGCAGGGCTGATCGGTGGTCCGTCGGGCTTCATCGGATCAGCCCGGCGTGCGCTTGCCGATGAAGTGGCTCAGCGGCGCCGCGCCAGAATAGCGCGCGCGGTTGGGGTTCATCGCCTCGTAGACGACGGCATTCTCGAGGACGCGCTGAACGTAGTTGCGCGTCTCGCTGAGCGGGATCTTCTCGATCCAGTCTATCCAGTCGATGCCGCCCTGGCGCGGATCGCCGTTGCTGCGCAGGAACTTGTTCACGTTGCCCGGCCCGGCGTTGTAGGCCGCGACGGCGAGCGGATAGGACCCGCCGAAATAGTCCATCATCCGGCCGAAATAGGCGTCGCCGAGGCGCAGGTTGTAGGTCGCGTCGGTCGTTATGGCCGCGGGGCTGTAGGCGAGGCCGATCTTGCCGGCCTGCTCGCGCGCGGTGCCTGGCATCAGCTGCATGAGCCCGCTTGCGCCGGCGTGGCTGACCGCATTCATCGAGAACTGGCTCTCCTGGCGGCTGATCGCGTGGACCATCGTCCAGTCCGAGCCCGGCGGCGTCGGGATCAGCGGGAACGAGATCTGGTTGAACTTGTCCATGCCTTCCGAATGGGCGGCCTGGCCGAGGATGACGCCGAGGTCGCGGCGGCCGAGGCTGCTGGCCAGTTCGGCGACGAGGACGTGGTCGCTCTCGCTGACCGCCTGGTCGCTGATCTCGCGGAAGAAGCGAACCGTGGTCTTCCAGTCGGCGCCGCGGGCGACTTCGCGCACGGCCTGGGTGATCGGGCGGGCGAGGAAGGCCTGGCGCTCGGCGGGGGCGGGGTTGACCGTCGGTGCGTGCGACAGCGGCGGCACCGGCCGGCCGAGCCGTTCGAGCGCGAGCATGCCGTAGAATGCGGTCGGATGCCGGCCGGCCTGTTCGAGATAGCGGTTGGCGCCGGCGGCGTCGCCGCTGCGCGAGGCCGCGATTCCGGCCCAATAGAAGCCCTTCGCGCGCGTCTGCGGCGTCTGTGCGGCTGCGCCGTAGCGGTAGAACAGCGGCGCGGCCGAGCCGGGGCTGTTCATCGCCATGGCCTTGGTCCCGCCGAGCCACATCAGCGAGGTGTAGTCGTCGCGGATCTTGTAGGCCATGCGGCTGACGTCGGCGCCCGGCGCGAAGGTGTCGTCGATCGAAGCGGCGATGCGCACCGCGCTCGACGAGTCGGCGCTGCGCGCGGTCGCCAGCAGTTCGGCGATCCACTTCTCGGGATCGAGCGGCGGCGTCTGCGCGGGCGGGCGCGTCGCCAGCATCTGCACGGCCGAATAGGCATTGCCCGAACGCCGCGCCTGGCGGACGCTGGCATAGACGTAGCCCGCGTCGCGCAGCGCGTCGCCGGGCACGGGCAGGCCGAGCTGACCCGGCGAGGAGCCCTGGTTCAGCGCCAGCCGCGCATTGAAGCCCGCGCGCGCATTGGGTGAGACATAGGCCATCTGGCGCGCGGCGGCATTGGCGTCGCCGGCCCAGAGCAGCGCGTTCATCCGCGCGTCGTGGTCGGCCTGGGTCAGGCTCTGGCCGAGCAGCGAAAAGATCGCCGCTTCGGAGGCGTCGTTCATCGGGCCGCCGCGCCAGGCGACGAGCGCGGTGCTGCGCGCTTCGGGCCGCTGCAGCGCAGCCAGCGCCAGGGCGTAGCGCGCGCGGGCACCGTTGGTCAGCGGCGGGAAACGGTCGAAATAGGCGACGAGCCGGCGCAGGTCGGGCGATTCGCGGTCGAGCGCCTTCTCGGCATAGGTGCGCAGCTTGTCTTCGTCGGGCAGGCCCGGATAGGCCAGCAGGTAGCTCGCATAGGTCTCGAAGCCGAGCACGCCGGGCGAGCCGGTGAGCTGGCGCCACTGGGCGATCGCGGCCGCCATGCCCGTGCTCGGACCCGCAGCGAGCTGCTGGCGCGCACGGTCCCATTCGCCCCCGTCGCGATTGGTATCCTGGCAAGCGGCGGGCGTCGAAATCGAAGCCAGGCCGAAGAGCAGCACAAGAGGAGTCGCACGCATGCTGGACATAGAGGGCCAAGGCTCCTTATCAGGCGCTGAATGAAATAAACCGACCCCGCCGGCCGGCCAGATCTTTTCGAGTTCGGGCGCCGTCATGGGGCAAGTGCAGGTGCAAAGTCCATGTTTTCCGGTTCCATTCCCGCCCTGGTTACACCGTTTCGCGACGGAGCGTTCGACGAGGCCGCCTTCCGCAAGCTGGTGGACTGGCAGATCGAGAATGGTTCGTCGGGTCTGGTTCCCTGCGGCACCACGGGCGAGAATTCGACGCTGTCGAATGCCGAGCATCATCGCGTGATCGAGGTCTGCGTCGAGCAGGCTGCGGGCCGCGTGCCGGTGATCGCCGGCTGCGGCAGCAACGACACGATGAACGCGCTGCTGCACATGAACTTCTCGAAGAAGTGCGGCGCCCAGGCCGCGCTGCTCGTCGCGCCCTATTACAACCGTCCGAGCCAGGAAGGCCTGCTCGCGCACTTCGGCTATCTGGCCGAGCACAGCGACCTGCCGATCGTGCTCTACAACGTGCCGGGCCGCACGGTGACCGACCTCAAGCCCGAGACCGTCTGCGAGTTGACCCGCCGCCATCCGGGCCGCTTCGTCGCGATCAAGGACGCCAGCGGCGACCTCAGCCGCGTGACCGACCACCGCATGGGCATCGCGGGCGATTTCGCCCAGCTCTCGGGCGACGACGAACTGGCCCTGCCGTTCAACGCCGCGGGCGGCGTCGGCTGCATTTCGGTGACCGCCAACGTCGCGCCGCGCCTCTGCGCCGATTTCCAGGCCGCCTGCGCCGAGGGCGACCTCAAGAAGGCGCGCGAGCTCAACGACAAGCTCTATCCGCTGCACTACGCGATGTTCGAAGACGCCTCGCCGGGGCCGTGCAAGTACGCGCTGGCGCAGGTCCACGACTGGATCGGCGACGAACTGCGCCTGCCGCTGGTCGGTCCGAACGCTGCGGCGCGCCAAGCGGTCGACGCCGCGCTCAAGCACGCCGGCCTCGCCTGATTCGAACAAGCTATCCGGCGGACGATCAGTCGGCCGGGTTGTGCTGCGTCACGAAGCGCATCGCCGCTTCGAGCATCTGCTTGCGCGTTTCGGGGCGCGAGAGCCAATGGTCCTCCTGGCGCAGCACGACCAGCTCGTGCGGCTTGTCCGCGCGCTTCAGCGCGCCGGCCATGGCCGTGCTCTGGTCGAACCCGACCACCGTATCGTCCTTGCCGTGGATCAGCAGGATCGGCGCGTCGGCCTTGTCCGCCGCACGTCGCGGTGAGACGGCATTGAAGCCGGCCGGACTGCCCAGGCTCTCGATCAACTGCGCGCGGACCATCAGGTTGTCTCCGCTCGCGCTGTTCTGCTTGGAATAGAGGTCCGCAAGGTCGCTGACCGGCGCCACCGCGACGGCGCAGCGATAGAGGCCGTTCTGCAAGGTGACGCCGGCCAGAGCGGCATAGCCGCCATAGCTGGCGCCCATGATGCAGGCGCGCTTGGGATCGGCCACGCCCTGGCGCACCAGTTCCGCGAGGCCGTCGGAAAGGTCGGTCTGCATCTTGCGCCCCCACTGGCCGTAGCCCGAACGCATGAAGGCGGCGTCGCGATTGGTCGATCCGCGGAAATTGGGCTGGAACACGGCATAGCCGCGCGAGGCGAAGGCCTGGGCCCACCAGTCGAACGAGGCGGTGTCGTGCGCGTGCGGCCCGCCGTGCGGGAAGACGATCACCGGCAGGTTCCTGGCCGCGCGGCCGGGCGGCAGGGTGAGCACGCCGTCGAGTGCTGTGCCGTCGGCGGCCTTGTAGCTCACGGTCGAGATCGGCCCGACCTGTGCGGGCGCGATCGCGGGGCGTTCGGTCCCCGCCGAATCGGCCGCCATGCGTTTGAGATCGACGAGATACCAGCTACCGCTGTCGCCGTTTCCGCTCGTCCGCACGAGGAAGTGGCCGAAATCGGGTGTCCAGTCCTCGATCTCGACGTGGAGCTTGGGAAAAGCGCGATAGACCTTGCGGAAGGTCGCCTGGGCGGCCGGGTCGAACAGCACGGCGTTGCCGCCGCTGCGGGGGAGATAGCCGATGATTCGCCCGTTGGTCTGATCGACGTAAATCCGCTCGAGCGTGACGCCGGGAAGGAATTCGCTGGCCGCGCCGCCCGCCAGTGGCGTTTCGAACCAGCGCCGTTCCTGCGTGTCCCTATCGTCGGTGGCGTAGATCAGGCTCGTGCCGGCGGTACCAAGCGCGATCAGGCTGACGTCGCCCTGGCGATCGACGCCCGAGGCAATCGCGGCGCCCTGGCCGTTGTCGATCTGCCAGCGGCCCGAGGACGTGTCGATGTCGAGCACGGCAGCGGGTTTGCCGGCACTGTCGATCAGCCACTTGCGCCAGTGGCTTTCGCCGGGCGCATAGCCGATCTTGCGCGGATTGTTCGTCGCCAGGTCGACCGCGAAGAGCGCGGGGCGGCCGTGATCGAACTCCCAGCCGACCCGGCCGCGATCGCTGCGCTTGAGCTCGACACCGCCGTAGAAGCCGGTCCACTTACCGTCGACCAGCCGGGTTCCGTAGTTGCCGAAAGTGGCCTTCGCCAGCGATTGCGAGCGCGCGAAGACCAGCTCGGATTTCCCGCCGTCGAGCGGGATCAGGTAGACGCCGAACATCTCGGCCTTGTCGGTGGTGAACTCGGGGCCGAGGCGCTGGGTCGCGCTGGTCACGGCGGTGACCATGTTCTCGCCGGCCCAGTCGAGCGCGCGCAGCTTGGCTTCGCCGAGCCCGGTCGCGGCGCGGACCGCCTGATCCTCGATGACGGTCAGCTTGCGCTCGCCATGGACGCGGCCGATGATCGCCAGGCCCTTGCCGTTGGGCGACAGCGCCATGTGTTCGATCTCGGGCAGGTCGCCATAGGCTTCGAGCGGAGGGGCCGGCTCGGCCGACTGCGCGGCCATGGCCCAGGATGCGGCCAGGACCGCTATCGACGCTCTACAAGCGCTGGCAATCGACGGCGTTTTACGCCGCGCATTCATCTGAACCGGCATGAGTTCCTTCCGCGTGCTCCGGCGCGGGATCTGGCAAGTTTGCCAGCGGCGAACAAGCAGGGTTGCCTCCGAATGGGTGTCGATTGTCCCGCGCGCGTAGACGCTTTCGCAAGGACTTGCGGCATGGCGCCGCTGGCCCGACACTCTCCTGCGAATCACAAGAACGCAGGAGAGAGTGCATGTCGGGAAACTGGACCACGCAAGCCGAGATCAGCAGCCCGCGCGCGCAGCGGGCCATGGCCTATGGCGACAAGATGGCCGCGATCGTCAACCGCAAGTCCGATGATGGCTGGGATGCGCTGCTGCCGCTGATCGACGCGGACCGCTTCGTGCGTCGCGGCAACGAGCGCACCGAGATGGACTGGCCGAGCTATCGCGCGATGCTCGAACAGTGGGGCGCGCACAGTCAGAAATACGAGAAGGACCTGCACCGCGCGAGCGAGGTGGGCAATCTCGTCTATCTCGACCTCGACGAGCGCGCGACCGCGGCCGACGGCTCGGTCAGTTCGCTGCGCTCGGTTTCGGTCTACGAGTTCGACGAGGCCGACCGTATCGTCGCGGTCGACGTGATCATGGGCTTCCACCAGCCGCAGTGACGGAGGTCGCGGGCGGATATTTGCGAAATCGCGCCTTTTACAAAGCCCTCGCGATCTCTACATCCGCCCGACCATGGCCCGTCCGCATCACGCAGAATTCGACAAGCAGAAGACCGTCGCCGAGAACCGGCGCGCGCGGTTCGACTATTTCATCGAAGACAAGTTCGAGGCGGGCATCATGCTCACCGGCACCGAAGTGAAGAGCCTGCGCTTCGGCGAGGGCTCGATCGCCGAGGCCTATGCCGAGATCCGCGGCGGCGAGGCCTGGCTGGTCAATTCGAACGTGCCCGAGTTCAGCCACGGCAACCGCTTCAACCACGAGCCCAAGCGCCCGCGCAAGCTGCTGCTCAACGCGCGCCAGATCGATCGCCTGCACGGGGCGGTCGAGCGCAAGGGCATGACGCTGGTGCCGCTTTCGATCTATTTCAACACGCGCGGCCGCGCGAAAGTGGAACTGGCCCTGGCCAAGGGCAAGAACACGGCCGACAAGCGCCAGACGGTCAAGGACCGTGACTGGAAACGCGAACAGTCGCGGATTATGCGGGATCACGGTTAAGGTTAACGTCAGTTGTCTCTGCGATAGCGGGGCCATGGCCACAGACGGAATCATGCAGAACAAATTTGTCTCCTGGCTGCATCGCACGATGCCCAAGCGCGAAGAGCTCGAAGCCAACCGTTTCGTCGCGCCCTTGGCGCGCCGGCAGGAGCTTTGGCGCTTCACCCGCCGCTCGGTTCCGCGCGGCGTGGCGGTGGGCCTGCTGATCGGCATTTTCGCGCTGATTCCCGGGGTCCAGATCGTCGGCGCTGCACTGATGTGCGTGCCCTGCCGCGGCAATATCCCGATCGCCGCGGCGATGACCTTCCTGTCGAACCCGCTGACGACGCCGCTGATCCTGATCGCCTCGGCCTATATCGGCAACAAGCTGGGTTTCCACGCCGACATCTCGACCCTGATGTCGATGGTCGAGCACAGCGCCGGCCTGCGCGAGTGGACGCGCTGGCTGCTGTCCGATGCGGCGCCCGCGCTGCTGATCGGCTTGTTCGTGATATCGGTGGTCTCGGCCGCCGTCGGCTATCTGGTCTCGTCGTTCTTCTGGCGCTGGTGGATCGGCCACAAGCGTCGCACGCGCCACGAAGCCCTCGTCGTCCCGCAACCGGCCGAATTGCTCGAATGAACGGCGAAGCTCCCGCACGCAGACCGGCCGATTGGGCCATGGTCGCGGGAGCGCTCGCTCTCAGCCTGCTGCTCATCTGGGCGATCACCCGCGAACCGCTGGTCGCCGCCGCCTTTGCCGGCGGAATCGGCGTGCTCGGCGGAATCGGCTATGTCCTCACGCGCCCGCGTCCGACCGAGACCCAGACCGAATTCGCGCTGCCCGACTGGTCGGTGACCGTCGCCGCGATCGAGAATCCCGACATAGCGATTGCCATCATCGACCGCGCCGGCCGGCTGGTCTGCGCCAATGCGCGCTATGAAAATTGGTTCGGTGCCGGTCATGCACCGCCGCGTCTGCCGGTCGACGAAGCCTCGCTCGAACGCCTCGCCCGCGCCGCCCGTTCGGCCTGGCGCGACGGCCGCGGCGTCACCGATCTGGTCGAGAGCGCGCTGGCCGATTCGGGAGTCCATCGCTGGAAGGCCCAGGCCGAGCGTGTCGGTCGCGGTGACGACTTCCTGGTCTGGCGCTTCGTCCCGATTCTCGCCACCGATCCCGTCGCCGATCTCGTCCAGCATCTCGACGGCAAGCTCGGCCGTGCGCTCGACCGCGCGGGCTTCGCCGCGGCGATCGTCGATCCCGACGGCGTGATCCGCGCCGCCAGCACCGGCTTCGCCGCGCGGGCGCTCGGCGACATCCTCGCCTCGCCCGTGGGGCAGGATTTCGTCTCGCTGCTCCAGCAGGAGGAAAGCGACCGGATATCCTGGGCGCGCGAAGGCCGTCGCGGCAATCCGCTGACGCTCTATTATGTGCCCGTCGCCGATCCCGACCTGCCCGGCGAGCCCGATCCCGATACGACGCCTTCGCTGATGCTCGTCGTCGATTCGGGGGTCGGTCTCGGCGGTGGAACCACCGAAGTGAGCGCCGCGGCGCCGCATCTCGAGGCGCTGCTCGGTCAATTGCCGCTGGGCCTCGCGATGGCCGATCGCGACGGTCGCCTGCTGTTCGCCAATGCCGCCTTCCTGCGTGCCGCCGGTCGCGAGGGCGAGGCACCGCCGACCTATCCGACCGACCTCGTCGTGCGCGAGGACAAGGGCGCCTTGTCCGATTCGATCCGCCGCTATGGCCAAGGCCCGGCGACCGCGGGCGACATCGCCGTGCGGCTGGCCAGCCAGCCCGACGATCCGGTCTCGCTGAGCCTTGCCGGCGTGCGCGGGCTGGGCGAGGCGGCGGTGCTGCTGGGTCTGACCGACAGCTCGGAGGAAACCCGGCTCAAGCGCCAGGTCGCGCAGGCGACCAAGATGCAGGCCGTGGGCCAGCTCGCCGGCGGCGTCGCGCACGATTTCAACAACGTGCTGACCGCGATCCTCGGCACCTGCGACCTGATGCTGCTGCGCCATACGCCCGGCGATTCGGACTATGACGACATCCAGCAGATCCGCGCGAATTCGAACCGCGCCGCCTCGCTGACTCGCCAGCTGCTCGCCTTCTCGCGCCAGCAGACCCTGCGCCCCGAAGTGCTGCAGCTGCCCGACGTCGTCGCCGAGATATCGCAGATGCTCAAGCGGCTGATCGGCGAGAAGATCCAGTTCACCGTCACCCACGATCGCGATCTCGGCTCGGTCCGCGCCGATCCGTCGCAGCTTGGCCAGGTGATCATGAACCTGATCGTCAACGCGCGCGATGCCATGTTGCCGCGTGGCGGCAGTCTGAGTCTCTTGACCAAGAGCGTCACCGCCGCCGACGTGCGCGGCATGCGCAGCGAGATCGTGCCCGTGGGTGACTACACGGCGCTGATCGTCGAGGACACGGGCTCGGGCATTCCGGCCGAGAACCTCGGCAAGATCTGGGAGCCGTTCTTCACCACCAAGGAGCAGGGCAAGGGCACGGGCCTCGGTCTTTCGACGGTCTACGGCATCGTCAAGCAATCGGGCGGGTTCATCTTCGCCGACAGCGAGGTGGGCCGCGGCACGCGCTTCACGATCTACCTGCCCGTCCATCACGGCCCGCCGGCGAGCGCGGCCGTGGTCGTGGCGCCGCCGCCGAGCGCCTGGGCCGGGGGCGGGACGATCCTGCTGGTCGAGGACGAGGACACCGTGCGCATGGTCGCCGAGCGCGCCCTGGCGCGGCACGGTTACAAGATCACCACGGCCTGCGATGGCGAGGAGGGCCTCGAAGCGGTCCAGAGCGGCGGGCAGTTCGACCTCGTCGTCAGCGACGTGGTCATGCCGAGCATGGATGGGCCGGCGATGGCGCGCGAGATCCGCAAGCTCGTGCCCGATCTGCCCGTGCTGTTCATGTCGGGCTATGCCGAGGAGCAATTGCGCCGGCAGATCGACATCGAGAACGTGCACTTCATTCCGAAGCCGTTCTCGGTCCAGCAGATTTCCGACAAGGTCGCCGCGGTCCTGGCCGCGGGGCGCTAGACCCGCGTCATACGGTCAGCGGCGGGCGTTGCCGCTGCGCTTGAGCACGATGTCCTGGACGAAGAGGAACAGCTCGAAACCGCCGATCGCGGCAAGCATCAGCGGCAGGATCGGCGACGGGGCGAGATCGAGTGCGAGCCCGCCGAAATAGAGCACCGCGATCAGCAGTCCCGTCGCGGCGGCCCAGGCGCGCATCAGTTCGAAAAGGGAAAGCGACTTCACGGGCGATCTCCAGATGGACGGCGCGAGGGCTCGCGGAAAAAGCGTGCTGCTGCGCGGATTCCCGACGGACACCCCTGGGATGCCCCTGTCCGCACGGTCCGCTGCAGCAGCGAGACGGCCCCTATGGACGATGCCGGCGCGAGTCCATGCGACCGGCCGCATGTTGCGACCAAGGTCTAAGGGCTTGGCGCGATTTATCTTTCTCAGGTGCCGCGCAAGCGACGGCGCCGATTGCCGCATGCCCTGGACCGTCGCTCGATCACCGATTCGCCGACATCCGCAAAATTTTTTGTTCTCCTCTTGTTCGGTGAGAACAAACGCGATACATAATGCCTCGGTTGACCTTCCCGGTCGGTGCTCTAGGCAGGAGGACGTGAAAATGGCTGCTCAGCTCAAGCTGATCCAGGAAGGCAAGGAAAAGGACTCCATGGACCGTCAAAAGGCGCTCGAAGCAGCGCTGGCTCAGATCGATCGCGCTTTCGGCAAAGGCTCCGCGATGAAGCTGGGCTCGAAGGAGACGATGCAGGTGGAGGCGATCTCCACCGGGTCGCTCGGACTCGACATCGCGCTCGGTGTCGGCGGCCTGCCGCGCGGTCGCGTGATCGAGGTCTACGGCCCAGAAAGCTCGGGCAAGACCACGCTGGCGCTCCACGTCATCGCCGAGGCGCAGAAGACCGGCGGCACCGCCGCTTTCGTCGATGCCGAGCACGCGCTCGATCCCGCCTATGCCAAGAAGCTCGGTGTCGACATCGACGAACTGATCGTCTCGCAGCCCGACACGGGCGAACAGGCGCTCGAGATCGTCGACACGCTGGTGCGCTCGAACGCGATCGACGTGCTCGTGGTCGACTCGGTCGCCGCGCTCGTCCCCCGCGCCGAGATCGAGGGCGAGATGGGCGACAGCCACGTCGGCTTGCAGGCACGTCTGATGTCGCAGTCGCTGCGCAAGCTCACCGGCTCGATCAGCCGTTCGCGCTGCATGGTGATCTTCATCAACCAGCTGCGCATGAAGATCGGCGTGATGTACGGCAATCCCGAGACGACGACGGGCGGCAATGCGCTCAAGTTCTACGCCTCGGTCCGTCTCGACATCCGCCGCACCGGCCAGATCAAGGACCGCGACGAGATCACCGGCAACGCCACGCGCGTGAAGGTGGTCAAGAACAAGGTGGCGCCGCCGTTCAAGCAGGTCGAGTTCGACATCATGTACGGCGAGGGCATTTCGAAGATCGGCGAGATTCTCGACCTCGGCGTCAAGGCCGGCATCGTCGAGAAGTCGGGCGCCTGGTTCAGCTACGATTCGATCCGCATCGGGCAGGGCCGTGAGAATTCGAAGACCTATTTGCGTGAAAATCCCGAAGTTGCCGACCGTCTGGAAGCCGCCATTCGCGGTCGCACCGACGGTCTTGCGGAGGAGATGATGGCAGGCCCGGACGCGGACGACGACATCTGACCCTTCAAGGAACGTCGCCCGGCAACCCCGGAGGCGTTCGAGGAAACGGGACCGGTGCGGGCCGCGAGTGGCCGCACCGGTCCTTTCCGTTTGGGGGCCGCGCTCGAGGACCGGAACTCGGGTGCGCGATCGTCATGCCGATCCTTAGACTTTGGTCGAATGCGGTCTTTTGCAGGGCATGAGGTAAGCAGCCGGTAAGTACGTTTTGTTAGTCCGGGTCGCTAACGGAATATGGTTGCAGACGATCGCTGGACTGCGATGCGACGGACCGAGATGCCGTGGATGGAACGGTGATGCCAATGCCGGATGACAAGCTGAACGACGAAGCGGGCCGCCTCGCGGCGCTCGCGCGTTACGACATTCTCGACAGCCCGGCCGACGGCGCCTTCGATCGGATCACCGAACTTGTGCGGGCCGTGCTGGGGGTGCCGATCTGCGCGGTGTCGCTGGTCGATACCGATCGCCAGTGGTTCAAGTCGCATCCCGGCGTCGACGCGTCGGAAACGGCGCGCGAGATCGCCTTCTGCGATCACACGATCCGCGGCCGCGATGCGATGATCGTTTGCGATGCCACGCAGGATTCGCGCTTTCGGGAAAATCCGCTCGTCACCGGCGAACTCGGCATCGCCAGCTATGCCGGCGTGCCGCTGGAAACCCCCGACGGCTATAACATCGGCACGCTCTGCGCGATCGACACGCGGCCGCGCGATTTCGATCCGGGGCAGATCGCGATCCTCAAGAGCCTGGCCGCGCTCGTCGTCGATCAGCTCGAACTGCGCAACATGGCCGACCGCGATTCGCTGACCGGCGCGCTGACCCGCCGTGCCTTCGTCGCAGAGGTCGACAGGAAGATCACCCTGTTCGACCGCGGCCAGCGCCCGGCCGCACTGGTGATGCTCGACATCGATCATTTCAAGCGGGTCAACGACACCCATGGCCACGCCGTGGGCGACAAGGTCATCCGCGCCGTGGTCCAGGCCTGCCAGGGCACGCGTCGCCCCGCCGATACGCTGGGCCGGCTCGGTGGCGAGGAATTCTGCCTGCTGCTGGCCGAGACGACCGAGGCTGCCGCCATCCAGGCTGCGCAGCGCTTCTGTTATGGCCTGCGCAACCTCGTCATCGACAACGATCCGCCGCTGCGCGTTACCGCAAGCTTCGGCGTCGCCGCGATCGGTGCGGATCGCATGACCGCCGATCTCTGGCTCGCTGCCGCCGATTCCGCTCTTTACGAAGCCAAGCGCAATGGCCGCAACCGCGTCGCCGTGGCGCCGCTGGTCGAGACGCGCGCGGCCTGACGCGTTCCGCTGAAACGATCGCTCCGAAGCCGAGGCATCCCCCGCGGCGCGTGCCGCCAATTCGCCGCAATCCGATGGTCTCCACGCCGCGTGGAGGTTCCATGCCCGCAGATGCTGTCCCCGTTCCGATAGAAGCACCGGCCCCGGTTGGGCCGAGCATTACCGGCCGGTTCAACGTGCTCGGCCCGCCGGTCAAGCCGCGCTGTCCGCCGTCGCCGAACGGTGAGATCGTCGTCTGCGCGCAGGACAACGAGCAGTTCCGCCTGCGGCCATTGCCCGATCGTTACGAGCAGAAGGAGGGACCGCCCGAACTCAAGCTCGGCGAAAACGCCAGTGCCAAGGTCGAGGTCGAGCGCGGAGGCGTCGGCGGCGTCATCAGCAACCGTGTGATGATGAGGATGAAGCTGAAGTTCTGACGGTCACAGCCGCAAGCAGGGCACGGGGAGCGCGATCCCCACGCCCTGCCAGGTCCGTTTCTCTCAGGCCATCTCGGCGACCCTTGCCTTGACCACGTCGTCGGCGTGCTTGCCCGCCAGTTCCTGCAGATGGTCGAACGTGGCGCTGAAGCTCGCCAAGCCCTGGCTCAGCGAGCGCAGCTCGGCATCGAGCCCGTGCAGTGCGGCCTCGGGCAGCAGGGCTTCGACCCGGTCCCATCGCGCCCAGTCGGGATGCGGCGCGAGGCCGAGAATCTGGCCGCGTCGGCTCGACAGCACCGAGCCCACCTTCGAACCTGTCCCCGCCGGTGCATCGACCGTCACCTTGCAGATCGGCTCGAGCAGATAGGGCGCCGCCGCCGCCAGCGCCTCGCCCATCGCCATGCGCCCCGCCACACGGAAGGCGAGTTCGGACGAATCGACCGAGTGGAACGAGCCGTCGATCAGGGTCACCGCGACATCGACCACGGGAAAGCCCAAAGGTCCTTTCAACATCGCATCGCGCACACCCATTTCGACCGCGGGAATGTACTGCTTGGGGATTGCCCCGCCGGTGATCTTGTCGTCGAAGCGGAAGCCTTCGCCGGCGGCGAGCGGGCGAATCTCGATCACGCAGTCGCCATACTGGCCGTGTCCGCCCGACTGCTTCTTGTGCCGGCCGCGCTGGCTGGCCGGCTTGCGGATCGATTCGCGGTAGGCGATCCGCGGCGCGCGGGTGTCGACCGCGACGCCGTAACGCCGCTGCAGCCGCCCGAGCACGACCTGGAGATGATCGTCGTTGACCCCGCGCAGCAGGGTTTCGTGCGTCGCATCGTCCTGCGACCACTGCAGCGCCGGATCTTCCTCGCAGAGCCGGTGCAGTGCCGTCGAGAGCTTGACGTCGTCCTTGCGGTCGCGCGTGGTGATGGCGATCGCCGCGTTGCGCGCCGGATATTCGACGAGCAGCGCCGAAGTGCAGCTCGCACCCTTGCCCGGCAGCAGCATGCCGCTGCGCGCTGCGTCGACCTTGGCGACGGCGACGACGTCGCCGGCCGAGGCGGCGTTCTGCTTCGCGGTCTTGTCGCCCTGGAGGAAGAACAGCGAGCCCGTGCGCGCCGGCTCGCCGCCGACGGCCAGTTCGTCGCCTTCGTTGATGCCGCCGCTCTGCGGGCCGATCACGCGGCCGAGCGCGAGCCGACCCATGGCGCCGCCATTGGCGATCTTGAACACGTGGAGCGCGGTGCCGCCCTCGATCCCGAGGCGCGCGGCGACGGCTTCGGGGCCAGGGGTCTCGTGCCGCAGCAGCTTGAGCAGCCGATGGACGCCGCCGCCGGTCAGCGCCGACCCGAGCACCACGGGAACGACCTTGTTGTGGGCGGTGTCTGAGGCGAGGTCGGCCATGACCTGCGCGGTGTCGGGCGTTTCGTCCATGAGCAGCGCTTCGAGCAGCGCGTCATCGAAATCGGCGAGGGTTTCGAGCAGGTGCGTGCGCTCTTCGTGCTCGCGCGCGATCATGTCCTGGGGAATGTCGACGCGTTCGGATTCCTGGCCGGGTCGGTAGCGATAGGCGCGCTCGAGCGCGAGATCGACATAGCCGGTGACGCGATCGCCTTCCTGGATGGGGATCTGGCGCAAGGCCAGCGGCTCGCGGCTCATCGGCTGGAGTTCGGCGATCAGATCGCGCACCGCGCCGGCGCGGGCGTTCTCGATCTTGTTGACGAAGACCGCGTGCGGCACGCCCAATTCGTCGAGCCGGCGCAGAATCGGCTCGGCGAGCGCGGCGCGTTCGGGCGCGGGATCTACCACGACCAGTGCCATGTCGGACGATTGCAGCGCGGAGAGGCCGTCGGCCGCGAAGCCCGCGCCGCCCGGCATATCGATCAACGCGAAGCGATCGCTGAGATAGTCGAAATGCATGAGGTTGATCTCGGTCGAGCCGCGGCGTGCGCGCGCCTCGGGGCTGGCGTCGCCGACGGTCGTGCCCGCCTCGACACTGCCCTGCCGCGTGATCGCGCCACTCGCGAACAAAAGCGCCTCGGCGAGACTTGTCTTTCCCGTGCCCGCCGGACCCACCAGCGCGATCGCGCGGGCCTGGGATCTGGCCTGGGGGGCACGGGCCGAACTGTTGCCGTGCAGGATACCTTTGGATGTCATGCTGCCCATCGTCGCCTCCTCTCGTGTGAAGGCGCGTCGGCGCATATCTTGCGCTCGATCGCGCAAAGACGGAACGACGATGCTCTGCCTGTCTGCGGTGAGTCGCAAGCGAAATCTATTGAATGCGGCGGCCAGGCTTCGTACCTTGTCAGGCTCCGGCGCGAGGAACAGAATCGGCTCGCGGCGCATTGTGGCGAATGTCATGGCAAGCACGCTTCCAGTGCTGATCAACCGTACCGGCGGAACTGCGGCGGCGCTCGGCGATTCGCTCCGCGCGAAGGTGGAAGAGGCCTTCGTCGCAACCGGCCGCACGATCGAACTCGAACTCCTTGACGGTGCCGATATGGCAGAGGCGGTGCGCAGCCATCGCGGCAAGCCACGCGTGGTCGTCGGCGGCGGTGACGGCACCTTGGGTGGTGCCGCTGCGATCCTTGCCAATTCCCCGACGGCGCTGGCGATCCTGCCGCTCGGCACGCGCAACCATCTCGCCCGCCAGCTCGGCATTCCGCTCGATCTGGCGCAGGCAGCCGCGGTGGCGGTGGACGGGCAGCGTCGCCGCATCGATCTGGGCAGCGCCGGCGACCGTGTCTTCGTCAACAACGCCTCGTTCGGCATCTACACGCGCTTCGTGCGGCAGCGCGAACAGGTTTCGGGGCCCAAGTGGCTCGCCTCGATCCCGGCGACCTGGCACGTGCTGCGCAACATGCGCGCGCAGCATTTCATGCTCGAGATCGACGGCGGTGCGCGCGCGATCACGACGCCGCTGCTGTTCGTTGGCAACAACCAGTATTCGATCGAGCCCGGTCAGTTCGGTGAGCGCGAGACGCTCGAGGACGGGCAGCTCTCGGTCCTCGCCGTGGCCGCGCAGGCGCCGCACAACCTGATCGGTTTCGCCGCGCGCGCCGTCGTCGGACTGGCGCACCCCGAGCGGGATTTCGCCGAATGCGCGAACGCCACCGAAGTGGTGATCGACGGGCAGGGCTGGATCGAGGGCGCCTTCGACGGCGAGCTCGAATGGCTGCCGCTGCCGCTGACCCTGCGCAGCCTGCCGCGGGCGCTCGGCGTGGTCACGCCCCGGGAAAGTGCATCGTCGGACCAGAATCTGTTCAAGATTCACGATTCCCGGACACACTGATCGCGGCTTCCGGCTTGTCGGCCCCGCGCGGCTCGCTTATCGGCGAATTCATGACTTCGACCAACGAAATCCGCCGGTCCTTCCTCGACTATTTCGCGGCCAATGGCCACGAGGCCGTCCAGTCGGCACCGCTCGTTCCGTACAACGACCCGACGCTGATGTTCGTCAATGCGGGCATGGTCCCGTTCAAGAACGTCTTCACGGGGCTGGAGACGCGCGCCGTGCCGCGCGCGGCCTCGTCGCAGAAGTGCGTGCGCGCGGGTGGCAAGCACAACGATCTCGACAATGTCGGCTATACCGCGCGACACCACACCTTCTTCGAGATGCTCGGGAATTTCTCCTTCGGCGATTACTTCAAGGAACAGGCGATCACCCACGCCTGGACCCTGCTGACGAAGGAATGGGGCCTGCCCGCGGACAAGCTGACCGCGACGGTCTACCACACCGACGACGAGGCCTTCGACCTCTGGCGCAAGATCGCCGGCCTGCCCGAGGAGCGGATCATCCGCATTCCGACCTCGGACAATTTCTGGTCGATGGGCGATACCGGCCCCTGCGGCCCCTGCTCGGAAATCTTCTTCGACCACGGTGACCACATCTGGGGCGGCCCTCCGGGATCGCCGGAAGAGGACGGTGACCGCTTCATCGAGATCTGGAACCTCGTGTTCATGCAGTTCGAGCAGCATGCCGACGGCATGCGCACCGATCTGCCGCGTCCGTCGATCGACACCGGCATGGGCCTCGAGCGCGTCGCTGCCGTGCTTCAGGGCGAGCACGACAACTACGACATCGACACCTTCCGCGCGCTGATCGCCGCTTCGGAAAGCCTGACCGGCGTGAAGGCCGAGGGCGAGACCCAGGCCAGCCATCGCGTGATCGCCGATCACCTGCGCTCGACCTCGTTCCTGCTCGCCGACGGCGTGCTGCCCTCGAACGAGGGCCGCGGTTATGTGCTGCGCCGGATCATGCGCCGCGCCATGCGCCACGCGCACCTGCTCGGCGCGAAGGATCCCTTGATGCACCGCCTGGTGCCCGCGCTCGTCGCCGAGATGGGCCAGGCCTATCCCGAACTCGGCCGCGCGCAGCCGCTGATCGAGGAAACGCTCGAGCGCGAGGAGATCCAGTTCCGCCGCACCCTGACCAACGGGCTCAAGCTGCTCGACGAGGCGACCGGCGGCCTGGCCGAGGGCGACAGCCTGCCCGGCGAAACCGCTTTCAAGCTCTACGACACCTACGGCTTCCCTTATGATCTGACCGAGGACGCGCTGCGCGCCCGCGGCATCGCGGTCGACAAGGACGGCTTCGACGCTGCCATGGCGCAGCAGAAGGCGGCGGCGCGCGCGGCCTGGAAGGGCTCGGGCCAGGCGGCCGACGGCGAGGTCTGGTTCGACATCGCCGAGCGCGAAGGCGCGACCGAGTTCACCGGCTACACCTCGACCAGCGGCGAGGGCCAGGTCGTCGCGCTGATCAAGGACGGCAAGGAAGTCGACAGCGCTGTCGCGGGTGACGAAGTCGTCGTCCTGACCAACCAGACGCCGTTCTACGGCGAGAGCGGCGGCCAGAGCGGCGACAGCGGCACGATTTCGACCAACGAAGGCCTGCGCCTTACGGTCGTCGATACGTCGAAGCCGCTTGGCCGGCTGCACGCGCACCAGGCCAAGGTCGATAGCGGTACGATCCGCAAGGGCGACGCGGTCCAGCTCATCGTCGACGTCGAGCGTCGCGACGCGATCCGCGCCAACCACTCGGCCACGCACCTGTTGCACGCGGCGCTGCGCAACCGCCTGGGCGGCCACGTTACGCAGAAGGGCTCGCTCGTCGCGGCCGATCGCCTGCGCTTCGACTTCTCGCACCCCAAGGCGCTCACCGACGAGGACATCGCCGCGGTCGAAGCCGAAGTGAACGGCGAGATCCGCCACAACGAGGCCGTCACCACGCGCCTGATGACCCCCGACGACGCGATCGAGGCCGGCGCCATGGCGCTGTTCGGCGAGAAGTACGGCGACGAGGTCCGCGTGCTGTCGATGGGCCGTGCGAACTTCGGCGACAGCGGCAAGACCTATTCGGTCGAGCTCTGCGGCGGCACCCACGTTACCGCCACGGGCGACATCGGCGTGTTCCGCATCGTCAGCGAAAGCGCGGTCAGCTCGGGCGTGCGCCGCATCGAGGCGCTGACCGGCGAAGGCGCGCGCCAGTGGCTCGTGGCCCGCGAGGACGCGCTCAAGGGCGCCGCGAGCCTGCTGCGCACGACGCCCGAGGACGTCGAGACGCGCGTCGCCGCGCTGCTCGACGAGCGCCGCAAGCTCGAACGCGAACTGGCCGACGCCAAGAAGGCGCTGGCGCTCGGTGGCGGCGGTGCCAAGGCCGA